>DASQIW010000179.1:0-31827 GCA_035631375.1 Streptosporangiaceae bacterium
CTTTGGCCCACGACCCGCGCGCGAGGCGGCCGGCCAGGAAGGCGGCCGGCCAGGGGAAGCAGCCGGCCAGGGACGCGGCCAGGCCAGGTCGGCGGGACCGCCTAGCCTTGCCGCACTCGCACCGCGCCGACCGTCCGCCTGCCGCGGCGCAGCACGAGGTATTGGCCGTGCAGCAGATCCCCGACCAACGGCACCGCGTCCACGTCAGCCACCCGCGCATTATTGAGGTACGCGCCGCCCTCGGTGATCACCCGCCGGGCCTCTGACTTGCTCTTCACGATCCCGCAGGCCAGCATCAGGTCCGCCACTGACGGCAGCGCACCGGCTCCGGTGGCGACCTCGGCGCTAGGCACCTCCGCAACCGCGGCCGCGAGGGTCACCCGGTCCAGCGCCGGCAAGTCGCCTTGGCCGAACAAGGCCTGGCTGGCGTCCTGCACCCGGGCCAGCTCATCGGCGCCGTGCACCAGCGTGGTGACCTCTTCAGCCAGCAGCCGCTGCGCCCTGCGGGCCGCGGGCCGCTCGGCGATCTCGCGATCCAGCTCCTCGATCTCCGCCCTGGAGCGGAACGAGAACACCCGCAGCAGACCCGGCATCTCCGCATCTGCCCGATTCAGCCAGAACTGGTAGAACGCGTACGAGCTCATCAGATCCTGGCTCAGCCACACCGCCTCGCCCTCGGTCTTGCCGTACTTGGTGCCGTCGGGCTTGGTGATGAGCGGCGTCGCCAGCGCGTGCACCGAATCACCGGTGACCCGGCGGATCAGGTCCACGCCCGAGACCAGGTTGCCCCACTGGTCGCTGCCGCCGAGCTGCAGCGTGCAGTCATACCGGTTGTGCAGCTCGAGGTAGTCGTTGGCCTGCAGGATCTGGTAGCTGAACTCGGTGTAGCTGATGCCGCCCTCCTCCAGCCGGGTGCGAACCACCTCGCGGGACAGCATCTGGTTGACCGGGAAGTGCTTGCCGATGTCGCGGAGGAAGTCCAGCGCCGTCAGGTGCTCGGTCCAGTCGAGGTTGCTGACGAGGATGGCTCCGGTCGAGCCCGGCGTGAAGTCGAGGAACCGGTTCACCTCGGCGCGGATCCGCTCCACCCACCCCGCGACGGTCTCTGGAGTGTTCAGCACCCGCTCCACCGACTTGCCGCTGGGGTCGCCAATCAGCCCCGTAGCGCCGCCGACGAGCCCGATTGGCCGGTGCCCGGCCTGCTGGAACCGCCGCATTGTCAGCAGCAAGACCAGATTGCCGATGTGCAGCCCCGCAGCGGTGGGGTCGAACCCGCCGTAGAACGTGACGATCCCGGTGTCGAGCGCCTTTCGCAGGTCGTCCAGGTCGGTCGACACGGCGACCAGACCGCGCCAGCTCAGCTCGTCGATGATGTCGGTCACCGCAGCATCGTCCCACCTTCGGCATCGCGGCCGGAAACTGGTTTCGCTCGCCCGTCTCTCGGTTTCAAAGGCCTATAGATCGAAACGTGGCCGTCACCGGCGAGCCAGTAGCGCCACGGACGGTCGGCGGCCTGGCTGATGCCCACCCGCGGTCCGGTCGCGACGGTGACGGTCGCAGCCTCCGCCGGCTGGTCCACCGCACTCGCTGGGCCGATTCCGACCGGCCCGCCCTCGCCGCACACATCGGCACCGTCCAGGGAACGGTCGATGGCGAGCGCCTGGCACAGCCGTCCAGGCCCGCGGGCCAGGTCAAGGTCGCGATGCCGGGCGCGCTTAGCGCCAGCCGCCGGACCGCCGCCGGCGGCCGCGTCGGCACCGTTCGCAGTGGTGCCGCTGTCCGGCAGACCCCAGCGGCGGCGCCGCGCCAGCTCTGCACCCGTCACGACAGCCCCGGCCCGGATCAGCACCGCCTCCCCGCGGCCGACAGGCTCGCAGACGAGGTTGACGCAGTAGTGCATTCCGTAGCTGAAGTAGACGTACGCATGACCGGGCGGGCCGAACATCACGGCGTTACGAGCGGTCCGCCCGCGGAACGCGTGCGACGCCGGATCGATCGCGCCCCGGTAGGCCTCGACCTCGACCAGCCGGGCCGCGACCAGCCCGGCAGGACTGGTATGCCACAGGATGCAGCCGAGCAGGTCAGGCGCTACCTCGGTGGCAGGCCGATCGAAGAAATCGCGCGGCAGCCGCGCCATTCCGTCCGGATCACACACGGTCCGAAGCGTAGCGATAATCGGGCGCTCGCTGGCCTCGGCATGATGACCCGCCTGGTCACGGCGGCGGCGAGTCGAAGTACTTCGGGTTGGCGACCGCGAGCCTGGTGGCCACCGCGGCGGCAAGATCCGCGTCCGGCGGGAGGGAGCCGAGTTCCAGTTCTCGCAGCACGATGGCCACGGCATTGGCCGCGACGCGCGCGTGGAAGGACAGCTGGCCGGAGGTCTGCGGGAGCACGGCGTCCAGCAGGAACTCGCGCACTGCCTCGAGCAGCTCGCTGGCGGTCGGCCTGCCGTACGGCGCCGGCGATGGCTGGCTCGCCCCCATCGGCCGCGGACTGCTGGCGGCAGCCAGCCGGGCCGAGCCTGGGTCGAGAAGCAGCAGCAGGTCCCACTCCTGTTCGCACACGCGTCGGCCGATCGCGGCGAGCTCGACCGAGCGGTGCGCACCGGACAGGTGCGCCCACGCCTGGGTCAGGCAGATCACGCCCCAGCGCAGCGTGCCGAGCACCTCCCACCAGTGCAGCTCGGCCGGAGAGATGGCCGCCCCGCCCGCAGCCTCGTAGGCCGCGAGCAGCTCTTCACGCGAGCCGACTCCGGCCACCGGTTGTGCAGCGCCAAACCGCCACGCCTTGACGCAGAGCCAGCCGAGATCCTCGGCCGGGTTGCCGAGATGAGTGATTTCCCAGTCCAGGACTGCCCGCAGCCCCTCCGGTCCCACGATGAGGTTGCCAAGCCGGAAGTCACCGTGCACGAGCACCGGGTCGCGCTCTGGCGGCGGGTTCGCGGCCAGCCAGTCCATGGCCAGCTCGAACACGTCGCTGTGCTGGCCGGTCCCGGCAAACGTGTCCAGCTGCGCGCGGAGGACTGCGAGCGGATCGGGAGTCGGAAAGAAGGACGGATCCGGCTTGTCTGCCAGTCCGTGCAGTCCGGCAGCGAACCGAGCGAGCTGACTCACTAGTACTCCGCGAGCTGTTGCGTAATCCTCGTCCCGCAAGATCTTGCGTGCGATCGTCTCGCCGGGAACGCGTCGCATGATCATGCCCGCGGCGCCTCCGCCTGCGCGCTCAGTGAAGCTGAACAACAATTCAGGCACCGGTAGGCCTGCGTCGTGCGCGATGCTGATGGCCGACGACTCCCGCTCCAGCGCACCGGGTTCGGATGGCCGGCCGGGTGGGTCCCTGCGCATGATCAGCTCGGTGCGGCCGCCGTCCGGCGCGACCGCGTCGAACGACCAGGTCTCCTTCGACGCGCCACCCGGTAGGCGGGTGACGTCCTCGATGCTCGCACCGCGTCCCGCCCATCGGCCGAGGGCACGCGCTAGCTCGTTCCCAGCGAACGGGTCCGTCATCCTTCGGAAACGCCTTTCGGGGCGCGCTGGCGCATGAAACCGAACATGTACCCGGCCACCCGTCGCATCTGGATCTCCTCAGCGCCCTCGGTGATCCGGTACCGGCGATGGTGCCGGTAGATGTGCTCGAACGGCTTGTGCCGTGAGTAGCCGAGGCCGCCGTGGATCTGCATGGCGCGGTCGGCGGCCTCGCAGCAGAGCCGGTTCGCCCAGTAGTTGCACATCGAGACCTTGTCCGAGACGGAGAAGGGGCCGTCCCTGTCCATCAGCCATGCGGTCTTGTGGATGAGCGTGCGGAGCATCTCGCACTGCGTCTGGAGTTCCACGAGCGGGAACTGGATCGCCTGATTGGCCGCGAGCGGCTTGCCGAACGGCTTGCGCGCGAGGGCGTAGGCGACCGACTCGTTGATGCAATATTGCGCCGCGCCAAGGCTGGATGCCGCCTGCCTGATCCGGTTCTCGTTGAAGAAGTGCTGCACGACCTGCAGGGCCCGGCCCTCACCCCCGAAGACGGCGGCATCACTCACCCGGACAGCGTCGAGGCGAACGTGCGCGTGGTCGGTGGGCATGTTGAACGTCCACAGGTATTCCTCCACCGTGAAGCCGGGCGAGGAGACCGGGGTGAGGAACGCTGTGATGCCGTCCGCGGCGCCTGGCTCGCCGCTGGTCCGGGCGAAGATCAGATCGTAAGAGGCGGCGTGCACGCCGGTGTTGAAGGTCTTTTCGCCGGTGATGATCCAGTCGGCGCCATCGCGCACCGCTGTCGTTTCCATATAGGTGGCGTCTGATCCGTGGGCAGGCTCGGTGATTCCGAACGCGAAGCCGCGGCGGCCGGCCGCGAGGTCCTCCACCCACTCCGCCTGCTGCGCGGGGCTGCCGTAGTTGAGCATGAGCAGCAGGCCGACGTTGTTCCCGACGATCATGTGCTCGTTCTGCAGGTCGCAGTGCAGGCCGAGGCCCTTGCTGGCGAGGTGCTCGCGGATGACGGCCATGCCGAGGTTATTGCCGTCCCGTCCGCCATATTTCGCCGGAAACGCGTACCGGTAGTGGCCGGCCGCGTCGGCCCGGCGGCGCGCCTCGGCCAGCAGCGCCTCCCAGTCTCGGTTCGGCAGGCCACCCCGCTCCCAGTCGGTGCGGGCGTCTTCGCGGCGATGGTCGAAGAACCGGATGTTGTCGTCCTGGCGCTCGAGTGGCCGGATCTCGGTCTCGATGAACTTGTCCAGTTCGGTCAGATAGCTGGCCAGGTCGGCCGGGATGTCGAAGTCCATGTTCGCTCCCTACCACGGCCGGCCCGCCGACCACCAGAGCGGGCGCTGCTGACCACTAGAGCGAAACCATACCGGCGGGTAATGTCTGAAGTTACTGGCGTTAACTCGGGGAGGCAGCCGTGAGCACGTACGAGCACTACACGACTCCAGTGCAGGCCGGCACCTGGGACGTGCCTGCCACCGGAGCGGCGCGCTTCAGCTGGGAATACGACGATGGCCGCAGCCGGCTGCTCGACCTTTACCAGCGCGGCAAGGACAAGCAGTGGGACGCCACCAAGCGAATCGACTGGAGCATTCCGGTCAACCCGTGCAACGTGATGGAACAGACCGAGGAGCTCAACCCGATCTACGGCTCCGCCCAGTGGGAGAAGCTGAACCAGAAAGAACGCGACGAGCTCGACCATCACCTGTCGGCGTGGCTGTTCAGCCAGTTCCTGCATGGGGAGCAGGGCGCCCTGACCGTCGCCGCCAGGATCGTGGAGTCGGTGCCCGACATGGACTCGAAGTTCTACGCCGCGACCCAGGCCATGGACGAGGCGCGGCACGTGGAGCTGTACTCGAAGTTCATGCGGGACAAGATCGGCCTGTACTACCCGATCAACCCTGACCTCTCCAAGCTCCTGGCCGACGCGCTGAGCGACTCCCGGTGGGACATGCCCTACCTCGGCATGCAGGTCCTGATCGAGGGGCTGGCCCTCGCCGCGTTCGGCGTGCACCGCGACCTGTCCAACAATCCGCTCGTCACCCAGCTGCTCGCGTACGTGATGCAGGACGAGGCACGGCACGTGGCATTCGGCCGGCTGGCGCTGCGTGACTACTACAAGGAGCTGACCGAGGCCGAGCGCGCAGACCGCGAGGAGTTCGTCGTCGAGGGCTGTTACCTCATGCGGAACCGGTTCACCGCCCGCGAGGTGTGGGAGCGGATGGGCTTCAATGTGGACGAGTGCGTGGCGTTCACCGAGCAGTCGCCGGTGCAGCAGGCGTTCCGCACGCTGCTGTTCTCCCGGATCGTCCCGTGCGTGCGCGACATCGGCCTGTGGGGTCCGAAGGTGCAGCACGCCTACGAGGATCTCGGCGTGATCGAGGCCGCCGAGTCCGACCTCGAGGTGCTGATGCGAGCCGACGAAGAGCTGGCGGAGAAGATCGACAACGAGAAGTACGCGGCCGAGATCGCCTCCAGGCAGGGCGAAGTCGACGAGGCGATCGCGCTGGCGAGCGATCCTGGCTAGGCCGCTGGCGGCCAGCTACCAGAGGTCGCCGCCCGTGAGGACGTACAGGAACGGGACCAGCGGGACGAGAGCGAAGATGCCCCAGGCCAGCTTCGCCGTGTCCTTGATGTCGCGCCGCGTCAGCAGGTCGATCCAGATCAGCACAACCGCGATGGGGTGCAGGAAGCAGACCAGCAGCTCGATTATCTTCTTCACGCCCTCACGCTACCCTGCCTCACCCGACGGAACCGGGTCCGCCGGGCCGTCACCCGGCGCGCCCTCGATGTGCAGGTCGCGCAGCGCAGTCCTGGCCGCCCACAGGCCGCACATCCCGTGCACGCCTCCACCGGGCGGGGTGGAGCCGGAGCAGAGGTAGACGCCCGGCATCGGTGTCCGGTACGGATTCCAGCGCAACGTCGGGCGGCCGATCGTCTGGCGGAGCGTGGCAGCCCCGGCAGCGACGTCGCCGCCGACATAACTGGGGTTGTACCGCTCGATGTCCGTCGCAGTCCGCACTGACCGGGCGAGGATGCGGTCACGGAAGCCGGGCGCGAACCGCTCGATCTGAGCCTCAATTCGCTCAGACATGTCGACGCCCGATCCGGCCGGCACATGGCAATACCCCCACAGCGTGTGCCGTCCTTCAGGTGCCCGGCTTGGATCAACCACGCAAGGCTGGGCGATCAGGCAGAACGGCCGCTCCGGATGCCGGCCGGCGCTGACGTCGGCCTCGCTCTGAGCGACCTCAGCGAGCGTTCCGGCCACGTGCACGGTGCCCGCCTCGCGGCACGCCTCGTTGTGCCAGGGAACGGGGCCGTCAAGCGCCCAGTCGACTTTGCAGACGCCGGGGCCATAGCGGAACCGTTGCATGGACCGGCGGTAGCCCGCAGGCACGCGGCCGCCCGCCATCGCCAGCAATTGGCGCGGGGTGACATCAAGGAGCACCGAACGCGCAGGCGGCAGTTGATCGAGCCGCTCGATCCAGGTTCCGGTGAGGATTTCTCCCCCCAGCCTGGTGAGCTCAGCGGTCATCGCCTCTATTAGCCGCGCGCTGCCGCCCCCCACAACCGGCCAGCCGGTGGTGTGCGCGAGCATCAGGAAGGTCAGCCCGAACGCTCCGGTGAGCGGCGCCGAGAGCGGCCTGAGGGAGTGGCTGGCCATGCCGCCGAGCAAGGCCTGCCCCTCGGGCGTGCCGAGGCGGCGGATCAGGATTTTCGCCGGTAGCAGCCCCTGCAGGCCGAACCGCGCAGCCGCGATCGGTCGGTCAGGGATCCTTCGCAGTGGCGCCAGCGTCATCGCGACGATCGGCTCGGCGTCGCGCACGAGGGGCTCCATCAGCCGCCGGTAGGCGGCAGCGTCGGCGCCGAGCCGGCCGGCGGTCTCGCTCACGCTGCCGCTGACGGCCGCGGCTCGGCCCCCGTCCAGCGGATGCGCGGCCGCGACCTTTGGCGTGAGCAGCCGGACGCCATGCGCGGATAGGTTCAGGCTGGCGAAGAACGGTGAGGCGAGTGCCAGCGGATGGACGGCCGAGCACACGTCGTGGGCGAAGCCGGGCAGCGTCAGTTCATCGGTGCGGCAGCCGCCACCGGGTTTGCCGGCGCCTTCGAAGACCTGTACCCGCAGTCCGGCCCTGGCCATTGTCAAAGCGGCCGCAAGACCGTTCGGCCCGGATCCGACAACAATCGCGTCCGGCTGGCTGACCCGAGGGGACGACCTGATTGGACCGCCCGCTGGGGTCACCAGCGGTCCGGAGTTGCTTTCCCGCACCTAGCTATCTTGCACCGATACCTCGCGCCGGTGGCTGCCGACTTGTTGCTGGCAATCGCGCGTAATTACTCTGCGCAATCACCTAGTCACAGAGCGCTCACACTGTTAGGCTCGGGCTACTTCCCCTACGACCTCGTGTCGCGCCGCAACCCCCCAATCGGAACGGGAGACTACGACCAAGACATCGCGCTCCACGCAGAGCTGCTAACCACGCTCGACACGCGCAGCGGATCGGTTAGCCTGACGTTCTTTGCCGCACCGTATCGGATGCGATGGCGGTCGATTCTGACGATGACCGGGCAGTTCTCTTTGTCTGTGTCCAGCGAGCGAGATTAGCGACCTGCGACCCCGTTACTCTGCATAGCAGGAGTCAGCGATCACGGTAGGTTTCGGCTATGGCGGTCACGGACGGCACGGTCGAGATCTATACCGACGGCGCGTGCAGAGGCAATCCCGGACCCGGTGGCTGGGGAGCGGTGCTCACCTATGGTGAGCGTCGCAAGGAGCTGTCCGGCGGCGAGGCCACTCCCACAACCAACAACCGGATGGAACTCATGGCCGCCATCCAGGCGCTGGAAAGCCTCGTCAGGCCCACCCGGGTGCGGCTGCACACTGACAGTGCTTACCTGCGCAACGGCATCATGAGCTGGCTGCCGACGTGGAAGCGCAACAACTGGCGCACCGCAAGCAAGCAGCCGGTGAAGAACGAGGGGCTGTGGCGCCGCCTGGACGCCGCGGCCGCGCGGCACGAAGTGGAGTGGCTCTGGGTCAAGGGCCACGCCGGCAACCCAGGCAACGAGCGCGCCGACGCGCTCGCCAACCACGGCATGGCCGACGCGATCGCCCAGTCTCGGCAGCGGTCAGGCGGCGGATCTGTGCCCCGCAAGCCGCGAAAGTAAAAGGCTCGCCCTGGCACCCGCTGTAGCGACGCCAGGGCGAGCCCGATGACCGGTCCCCCCGGATTCATCATTTGTTGGGTCCCCCACGAGTCATTATGCCAGCAGCTCGAAGCCGACCCGGATGCGGGCCCGCTGCCTGCGGCTTTGCGCATTGGCACTCAGAAGAAGATCAGCTTCACTGCCGAGATGATGCCGATCAGCACGACGAACACGCGCAGCGCTACCGGCGGCAACCGGCGGCCGTAGCGCGCGCCAAGGATGCCGCCGAGCATCGAGCCCGTCGCGAGCAGCAGGACGACGAGCCAGGCAATATGCGCGAACGCGATGTAGACGACGGCCGCCACTCCATTGGCGATCCCTGCCAGCACATTCTTTGCGGCATTCACCCGTTGCAGGCTCTCGTCGAGAAACGTGCCGAGCAGCCCGATCAGCAGCACGCCCTGCGCCGCGCCGAAGTAACCCCCGTAAGCGGCGGACGCCAGCACCCCCGCGCTGAGCGCCGGGCTGAAGGACTCGCGGCCATCCGGTGCGCCGCCGTCCGCCTCCTCCCGGCGGCCACGACGAGCAGCAAGGCGAGCGTTCAGCCACGGCTGGACCACGACGAGGACGCATGCAATGAGGATCAGCACCGGCACGATGAACCGGAAGGACGCAGACGGGAGCAACAGCAGGGCGATAGCCCCGCCTGCCGAGCCCACCGCGGAGACGGCACCGAGCCGGATCAGCCTGGCCCGCTGTCCGGCTAGCTCACGTCGGTAGCCGAGCGCCCCGCTCACGTTGCCGGGAACCATGCCGACGTTATTCGACACGTTGGCCACGACCGGCGGGTAGCCGAATGCCAGCAGGGTCGGGAAGGTGATCAGCGATCCGGATCCGACGATCGCGTTCACCGTACCGGCGGCTATCCCCGCCCCGAAGATCGCGAGCGCCTCAGCCGGGCCCACGAGTTCCTCGTATGTTGATGCTCGTAATGCAGAGCCCGGTCAGGGAAATGTGATCACCCGCGCGGACCAGCGGGCTGCCCGCCGTTCCAGTTGCAGTGGAACGCCGAAGGTGCGGGAGAGATTGCGCTCAGTGAAGACCTCGGGCAGCGGCCCGGCCGCGACAACGGCGCCCTTGCGCATCAGCATGGCGTGACTGAAGCCGTCAGGGACTTCTTCGACGTGATGAGTCACCATGACCATCATCGGTGATCGAGGATCGCTCAGCAGCGCCGCGACCCGCCGCAGCAGTTCCTCCCGGCCGCCTAGGTCGAGGCCGGCCGCAGGCTCGTCGAGCAGGAGCAGTTCCGGGTCCGCCATCAGGGACCTGGCGATCTGGACCCGCTTGCGCTCGCCCTCCGACAAAGAGACAAACCGCCGCCGGATGAGATGCGCGCAGCCGAGGGCGTCGAGGAGTTCCACCGCCCGCGTCACGTCGTCGGAGTCGTAGTCCTCACTATCCCGGCCGAGTATCCCGTACGCCGCCGTGAGCACCAGGTCGATCACCTTCTCCTGCGGCGGCACCCGGTCGGCCACGACCGCACTCGACATGCCGATCCTGGTGCGCAGGTCGGCGATGTCGGCCTCGAGGAGCGGCTCGCCGAGGATCTCCACCGTGCCGTGCGTCGGCCTCAGCAGCGTCGCGGCTACCTGCAGCAGCGTGGTCTTTCCGGCTCCGTTGGGGCCGATGATGACCCAGCTCTCGTCGCTCCTTGCGGTCCAGTCGATGTCCCGGAGCAGCATGGACCTGTCAAACCGAACTCCGACGCCGCGCAGGCGAATAACCTCAGCCGCCATCCGGATCCTTTCGCGCCGTCGCCTGCCTCGAACTTACGGCATAACGGCCGTTTGACTCCTCACCGGTCGGCGCCCGACTCGCGGGCCGCCAGCAGGGCGGCCTGGGTCCGGTCTGCCACACCTAGCTTGGCCAGCACGGCGCTGACGTGCGTCTTCACGGTCTTCTCCGACACACCGAGCCGCCGCGCGATCTGCCTGTTCGACTGGCCGTCGGCCAGTAGCGTGAAGACCTCGCGTTCCCGGCCGGTGAGGGCACCGACTCCACGCACGTCGCGGCCGGTCCGGCCGGTTACCAGGCCCGCGGCTCCGGGTGCCAGCACCGTGTTCCCGTCATGGACCGAGCGGATCGCGCGCACCAGCGCATCCGGATCGACGTCCTTGTACAGGAAGCCGGCAGCGCCTGCCTGCAGCGCCAGTGCGGGCCTGGTTGAGCCACCGGCGCTGGTGAGGACTAGCACTCTGGTGCGGGAGTCGTCGGCCCGCAACCGCGCCAGGACGCCCATGCCATCGAGCCCGGGCAGCATGAGATCGAGCAGGAGTACATCGGGGGCTAGCTCGCGGGTGAGCTTGACCGCCTCGGCGCCGTCGCTGGCCTGACCTACCAGGTCGATGTCGTCCTGCACCTCGAACAGCACGGCCAGGCCCTGGCGCACGACCGGGTGGTCGTCGGCGATTAGCACGGTGATCGATGGGTCACCAGGCGCGGTCCCGCTGGTCATGTCCGCACTGCCGGGACGCTCAGCCGGACGCGCGTACCCGCCCCGGGTGCCGAGGTGATGGACAGACGGCCGCCCGCCGATGCGGCCCGTTCCCGCATTGTGGTCAGCCCGAGGCCTGCCAGCGCAGAACTCGGGTCAAAGCCCGACCCCCGGTCGGCCACCTCAAGGATCACGCTGCGCTGGCGCCGGTAGAGGCAGACGGACACCTGCCGGCTGCCGGAGTGCCGCAGCGCGTTGCCGATCGCCTCCTGCGCTACCCGGTACAGCGCGGTCTGCTGCTGCGAGTCAAGGGCAGGCAGCTCACCGGCCTCGACCACCACCTCGGCTCCGTGCGTGCGGCCTGCCAGCACGGCGTAGGCGCGGATCGACCCGGCGAGGCCCCCCGCCGCGAGCTCGGGCGGAGCCAGTCCGTCGATGACGGCCCGCAACTCGGCGTGTGCCTCGCCGGCCAGGGCCGCGACGCTGGTGATCTCGGCGACAGCCCTGCCGGGATCACGCTCGACCAGAACGGCTGCAGCCCTCGCCTTCGCCCGGACGCTAAACAACTTCTGGGACACCGCGTCATGCAGGTCCCTGGCAAGCCTGGCCCGCTCTTCCAGCACCGACAGCTCCCGGCCGCGCTCGTAGAGCCGGGCGTTCGTCAGCGCGATCGCGGCGTGCGCAGCGAACAGGCCCACCACCTGCTCGTCCCGCTCGGTGAAGCCACCAGCGCCAGTCTTGGCGGCCGCGAAGATGAAGCCCAGGACATCCTCGCCCTGTCGGATCGGCATACCGAGCACGTCGGTGAGCTCCGGGTGCGCGGCCGGCCAGCCCCAGAAGCGAGGGTCGGTCCTGATGTCATCGAGCCGCAGCGGCTTGCCGTCGCGCAGCATGGCGCCGAGCAGGCCGTGCTGCCGGGGCAGCGGCCCGATCGCCGCCTGCTCGCGCGCCGTGAGGCCGTCAACGAGAAACTCCGCGAACCCGCCGGCGTCATCAGGCACGCCGAGGGCGGCGTACCGGGCGCCGGCGAGCGAGCGAGCCGAGCGGACGATCATCTGCAGCACATCCCGCACGGACAGCTGGCTGGAGACCGCCAGCACCACCTGGCTGACGTGCTGGAAAATCTCATCCTGCCCAGCGTCCATAAGCCGACGGTACCGGCGGGACGGCATGCGCGGATCAGCCGCAGGTCCTAGGACCATGGTCGGAGGGCGGGCCAGCCCCGCGGCCGATGTGCGGCGCCGGTCGCCTGCCTAGCGTCGAGGGCATGAACACGTCCGACGTTGCCATCGTGACCGGAGCATCCCGCGGACTCGGCCGGGCGCTGGCCGGCAGCCTTGCGGCAGCTGGGTACCAGCTCATCATCGACGCCCGAAACGGCGAGGCGCTGTGCGCCGCCGCTGCTGAGCTCCGCGCGCGACACGACCTGCCTGCCGACCGGGTGCTGGCGCTCCCCGGGGACATCACCGATGCTGGGCACCGCGCCGATCTCGCTGCGACCGCCACCCGGCTAGGCGGCGCGAGCCTGCTGGTCAACAACGCCGGCACACTCGGCGTCAGCCCGCTGCCTGCGCTGGCCGACTACCCCGTCGCCGACCTGCTGGCCTCGTTCGAGGTCAACGTCATCGCACCGATCGCGCTGACCCAGCTGGTGCTCCCCGACCTGCGCAGGCTCGGCGGCGGAGTGCTCAGCATCACCTCGGACGCGGCCGTTGAAGCGTACGCGGGCTGGGGCGGTTACGGCGCAGCCAAGGCTGCGCTCGAGCAGGCCAGCCACATCCTCTCGGCGGAGGAGCCTGCGGTCCGCGTCTGGTGGGTCGACCCAGGGGACCTGCGCACCGAGATGCACCAGCAGGCCTACCCCGGTGAGGACATCTCCGACCGGCCACTGCCGGAGACGGTGATGCCCGCCTTCCTTCGGCTGGTCGCCGAGCGGATGCCGAGCGGCCGGTACCGCGCCGCCGAGCTGATGCCCGTCAGGGAAGCCGCCGCGGCACCCGCCGGGTCGTCACGGTGACAGCCGCGGTCGAGGTCGCGCCGGAGCCAGCGAATGTCACCGGCAGCCAGGGCAATCGTGCCGGGATCGGCGTCGAGCTCCTGCCGGAGCTGGAGGCGCACGAGCCGCCGGAGGCCCGCGGCGCCAGCCGCGCCGATGTACGGCTGATGGTGAGCAGGACAGCGGCCGGAGAGATTAGTCATCACGCGTTCGCGGAGCTGCCATCCCTGCTGCTGCCCGGTGACCTGCTGGTCGTCAACAACTCGGCGACGCTGCCAGCGGCCGTCGCGGTGGCGGTGGCGCCGTCCTCCATGGCCGCAGCCGGACCGCTCACCGTGCATTTCTCCACCTCGCTGCCCGACGGCCACTGGCTCACGGAGCTTCGATCGGGCCGCGGCGAAGCCACGGTCCCGTTCAGCGGCGGCGAGGCGGGCCTGACGCTCGGGCTCGCGG
The DNA here is from genome assembly GCA_035631375.1 of Streptosporangiaceae bacterium. Classification (GTDB taxonomy): domain Bacteria; phylum Actinomycetota; class Actinomycetes; order Streptosporangiales; family Streptosporangiaceae; genus JAJYUU01. The sequence goes on from DASQIW010000179.1 coordinate 13,574, forward strand.
GCGGGGCGGCGCTGACGCTGTCGGGACGGTTCAGCCAGCGACTCTGGCGGGCCAGCCTGTCCACTGCCGTCATTCCCTACCTGCTTCGCCACGGCCAGCCCATCCGGTATTCCTACGTGCCGCGGCCCTGGCCGATCGAGGTGTACCAGACCGTGTTCGCCACGTGGCCGGGCAGCGCCGAGATGCCGAGCGCATCGCGGCCGTTCACGCCCGAGATCGTGACTGGGCTTGTCAGCAGGGGCGTGACCGTCGCGCCGATTACCTTGCACACCGGCGTCTCATCGCTGGAGGGCGGCGAGCACCCGTACCCAGAATCCTTCGACGTGCCGGCCGCGACCGCCCGACTGGTGAACCTCACCAGGCAAACCGGGGGCCGGGTGATCGCGGCCGGCACCACGGTTGTCCGGGCGCTGGAGAGCGCGGCCCGTACCGTGGCCGGGGCAGCGCCTGGCCGCGACCCGGCAGACGGGCCGGTCGTGGCCACGGCCGGCTGGACGTCTCACGTGGTGACCAGGCTGACCGGGGTCAGCGTCGTAGACGGCCTGCTCACAGGCCTGCACGAGCCGCGCTCCACACACCTGTGGATGCTCGCGGCATTTACTGACGACGCGCTGCTGCGGCGCTGCTACTCCGGCGCCACCGAGCGCGGCTACCGCTGGCACGAGTTCGGCGACGTCCACCTGCTCCTGCCGTAGGGGTGCGGGCGCCGACTGCCGCGCCGGCCGTACCCGCCTGGCGACCGGGGATGCGGAGGTCGATAGCGTTAACAGCGCTATGTCCGATTCGCAGATCACGCTGCTGGTCACGCTGACCGGCAGGGACCGGCCAGGCGTGACCTCCCGGCTGTTCACGGTGCTGGCACAGCACGAGCTGACCGTGGCCGACGTAGAGCAGGTCGTGATCCGGGGCCGGCTGGTGCTCGGAGTGCTGCTGTCCGCCGACCGCGCGCCCGATCTGACGGCCGTGCACGAGCAGGTCACGGCGCTGGCTGCGGATATGGGCATGGACGCCGAAATCACCATGGGCTCGCGCGAGCCCGCCCGGCGCCACGGTGGACGCCTCCATGTCACCGTGCTAGGCCGCCCGCTGCTGCCGTCCGCCATCGCGGCCATCGCCGGGCGGATCGCAGCGAGCGGGGCGAACATCGACCGGATCGAGCGGCTCGCGGACCGCCCGGTCACGTGCATCGAGTTTGACGTCTCCGGCGCCGATCCAGTCGGGTTGCGGGCCGACCTGGCCAGGGAGTCGGTGAACCTCGGCGTTGACGTCGCGGTCCAGCGCGGCGGGCTGCACCGCCGCGCGATGCGGCTGGTCGTCATGGACGTCGACTCGACCCTGCTGCGGGACGAGGCGATCGAACTGCTGGCCGCGCGGGCGGGCTGTGCGGCGGAGGTCAGCGAGGTAACGGCCGCCGCGATGCGTGGCGAGCTCGACTTCGCCGAGTCACTGCACCGGCGGGTCGCGCTGCTCGAAGGGCTCAATGCCTCGGTCATCGACGAGGTCGCGGCGGGTGCGCGGCTGGCACCAGGCGCCCGCACGCTGATCCGGACCCTCAAACGGCTCGGGTACCGGTGCGGCGTGGTCAGCGGCGGGTTCACGCAGATCACCGACTTGCTCACCGTTAAGCTCGGGCTCGACTTCGCCGAGGCGAACATCCTGGAGATCGCGGACGGGAAGCTGACCGGCCGGCTCCTCGGCCAGGTCGTCGACCGGCCAGGCAAGGAACGCGCCCTGCGACGGTTCGCCGCGGCGGCGGGCGTGCCGCTGAGCCAGACGGTTGCTGTCGGCGACGGGGCCAACGACCTGGACATGATCTCAGCGGCCGGGCTTGGCGTTGCGTTTAACGCCAAGCCAGCGGTCAGGAGCGCGGCCGACACCTCGCTGAGCGTCCCGCACCTGGACGCGATCTTGTACCTGCTCGGCATCAGCCGCGACGACGTCGAGGCAGCCGATGCCGAAGATCAGCTGCTCGTGCCCGGCGATCTGCAGCCGGGCCTTCGCCGCCAATAGGGCCCGGGCCTAGCCGCGTGGCCGCGGCACCCAGGAAGCGACCAGTTCACCCGCGCCGGGCGCCAGGCTCGCCCAGCCCTCGGCCAGCCGGACAACCGCAATGGCCGCCGTGGGGAAGTCCGGCTCGGTCCCGGTCAGCAGGGCGGCCAGCTCGGCCGCCGCCGGGTTGTGCCCGATGTACAGCACGGTCGCCGCCGTCTCGTCCGTCTCCTGAATGACCTCGGACACATCGTCGGCGTCGGCCTGGTACAGCCGTCGCTCGGCCGAGAACTGGGCCGATCCGCCAAGTTCCGGCGACAGGTGCTCCCAGGTCTGCCTGGTCCGCTCGGCGGCCGAGCACAGCACGAGGTCCGGCCGGAAGCCGTGGCTGGCCAGCCACTGTCCGGCCGCCGCGCTGTCGCGGCGACCCCTCGGGCGCAGCGGCCGGTCGAAATCAGGCTTGCCCGGTAGCTCAGCGGCCTTCGCGTGCCGCATCACGATCAGCGTGTGGTCGTCGCCCATGGCTCCATGGTCCGCCACCTGCGAACCAGGGTCGACCTTGGCCGGCCCTGGTTAGGCGGAGACCTTGTCCGCTGGGGTTGTCTCGGCTGGCCCGGCCGTTGCGATGCTCGTCGACCGGCGCTTGGACACGACGATCGCGGCCACCACGATGGCCACGGCCGCGAGGGCCACGCCCGTCCGCAGCCCCGTGTTGTCGCTGTAGCGGACCACGCTCGTGGCGATCAGCAGCGAGACCAGGTTCATGACCTTGATCAGGGGGTTGATGGCCGGCCCGGCGGTGTCCTTGAACGGGTCACCGACGGTGTCCCCGATCACGGTGGCCGCGTGCGCCTCAGAGCCCTTGCCGCCGTGATGCCCGTCCTCGACGAGTTTCTTGGCGTTGTCCCAGGCGCCGCCCGAATTCGCCAGGAACACGGCCATCAGCACGCCAGCGGCGATCGCACCGGCGAGATAGGACCCGAGCGGACCGTAGCCAAATGCGAAGCCGACCGCAATCGGGGTCAGCACCGCCAGCAGTCCGGGAGTCGCCAGCTCGCGTAGCGAGTCCGCGGTGCAGATGTCTACCACGCGGCCGTATTCAGGCTTCTCGGTGAAGTCCATGATGCCGGGGTGAGCGCGGAATTGCTCGCGGACCTCCAGCACAACTCGCCCGGCGGCACGGCCAACCGCGCGGATCAGCAGGCTGGCGAACAGGAACACAACCGCTGCGCCGACGATGAGACCGACCAGGTCGTTCGGCTTGTCGATGGACAGGGTGAAGGTGCCAGCGGCGCTGCCGAGCGCCGACTCGACCTGGGTGCGGAACGCGCCGAACAGCGCGGTCGCCGCGAGGACCGCGGTGGCGATCGCGATGCCCTTGGTGATGGCCTTGGTGGTGTTGCCAACCGCGTCCAGGTGCGTGAGCGTCTGGGCAGCCTCGCCCTCGACCTCGCCGGACATCTCGGCGATGCCCTGAGCGTTGTCGGTCACCGGGCCGAAGGAGTCCATCGAGACGATGACTCCGACGGTGGTCAGGAGGCCGGTGCCGGCCAGCGCCACGGCGAACAGGGAGATGGTGGCGTTGCCGCTGCCGAGCAGGAAGGCCAGGTAGACGGCCCCGCCGATGAGCAGAGCGGAGTAGACGGCCGACTCCATGCCGGTGGACACGCCGGACAGGATGACGGTGGCGGGGCCAGTCTCCGAACTGTCGCCGATCTCGCGCACCGGCTTCCTGTTGGTCTCGGTGAAGTAACCGGTCAGCAACTGGATCGCGCTGGCCAGCACGAGACCGATCAGCACCGCGAGGATCGCCAGCTCCCGCGGGTCGCCGCTGTGGTGCAGGATCGCCGTGTCGGTCACGCCCTTGAGGGCGCTGAAGCTGGACGGCAGGTACAAGAATGACGCGCCAATGACCAGCACCAGCGAGATGATCGCGGAGATGAAGAACCCTCGGTTAATCGCGCTCATGCCGCTGCGGTCCCGCTGCCTCGGCGCCACCGAGAAGATGCCGATCACCGCGGTGATCACGCCGATCATCGGAACGATGAGGGGGAAGACCAGACCGGCGTTGCCGAATGCCACCTTTCCCAGGATGAGGGAGGCGACCAGCATCACCGCGTACGACTCGAACAGGTCGGCGGCCATGCCCGCGCAGTCACCGACGTTGTCGCCGACGTTGTCGGCGATGGTGGCAGCGTTGCGCGGGTCATCCTCGGGGATGCCCTTCTCCACCTTGCCGACCAGGTCCGCGCCGACGTCGGCCGCCTTGGTGTAGATGCCGCCGCCGACCCGCATGAACATGGCGAGCAGAGCCGCGCCGAAGCCGAACCCCTCCAGGACATCGGGCGCGTTTCCCTTGTAGATCAGCACGACGATGGCCGCGCCGAATAGGCCAAGTCCCACGGTGAACATCCCGGCGACGCCACCTGTGCGGAACGCGATCCGCATCGCTGACCGCTCGCCGGATTCCTTGGCTGCCGCCGCCACCCGGACGTTGCCGCGCACGGTCAGGGACATGCCGTTGAAGCCGGTGAGCGCGGAGAACAAGGCACCGACCAGGAAGAAAATGGATCTGCCATAGCGAACCCCGGCGCCGTCGGCGGGCAGCACCAGCAGCACGAAGAAGATCACCACGACGAACACGCCCAGCGTGCGGAACTGGCGCCTGAGGTAGGCAGCGGCACCTTCCTGGACCGCCTTGGCTATCTCCTGCATCTTCTGCGAGCCCTGGCTAGCCGCCAGCACCTCGCGAACCAGACCGCCCGCTACGGCGAGTGCCAGCAGCGCTATGACCGCCACCACGACTACCCAGACGAGGTTCCCCCCCGATACCGAGGGGCCTCCCCCTAGGGCGACATAGTGCGACATCCGTCCTCCTTGACAGGGGCCCACAAACTCAGCACGAGCCGGCCGACGCGCGCTGGCACGTTCCCGGTGGCTCGCACGTTCGCGGGCGCGCTGCCGCCAGCAGGCACAGCAAATCCGACCCGCGATGTGCCCGGGAGTCTACGCAGCCGAGTAACCGGATGGTACTGCGGGTGCGATTACTCACACGGTCGCGACTATTTTGTGATGAAATGGTGCTCTTATCGTGTTGCGACCGGCAAGCACGCAACCCGCAGGACGCCCGCCAGCTCACCGCACCAGGCTGGACCCGGCCGAGGGCCAGCTCATCCTGATGCTGGTACCGGCCGGAGTCGCGCTGATCTGCACGTCGTCAGCGAGGCTGGCCAGCACGGCCATGCCCAGTCCGGCGGGCAGCACGGCGTGCACCGACCCCTCCGGGTCATCCTCGCCCGCGACTGCGCCGCTCGCCCCGCCACTGGTGAGACCGTCCGGCCCGCACGTGTCGGTGACCTCTACCTCGAACCGGCCGGCCAGGTCAGTGAGCGCGAGCCTGACCGGTTCAGCCGGGCAGTGGAGCTGGTGGCCCTCAACCGCCCGGGAGCAGGCCTCCCCGACGGCGAGCCTGACCTCGTCCAGCAGCGACTCGTCCACGCCGCTGCGCCTGGCCACGGCCGTCGCCACCAGCCTCGCGGTCCGAACGTGAGCCGGCAGCGCAGTGAAACTCAGCTCGACAGTTGCCATCGCCGTGCGGCCGCGGCCCTATTTCTCCGCCCGGCGGGCCGCTATGGCCTCGTCCACACTGTCGTGAATCCCGAACACCTTCGTAAGACCGGTGATGCGGAAGATCTTCAGGATCCGCTCCTGAGTGCAGACAAGGTCGAGGGACCCGTCATGGGCGCGCACGCGCTTCAGCCCGCCGACCAGCACCCCGAGCCCCGTGGAGTCGAGGAACTCGACCTTTTCCATGTTCACCACGAGCTGGTAGAAGCGATTGTTCACGAGCTCGATGAGCAGTTCACGCAGCCGCGGAGCGGTGTAAACGTCGATCTCGCCCTCGACATCGACGATCTCGATGCCGTCCTTGCTGTGGTGGTCCAGCTTCAGGTCCACAAACCCTCCCGCGCCATACGGCGGTAATTGTCTCGTAACAGCAGTGCTCGTCCATTTTGCGCCGTTGTTAGCCCGTCCCGTCGTAACGGACCCGCCGTACCTGACGTTATTCCTATACCAGATCGGCCTCGCTGGCATCCTCGGCCGTGCGACACACTGGTTTCGATGCCTCCTCGCCTGCTAATGCCTTCCCCCGGCGACGTGCCGCTATCAGGGTCGGATGACGACCCGGCGGCCAGCATCCTGCGGGCAGGCGCCGACGCGGGCAGGCTTACGTACCTCACCAGGCTGGCCGGCCGGGCGGGCCACCTCGCTAGCTGGCCCGCCTGGGTTCCGGAAGAGATCATGCGGGCGCTCGCGGCAGCCGGGATCGCTGCGCCGTGGCAGCACCAGGCCGAGGCCGCCGACCTGGCCGCGTCAGGCCAGAACGTCATCATGGCCACCGGCACTGCCTCAGGGAAGTCGCTTGGCTACGTGCTGCCTGCACTCGCCGCCATCCTGTCCGGCGGCACCGTCCTCTACGTCGCGCCGACCAGGGCACTAGCCGCCGACCAGGTCAAGCTCATTCGGTCCCTGAAGCTCAACGGGGTGCGCGCCGCTGTCGTGGACGGGGACACCCCGTGGACGGAGCGAACCCGCGCCCGGTCGCACGCCAACTACCTGCTGACGACGCCCGACATGCTGCATCACTCCCTGCTCCCGGCGCACGCACGGTGGAACGGCTTCTTTCGCCGGCTGCGCTACGTCGTGGTGGACGAGTGCCACACCTATCGCGGCGTTTTCGGCTCGCACGTGGCCCACGTCCTGCGCAGGCTGCGCCGCGTGGCCTACCACTATGGCGCGGCCGAGCCGGTGTTCATCCTGGCCTCGGCCACCATCAGCGAGCCAGATCGCTGCGGAGTGCTGCTGACGGGTCGGCCGGTGACAGCGGTCAGTGCGGACGGCGCGCCCCGCGCCCCGATGACGTTCGCGCTCTGGGAGCCCCCGCTGACCAGCGCACGCGGGGAGGCGGGCGCGCCGGTCCGGCGGTCCGCGACTGCCGAGGCTGCCGAGCTCCTGGCCGGGCTGGTCCGCGACGGCGTGCCGGCGCTGGCATTCGTCCGCTCCCGCCGCGGTGCCGAGGCCGTGGCACAGTCGGCCCGGCGGCAGCTGGCGGAATCTGGCGCCGAGCAGCTGGCCGACCGGATCGCCGCATACCGGTCTGGTTACCTTCCCGAGGAACGCCGCGCCCTGGAAGAAGGCTTGCGAACCGGGGAGATCACCGGCCTCGCCGCCACCACCGCGCTCGAGCTTGGCGTCAACGTCGCCGGCCTGGACGCCGTGCTGATGGCTGGCTGGCCTGGCACCAGAGCAGCGCTGTGGCAGCAGGCCGGGCGTGCCGGGCGATCTGGCCGGACTGCCGTCGCGGTGCTGATAGCTCGTGATGACCCGCTCGACACCTATCTCGTGCATCATCCGGCCGCGCTGCTGGGCGCGCCGGTCGAGGCGACCGTGCTCGACCCCGACAACGCCTATGTGCTCGGCCCGCACCTCCTCGCGGCGGCCGGCGAGCTGCCGCTCACCGCACGCGACCTCGATCAGTTCAGCCCGACGGCGCGGTCTCTCGCCGACACCATGACGGCGGACGGGCTACTGCGCAGCCGCGGCGGCAGGTGGTTCTGCACCCGGCAGGGCGCGGTGGTGCGCACCGGACTGCGCGGCACCGGAGACTGGCCCGTGCGGATCGTCGAGCGCGCCACCGGACGACTCGTCGGCACGGTAGACGAGCCATCGGCGCACTTCCTTGCCCACAATGGTGCCGTGTACAGCCACCAGGGGGAGCTGTACACGGTCACCAGGCTCGACCTCGAGGAGCGCATCGCCCTGGTGGAGCAGGGCGATCCCGGTTACTCCACCATCGCGCGAGAGCTCACCAGCATCGACGTCACCGCCGAGCTGACCAGCAGTAGCTGGGGCCCGGCGACCGTGTGCTTCGGCGACGTGCACGTGAGCCGGCAGGTTGTCTCCTACGCGCGGCGCAGTACCGAGACGGGGCTGCTCGTCGGCGAGGAGGTGCTTGACCTGCCCCTGCGGAGCCTGCAGACAAAGGCTGTCTGGTGGACAATCTCACCGGCCCAGCGCGCCGCGCTTGCAGCGGCTGGTGTCGATCTGCCGGGCGCCGCGCACGCCGCTGAGCACGCGGCGATCGGGTTGCTCCCGCTGCTGGCCGCGTGCGATCGATGGGACGTCGGTGGCGTGTCGGCCGACTTGCACCCGGCGACAGGCCGCCTGACAGTGTTCGTCTATGACGGCCATCCCGGCGGGGCCGGATTCGCCGAGCGAGGTTTCGCCGTGGCACAGGCCTGGCTCAGATCGACAGCCGACGCCATCGCTGACTGCGAGTGCACGGCGGGCTGCCCGTCCTGCATCCAGTCCCCTAAGTGCGGCAATGGCAACCAGCCCCTGGCGAAGGATGGAGCGGTCGCGCTGCTGGGCGCCCTGCTGGCCGGTGTTCCTCAGGACGGGAACGGGGTCGCTAGTGGCTGATCACCGCTGCAACCGATCGCAGAAATGGGGCGACCCCCGTCGGGGGGGAGAACGGGGGTCGCCAGACGGTCCGGCTCCGGGGGGGCAGAGCCGGTTCCGTTACTCAGGAAAGCGTAGTTGCAATTCGGGCAAGTTACCAGCGGGTCAACGGAACTGCAAAGAGTCCGTCGTGTGTCCTATGCTGCCGGACCGCAGGACCATCCGTCGAGAGTCAGCGGTGAACTACATCATCTTTCTTTTGAACTGCGAGTTTCGCGAGGTTACCGCCTTGTGTCGTTGTGAACGGGATTTCAGCAAGCCAGGCCGGTTGTTCCCTGAACGTGGCGATCGTCACACCTGGTGACTGTCTGTCACGCCAGCAAGCGACTCACGCCGCGACATGAGAGACCCCCGATGCATTCCGATAACGAATCGACCACGATCCGGGGGTTTCCAAAGGGCGCGTAGGCCAGTAGAAAGGAAGCACGGACCGCAGGTCCGTACACGGCAGCCAGGTACCCACGCGCGACCAGCCGCGGGAGGCGTGCCGTGGCAGGCGAATAGTGGCCGCAGGAGCGCGCGGGACGGCGCTGACCATAGTCCGCCTACCACGGCAGTGAGGGTGCACGCTTGGTAACCGGGTCTGACGTGTTAGTCGCGACGGCGCCCCGCTCAGGGGCGCCGTTTGCTGTGCGGCTGCAGCCGCCAGAATTGCTGTCCCATTACTGGTGGCACCATAGTGCGCGGTGCTGCGATACATCGCATATCGGGCTTGGATGGGCCGTACCATCATTGCCACAGTGCTCAATAGCACATGCGCCTTCGAGTTGTCTTTGGACATAAGCAAGACTTTGAGCTGACAGCGCCGAGAAGAGGGAGGTACACATGGCCCAGCCCGCGGTGAGGCGCGCGCCGTCTAACGACCGCGACCAGTCCATCGGCGACCTGGTCTCTGTCGCCGCGAGGGACGTCTCACAGCTGATCAGGTACGAGATCGACCTCGCCAAGCTCGAGCTCAAGGCGGACGTCAAGCGCGCTGGGATCAGCGCGGCCCTGCTGGCCGTCGCCGTGTTCTCGGCTTGCCTGCTGCTGATGGTGCTGTGCTTCGCGTTTGCCTACGGCCTCAACGCTATCGGCGCGCCAGGCGGGCTGTGGGGTGCGTTCCTCTACGTCGCCGCGACGGTCTTCCTTCTGATCATCCTGGCCGGCCTGGTCGTGTTGCTGATCGTGCGCCGTCTCGCGAAGATGCGGAAGACCAGGCAGACGGTGGCCGAGGACGTCGGACTCCTGCGGCACGCTAAGTCCGCGGCCAGGACGTCGGTGCGAGTGCGGTAGCCATGGCTCGCGGCAACGCGTCCATCTACCTCCCGGGACCGTGGTCACACCGGTCGGTTAGCGCCAATGGGACCCGGTTCCACGTCGCGGAGAGCGGAGATGGTCCCCTCGTCCTGCTGCTGCACGGATTCCCCGAATTCTGGTGGGCCTGGCGGCAGCAGCTCACCTCGCTGAGCCAGGCCGGATTCCGTGTTGTCGCGCCGGACTTGCGCGGCTACGGAGCGAGCGACAAGCCGCCGCGCGGTTACGACCTCGCCACCGCGGCATCCGACGCCGCCGGCCTGGTGCGCTCGCTCGGCGAGGCCAACGCCGTCGTCGTGGGGCACGACTGGGGCGGTCTCATCGCCTGGTCGATGGCGGCGTACTTCCCGAAGGTCGTCCGCCGGCTCGCCATCGTGTCGATGCCGCACCCGCTCCGGCTACGCCCGGCCCTGCTGTCCGCTCCCCGCGCGCACGCCAAGAGCATGAGCTATGCGCTCGGCTTCCAGCTGCCGTTGCTGCCAGAGCGCCGATTGGTCGCCGACGGCGCCCGCCGGGTCGGCAAGCTGCTCAGCTCGTGGTCCGGGCCGGGCTGGCCGGATGCGGAAACCTCTGAGCGGTACCAGGAAGCCATGCGCGTTCCGGCCGTCGCCCACACAGCGCTCGAATATCACCGCTGGTACCTGCGATCCCGCTTCCGGCCGGACGGGATCCGCTACACCCGGGCGATGCGCGCTCCGATTCAGGTTCCCACGCTGCACCTGCACGGCTCGCTTGACCCGTGCATCCTGCCCAGTGCAGCGCGCGGTTCGGGCAGCTACGTGGAGGCGCCCTATCGTTGGCGCCTCCTCGATGGTGTGGGTCACTTCCCGCACGAAGAAGCGCCGGACCGCTTCGACATGGAACTCCGTAGCTGGCTCGTTGACCCCGAGCCCGAGCGCTAGCGGCCGCGATGCGCGAGGCCGACGAAGCGCTCCCCGGTACCCAGGATTCGGAGTGGCGGGACCGCGACGCAGCTGGGCGGGCCAGAAACGCCCGTCCTCGCGACGCCCTCGGACGGCCGCTACCCAGAGACGCAGCGGGCGAGCCACCTGGGCCTGACCGTGCGCTGCCCCCTGCACAGGCACTAGCCGAGGCGCAACGACTGCTGGATGCCGGGCGGCCATTTCACGCCCACGAGGTGCTCGAGGCGGCCTGGAAGGCCGCGCCAGACGCCGACCGCGACCTCTGGCAGGGCCTGGCTCAGATCGCTGTCGGCCTGACGCACGCGCTCCGCGGCAACCAGCGCGGCGCCGCTGTCTTGCTGCGCCGTGGTGTGAGAAGGCTTGACGGCTACCCTGACCGCGGTCCCCATGACGTCGACGTGGCCGGCCTGCGGGCCCGCTGTACAGAACTCGCCCGGCTGATCGAGTCCGCTGGGCTCGCCACTCTGGACCCGGCCGCGCTCGCTGTGCGGTTGCGCGCCCAGTAGCGGCTAGCCGTCCTGGCAGCTCTCCGTGGACACGGGGCGAGTGGCAGAGCTGCCGCGGGCGACGTCGGGTGCGACCTGGTTGGCGGTCAGCGCGTAGCCAGTCCCCAGGTTGTTGGTCGACGCGGCGAATACGACGCCGTAAACCTGGCCGGTGGTCGACAGCAGCGGCCCGCCCGAGTTACCTGGCTTGATGTCGGCACGGATGTCATAGATCTGCCGGTTCACCGACCCCGTCTGGTAGATATCTGGTCCGCTCGCGGTGAATGCAGAGCCGATCGTGGCGGCAGCGGTAGTAAAGGGGCCGCTCAACGGGTAGCCGGCCACGATGCCGTCCGTCCCGGCCAGCGGCGCGGGCGCGAAGTGCAGTGTGGGCGCCGTCAAGCCGGGCACGTCGAGCACTGCGACGTCGGTTTCCGGATCGTAGAGCACCACGTGCGCCTGGTACTGCGTGTTATCGGGGGTCAAGACGGTCAGGGCATGGTCCACGCCCGCCACGACGTGCGCGTTGGTGAGGACGTGGCCAGGTGAGATGACGAAGCCTGAGCCTTCGATCGTCAGTGAGCATGTGGTCGCCGTGCCCGTGACCTTCACGATGCTCCGCTTGTCGCCGGCCAGCGCGGGTGAGCCGAGCACGGCCGGGTTCGGCGCGGTCAGCCCGAGGCCGGACTGCGCCCCGATGGCGTCGAACACCTGCGAGTACAGGCCATTCGATATCAGGCTGCGCAACTGCGGGAACATGGGCAGGTAGAGGGCGCTGCGCGGCATCACCTTGTCTACGGTGCGCAGCACGGCCGAGTGATTGACCTGACGCGAGACCGCCGGGAACTGCGGCGAGTTGACCACGAACGACCCGATGATCCACGCCACGATGACGACCGCGACCACGTTCACGGCCGCGCCGCCGAGCGAGTCGGCGAAAGTGAGCTGGCGGCCGTTCAGCCGGGACCTGACGGTCATGCCGACCCCGGACGCGATCAGCATGCCGATCACCGCCATGAGGAACACGACCAGGATGGCCAGGAACGCCTGCCACGAGGCACGCGACGCGAGCGCCCGGGAGATGCCGGGTGCGATGAAGGCACCGAGGGCGATCCCCGCTACGAACCCGAGCAGGCTTAGCACGCCAATGATGAAGCCTTGCCGGTACCCGGCTACGGCGAAAGCCGCGATCACCGCAATCAAGATCAGATCGAGGAGGTCACCGGGCACAGGCACAACTTATCCGGCCCGGAGCACAACTGCGGCCAGTGTTGACTGGGCGGGACTGGTCAGCGGCCGAGCGGTGGCCAGCCGGCCGGCTGCTCCGCCGGGCTGAGGCGAGTGACCCGGCCGGAGTCCCAGGGCTGTTCCCAGCCGCCGAGCGCCAGCAACTGGTCAAGGACGGTTGCCGTGAAGCCCCACACGATCAGGCCCGCGACGCGAAACGCAGGGCCGGTGTGGCCGCTCGGGTACCTAATCATCACGCGGTTTTCCGGGCTCGCCAGGTCAGCAACCGGCACCCGGGCAACGCTTGCGATCTCCCCGGGGTCGCCGGGGGTCACCGGAACCGGTGACCGCCACCACGCGAGCACCGGAGTGACCCTGAAGTCGCTCCGCCAGATGTAGAGCTCGGGTAGTACGGCCAGGACATCCACGCCATCAGGATCGAGGCCGGTCTCCTCGGCCGCCTCGCGCAGGGCCGCTCGCACCGGCCCGCCGTCCGCCTCGTCGATGGCCCCGCCGGGGAACGCGGGCTGGCCGGCGTGATTGCGCAGCTCGGCGGCCCGCTCAATGAGCAGCAGGTCCGGCCCGGCGGGGCCGTCGCCGAACAGGATCAGCACAGCAGCAGCACGCCCGCCAGCTGCAGGCGGCCGACGCAACTCGGGCACGGCCATCCTCGGCGCCTGCGCTGCGAGTTCGGTCAGCCAGGCCGGCACCCCGTCGGCCGCGTCCCTGGCGGGCGCACCGGCCCGAGACTCTGCGTTCCCCTCCTGGTGGTGATTGCCCACCCGCCAGCTCACGAGAACGGTCCGGGCTTGACGAGCTTGCTCGCTATCGCCGGGTCCACCGGTCCGGTCCCGAACGACGGGCACAGCGCGGCCACCGAGCACGCGCCGCAGGCCGGCCGGCGGGCGTGGCAGACCCGGCGACCGTGCCAGATCAGGTGATGGGACAGTAGCGTCCAGTCCGACTTCGGGAAGAGCCCGCCGACCTCCTGCTCGACCTTGTCCGGATCGTCGTGCCGAGTCCATCCGAACCGGCGGGCCAGCCGCTGGAAGTGGGTGTCCACGGTGATGCCGGGTACGCCGAACGCGTTGCCGAGCACGACATTGGCGGTCTTACGGCCCACGCCGGGCAGGGAGTCGAGGTCCTTGAGCTTGCCGGGCACCGTGCCGCCGAAGGAGTCCCTGATCGCCGCCGACAGGCCGATAATCGCCTTGGTCTTGGCACGGAAGAAGCCCGTGGGCTTGAGCATCTCCTCCAGGTCCTCCGGGTTCGCCGCCGCCAGGTCCTCCGGGGTGGGGTACCGGGCGAACAGCGCCGGGGTGGTCATGTTGACCCGCTTGTCGGTGGTCTGAGCCGACAGCACGGTGGCGATAAGCAGCTGGAAGGGGCTGGTGAAGTTCAGTTCGCAGTGCGCGTCCGGATACGTTTCAGCGAGGATCCGGTTCATCTGCCTGGCTCGCCTGACCAGTCCGATCCTGGTCTCGTTCTGCCACTTGCGAGCCCTCGCCCGCGGGGTCACCGCTGTCGCCATACGGCCAGGTTAGGGCCTGCCACGCGCGGCTGGCGTCGGCTAGGCATCGCGGCCGATCCAGCCACGACGGTGGAAGAGCCAGTACAGGGCCGCCACCGCCACTACCTCCGTGCCGATGCCCACAAGCAGGAAGGTCGGCAGCCCGCCGAGGTTCGCGACCAGCCAAGTGAAGTTCTGACCGAAGAATCCAGTCAGGAAGGACAGCGGCAGGAAGATCGTGGCGATGATCGCCAGCTGCTTCATCACCAGGTTGAGGTTGTTGGACACCGTCGACAGGTACGCGGACATACCGTTGCTCAGCAGGTCACGGTAGGTGTCAATCATGTCGCCGATCCGGATCAGGTGGTCGTAAAGGTCGCGCAGGTACGGGTCTGATTCGGATGTCGTGCCGGGTACGACGACCATGCCGGCGACTAGCGACGCCATCATGTCCCGCTGCGGTGCCACCAGCTTGCGAGCGTTCACCAGCCAGCGCTGCATGTCGAACAGCGCTGCCAGCTGGTCATTCGTCGGCTTGACGAAGATCTGCTCCTGCAACTCGTCGATCCGGTCATCGAGCGCCGACAACGGCGGGAAGAAGCTGTCCACCAGGCCATCGAGAAGGTGATGCAGCAAGATCAGCCGCGTCGGCCGGTTGCCCGTCGGCAGCTGGCCGCCGGGCTTGTCGAGCCTGTCCCGCAGCTGGTCGACGGTCGGGCAGCCGTCCTTCCTGACCGTGACCAGGTAATTCTCTGCGATGAAGAAATGCACCTCAGAGAATGACTTGTCATCGGTGGCGAGACCGTAGCTGACGAGGTAGACCATGTCGCCGAAGTCCTCGACCTTGGGTCGCTGACCGAACTCCGTCACGTCATCGATCACCAGCGGGTGAAAGTTAAAGACGTCGCGCAGCAGGCCGATGGTGTCCTCCCCGGCCTGGTGCAGGTCCAGCCAGAGCAGGGTGCGGCTGCTCATGGCCTTCTCAACCGCGACCGGGTCGGCCGGGATCGCGGAGCCGTCCAGCAGAACCAGCTTGCCTTCCATAGCCATACATAATTGCAAGTTCCCGGCAGTGCTTTCGCCATCCGCTGGTGCGAGGCATCAGCGGACGGCGGGACATCGCCACTTCCTGGCAGTAGCGTCGGTGACATGCCTCTGAGTACTGGCCCCTACGCGCTCGAAGGCAGCATCACGCTGCGTACCTCACGCGATGGGCTGGCCGCCCAGGCAGGTCACGACCTGACGATCCACATCGCCCGGTGGTCGGGCGAGCTCGTCATCGGTGCGGACTTCGCGCCGGTCAGCCTAGACGCCCGGGTGGAGCTCGATTCGCTCGTCGTTCGCGCCGGCACGGGCGGTATCAAGCCGCTGACCGACCGGGACAGGCGGGAGATCCTCGGCACCGCCAGGAAAGTGCTCTCCACCGACCGTCATCCGGTCGCGACCTTCACCGCCGACGGCTTTAGCCCGACCGCGGATGGCGGCACCATCGAGGGTGCGCTCACCCTCGCGGGCCAGAGCAGGCCCCTGCGGCTCGAGGTCCGCCAGATCGGGCCGGACCGGTATCTGGCCACGACGACTGTCCGCCAGACCAGCTTCGGGATCAAGCCCTATTCCGGCTTTCTCGGTGCCCTGAAGGTCTCGGACGACGTCGCCGTCGAAGCTGAGGTGGGACTCACGCCTCTGTCCGGCTAGCGCCTGTCACCGCCGGGTAGAACGGCAGGCATGCCGCACCGCGAGACGTGCCGATGATTTCTTTCGCGTCCGCGACGGAGTCCGGCGCGAGTTCCTTCACCACGGCGATGGATCACGTGGCGCAGGGATTCGAGGCCCTTGGGGCTGCCGTGCTCGTCATCGGCGTGGTGTGGTCGATCGTGCTCGCGGTCATCGCCTGGCGCCGATCGGGCCAGCCGCGCCGCGCCTACGCGGCGCTGCGGCAGTCCTTTGGCGGCGCCCTGCTGCTGAGCCTCGAGATCCTGGTCGCAGCGGACCTGATCCGCACCGTGGCGGTCGCGCCGAGCCTGACGAACGTTCTGATCCTCGGCATCATCGTGCTCATCAGGACGTTCTTGTCGATCTCCCTGGAGACCGAGATCGAGGGCGTGCCGCCATGGCGCCGGGCGATGACCACGGGCGCCGGAACGGTCCAGCGGGCCACGAACTCAGCGCTGCACCCCGATCAGCCCTGAGGCTGCCGGGGCGCCTCACGAGGCGACGCGATCGAACGGACGGGCTCGCTACCGGAGGCCGGCGAACAGGTCGGACTCCGGCACCGGAGCACCCGTGGTATCCGTCACGCGGACGAAGGTCTCCTGCCCGAACGCCATTTCGGCGATCTCTTGCGGCAGCTTGCTGAACCAGGAGTCCTCAATTTGACTTGCGTGCGCCATGAGTGCGTCGCGCTTCCTGGGCAGCACGGTCGTGATGTCCACCGTGGTGGTGATGCGGGCCTCCGCCTCGGCGGCCTGCCGCAGTTGCTCTTCAGTGAACTCACGCGGGTCAGGCACGTCCGCGCCCATGTCGCGCAGCGCCTCCCAGACCTTCCGCCAGGAGCTGCCCCGCATGGCGCTCTGGTAGTACTTCGCGGGGATGCCTGACTGAGCTGCTGCCGCGGCTGCCGCCTTCGCGGCGTGGACGTGGTCGGGGTGCTGGTACAGGCCTTTGTCGTCATAGCCGATGACGACTTGCGGCCGGTAGGTCTGCATCAGTGCGCTGATGCGGCCGGCGACCTCGTCGAGCGGTACGTTACAGAACGCGTCCGGTCGGTCCTTGTACTCCCAGTCCGGCATCCCCGAGTCGTGGTACCCGAGCAGCTCCAGCTGGCTCACGCCGAGGATCTTCGCCGACCGGCGCAGCTCGGCCAGGCGAAGCTGCGCCACGGCCTGCTCGTCGTGTCCGTCGTCGCCCGGCTTGATCTGGCCGGGAGCGTCGCCGAACTCGCCGTTCGTGCAGGTCACCACCACGGTCCGGATGCCCTGGTCGGCGTAGTAGGCCAGCACGCCGCCGGTGCTCGAAGCCTCGTCGTCGGGATGGGCGTGCACGGCCATAAGAGTCAGGAGGTTGTCTGCCATGGCTCCAGCCTGCCTCATGGTTCTGACAACCGCACATCGGGTCGTCCTGGACACAGCGGCACCACGACAACAGGTGTCCTCAGTCAGGAACGGACTGGACTGTTCCTTCTTCTGGCGGGTGACCTGGTGCGTTCTGCGGCCGGCCGATACGGCCGGGGCGCCACATCACGCCGAGAGTGCCCTGGGCGGCCCGAGTACCGGCCGCGCCACCGCCCGGACCTCGGAGCACGTACGCGAATGCGACCGCGAGCACCGCTCCGACCATCGGTCCCAGCAGGTAAGCCCACCAGCTGGTCCAGTCGCCGAGCACAAGCGCGGGTCCGAGCGAGCGCGCTGGGTTCATCGACGCGCCGCTGACCGGCCCGCCGAACAGGCCCGCCAGGATGATGTAGCTGCCGACGCCCAGCGCGGCGATCGGGCCGAGCTGCTGCGCCCCGGACGCGGTCCCGAGCACGACGCTCACCAGCCCGGTTGTCAGCAACGCCTCCCAGGCAAGCGCGATCCCCGTCGAGACACCGGGTCCCGGCAGCGTCAGGCCGGAGCTGCCCTGCTTGCCGATCAGCGCCTCCAGCAGGAGCGTGGCGAGCACCGCACCGGCGAACTGCGCGACAATGTACGGGCCGACGCGGCGCCAAGGAAAGTCCCCGCGCAGCGCGAAAGCCACGCTCACCGCTGGGTTCAGATGCGCGCCCGAGACGGCGCCCATGAACAGGATGACGGCCATGACCATCAGGCCAGGGCTGACCGCGCGGACCGGGCCGGGCACCGCCGCGGCACCGAATCGCGCTGCGACCATGCCGCCGCCCACGCCGACCGTGACGAGGAAGAAAGTCCCGAGGAGCTCGCTGAACAGGCGCCGCCACTCGTAGCTGGAATCCCAGAAGTCGTACCGGCGGATTGCGGCATTCGGCAGCTCGAAGGTGCGTACCGCTACTTCGACGTGCGCTGGCTTGTCGCCCGCAGGTTGCTCGCTCATGGTCGCTGCCCTCCGCTCGCGA
This sequence comes from Streptosporangiaceae bacterium, assembly GCA_035631375.1. Lineage (GTDB taxonomy): Bacteria > Actinomycetota > Actinomycetes > Streptosporangiales > Streptosporangiaceae > JAJYUU01. The sequence continues at coordinate 31,595 of DASQIW010000179.1, forward strand.
CGATGCCGACGGGTCAAGCTAGCGCAGTAGCCGCAGGCTCACAATGGCGCGATAGGCGCCAGTTCGTCGTCGCTGGCATCCTCCGGCTCACTCACCCAGGCCGAGAACACCGGCAGGCCGTGCCAGGGACTCCCGGCATCCTGCACCAACGCGACCACGGCGTACGGATGGCCGAACCGCAACTCCGCGTGCCGGTGCTGAGCCGGGATCCGGGCTGCCACTGCGACGGCGAA
>DASQIW010000180.1:0-43407 GCA_035631375.1 Streptosporangiaceae bacterium
CGGTTATCTGGGTGAACATGCCCGCTCCCGCTGTGCCATCAACAAACCAGCAAAAAACACCTCAAGGCTATAGCGGCCGGGCAGTCCGCAGAGCTCAGGAGCCCATCGTCATCGGCTGCGCGGCCTGAAGGCCCGGTGCCAGCCACGGCAGCCATATGGTCGCGACGGCCAGCCCTATCGCGGCGACGCCCGCGGTTCTGGCGATGATCTCGCCGCGCGGCCAGGCCTTCTCGGCCAGGATGAGCACGGCCAGCGCCACCATCGCGAGGATGTTCATCACGCCGACGGCGATCAGGATCACCATCAGGGCCCAGCAACAGCCGAGGCAGTACGCACCGTGATGGGCCCCGACTCGCAGGTCCCTCGTGCGGCCGCGGAACGACCCGTAGTGCAGGAGCAGCCCGAACGGTGACCGGCAATGATCGAGGCACTTGTCCTTGAGGCTGGTCAGCTGATAGATGCCGCACGCGCCGAAGATCCCGAAGGCCAGCGCGTGCGCGGCAGTCGGCTGGTGCACGCCCAGCCAGCTGGTCAGCCAGGCGAGCCCGTAGGCCGGAATCCCCGCTGCCGCCCAGACCAGCAGGTAACCAGCCACCAGCATGCTGAGCCGGGCGGCCCGGCTGGCCCGGACCGTCCTGGCGTAGACAGAAACCACCGGGGCTACCGACGGCAGCATCATCGCCGACATCATCAGCGTCCAGACCGCGACGAAGGCACCGATGCCGAAGCCCATGGTGCCGGTCGTGCCCGCCATCCCGTGGGCAAGGACCAGCGTCGCCGCCCACGCACCCGCAGCCAGGATCAGCAGGACGGACGTCTCTGTCCGGCCAAGCCACCGCAGCGGCGGCCCGGCTGGCTGGTGCGGTCCGACGCTCACCCGGACCAGGAGAACGGCGCCGAGAAGCCGCTCTGGCCTGGGCGGCCCCAGTCGATCCCGAACGTCGACGCCGACGCCGCCGTGGCTGGAGCTACCGTCAGCGACGAATTCGACGGATGGACGACATTCTCGAGCCGAACGGGTTCGCCGCCTTCGATGGCGACGAAATCGGCCACCTCAAAGCTGGCGGCGTCGCCGACCCGGACCTGATGGGAACGCCCGTCCTCGCTGAACTCGATGGGAACGCGCTCGATACCGAGCAGTTCGCCGATGAGAGGCGCAAGCATGGCCGGCGGTCCGCCCCGCTGGCCCGCCAGCACCGCGCCTAGTTCCTGGGCCTGCACCTCCGACGCCGCGGCATCAAGGAACACCCCGACCCGCCAGCTGCCCTCGGACATGACCTGCGGCGTGTCGAGGAAGAGCGCGAAGTTGAGACCGCTCACGTCCGTGCCATCGATGATGCCCGCCGCCACGTGATAGGCGAGCAGCGCCCGGCAGCGGTCAAGCGTCGCCTTCGCAGTAAAAGCCGACCAGGTACAGGGACAGACCGCATCGCACGAGCACGATTCGGCATAACTGCCCGTCAATTGCCATGCCATGCGGCATCCCCCTCACAGCCCCTCGCCTAGCCTTGTGCCGCCACTCGGAGAATGTCAATTATCCTTCGTCACGCACAATGGCTTGCCCGCATTTGCCCGGTAACCACCAGCCGCGCGCTTGCGCCCGTGGGGCGTGATGGGACCCATGCAGCCCATAGGCGGGCAGCATGGGTCCCACCACGCCCGATCGGCCCGATCGGCCGGATCGGCCCGATCGGCCCGATCCAGCGCACGCCCGATTGTCGGCGGCACAGGGCAGGATGGAGCCATGGCTCCCGCCGTCCAGGCTCCCGGGCTCGCTGACTTCAGCGAGGCGACCAGGGCATGGTTCGGCTCGGCGTTCGCCGGTCCGACCGCTGCCCAGGCGCAGGCCTGGGCGGCCATCGGCCGGGGGGAGCACACCCTGGTCGTCGCGCCGACCGGCTCGGGCAAGACGCTGGCGGCCTTTCTCTGGGCGATCGACCGGCTGGCCAGCGAGCAGGCTCCGGCCGACCCCAAGCGCCGCTGCCGCGTCCTCTACGTCTCCCCGCTCAAGGCGCTGGCCGTGGACATCGAGCGCAACCTCCGCTCGCCGCTCGCCGGGGTGGCCCACGCAGCGCACCGCCTGGGCCTGCCAGAGCCGGACATCCGGGTCGCGGTCAGGACCGGCGATACGGCCGCGGATGAGCGACGGAAGCTGGTCACCCGGCCGCCAGACATCATGATCACGACACCCGAGTCGTTGTTCCTGATGCTGACGTCGCAGGCGCGGGAAGGCCTGCGATCGGTGCAGACCGTCATCGTGGACGAGGTGCACGCCCTGGCGGGCGGCAAGCGGGGCGCGCACCTGGCTCTCTCGCTCGAGCGCCTGGACGCGCTGCGGGCGAGCCCGGAGCCAGGTCCTCGCGCGGACGTCAAGCCCGCCCAGCGGATCGGGCTGTCCGCTACGGTCCGGCCGCCGGAGGAGGTGGCGAGCTTCCTCGGTGGCGCCCTCCCCGTCACCGTCGTGGCGCCACCCAGCGAGAAGCGGCTGGACCTGCGCATCGTGGTCCCGGTGGAGGACATGGCCGATATGCCGGGCGACACGCAGCACCAGGCGCGCCCGGTCCGGGTGCCCATGGCCGACGGCCGGGTCGCGAAGGCGCCCCAGGGCCGCGGGCCTGAGCCACCGGGCGGCGACCCAGCCCGTCAGCACTCGATCTGGCCGCACGTCGAGGAGCGCATCCTCGACCTGATTGGCGCTCACCGGTCGACGATCGTGTTCGCCAACTCGCGGCGGCTTGCCGAGCGACTATGTGCCCGGCTGAACGACCTGGCTGCCGAGCGAGCTGCCGCGGACCTGGACGACGGCCGAGATGAGTCAGCACCCCGTTCCCCTCGATTTAATGACGACTACACGCGGCCGCCGGCGGAGCTGATGGGCCAAGCCGGGGGCACGGCAGGCGCGCCGCCCGTGGTAGCACGCGCGCACCACGGGTCGGTATCCCGGCGCGAACGCAGCCAGATCGAGGAAGCACTCAAGGCGGGCACGCTGCCGGCTGTGGTCGCCACCTCGAGCCTCGAGCTCGGCATCGACATGGGCGCGGTGGACCTGGTCATCCAGGTCGAATCGCCGCCGTCGGTAGCTAGCGGGCTGCAGCGGACCGGCCGCGCCGGGCATCACGTGGGTGACGAGTCGCGCGCCATCTTCTTCCCCAAGTACCAGGGCGACCTCATGCAGTCCGCCGTGGTGACGCAGCGAATGCGGGCCGGGCAGATCGAGGAGCTGCGCATGCCGCGCAACCCGCTCGACGTGCTCGCGCAGCAGATCGTGGCGATGACCGCGATGGATGACTGGAAGGTCAGCGAGCTTGAGCAGCTCCTGCGGCGCGCGGCGCCGTTCAGCGGCCTGACCCGCCCGGTCCTCGACGCGGTCCTGGACATGCTCGCGGGCAGGTATCCGAGCGAGGACTTCGCGGGGCTGCGGGCCCGGCTGATCTGGGACCGTACGGCCGGCACGCTGACGGGGCGGCCAGGCAGCCAGCGCATCGCCGTCAGCAACGGCGGCACCATCCCCGACCGCGGCCTGTTCGGCGTGTTCCTCGCCGGCGGAGGCGGTGGCGGGGCGGCCGGAGCCACGCGCGACGGACGCCACTCCCGCCGGGTCGGCGAGCTGGACGAGGAAATGGTGTACGAGTCCCGGGTCGGGGACGTGTTCGTGCTCGGCGCGACGTCCTGGCGCATTGAGGACATCACCGCAGACCAGGTCCTCGTGTCGCCAGCGCCGGGCCAGCCAGGCCGGCTGCCGTTCTGGAAAGGCGACGCGCCCGGCCGCCCCGCCGAGCTCGGCGCGGCCATCGGCGCCTTCACCCGCGAGCTGGGCGAGGCAGGTGAAGAGCAGGCCACCGCACGGCTGCGGGCCGAGGGCCTGGACAAGCTGGCCGCCGCGAACTTGCTCGCCTACCTCGGCGAGCAGCGTAAGGCCACCGGTTATCTGCCGGACGACCGCACGCTCGTTTTCGAGCGGTTCAGGGACGAGCTGGGCGACTGGCGGCTTGTACTGCACAGCCCCTATGGGTCGCAGCTGCACGCGCCCTGGGCGCTGGCCATCGCGGCCCGGCTTCGGGAGCGCTACGGCGGCATGGACGTCCAGGCGATTCATACCGATGACGGCATCGTGATCCGGGTACCGGATGCCGATGACCCGCCGCCCGCGGGCATCGCCGCGCTCGATCCTGACGAGGTCGAGCAGCTGATCACGGCCGAGCTCGGTGCCTCGGCCCTGTTCGCCTCGCGGTTCCGCGAGTGCGCGTCGCGCGCACTGCTGCTCCCGCGCCGCCAGCCAGGCCGGCGAACGCCGCTGTGGCAGCAGCGCCAGCGCTCCGCGCAGCTTCTGGCGGTGGCCAGCCAGTACGGCACGTTCCCCGTCGTGCTCGAGACCATGCGCGAGTGCCTGCAGGACGTCTTCGACGTGCCTGGTCTGACCGCGCTGCTGCGCGACGTCGCCGCACGCCGGATCCGGCTCGTCGAGGTCGAGACGCCGACCGGGTCGCCGTTCGCGAGGTCCCTGCTGTTCCGCTATGTTGGCGCGTTCATGTACGAGGGCGACGCGCCGCTGGCCGAGCGGCGCGCGCAGGCACTGGCCCTGGATTCCGCGCTGCTGGCCGAGCTGCTCGGCCAGGCCGAACTCCGCGAGCTGCTCGATCCGCTCGTGGTCGAGGAAGCCGAGCGGGAGATGCAGCGGCTCGCGCCCGGCCGCGCCTGCCAGGACGCCGAGGCGGTCGCTGACATGCTGCGCGCCCTCGGCCCACTGAGCACGGAGGACGTCGCACTCCGGTCCGCCGACCCCCTGCAGGCACCGGCGTGGCTGGCCTCGCTCGCCGCGCAGCGGCGCGTGCTGGACCTGCGGATCGCCGGTGAGCAGCGCTGGGCCGCGATCGAGGACGCGGGCCGGCTGCGCGACGCGCTCGGTGTCGCGCTGCCTGTCGGCGTACCAGAAGCGTTCACCGAGCCGGTGCCCGACCCGCTGCGCGATCTGGTGCTCCGGTACGCGCGCACGCACGGCCCGTTCGGCGCCGCGGCCGTGGCCGGGCGTTACGGGCTTGGTGTCGCCGTCGTCACGGGTGCACTGCGCCGGCTGGCCACCGACGGCGTGCTGACCGAGGGCGATTATGACCCTTCTGAGGGAACGGGGTGGTGTGAGGCCGGTGTCCTTCGCCTCTTGCGGCGACGGTGCCTGGCCAAACTTCGCAAGGAGGTCGAGCCTGCGCCGGCGTCGGCCTTCGCGGCGTTCCTGCCGGGATGGCAGCGCGCGGACCGGGCGGCCGGACCGGGCTCGGCTGGCCGCGCCACCCGGCCAGCCAGGTCCGACGCGGTGTATGAAATTGTTGCCCAGCTTGCTGGCGCCGCTGTGCCCGCATCGGCGCTGGAGACGCTGGTGCTGCCCGGTCGGATACCGGCCTACACGCCGTCGCTGCTCGATGAGCTAACCGCTTCCGGCGAGGTCGTCTGGGCAGGCGCGGGCGGCCTGCCGGGCGGCGACGGATGGATCATGCTGGCGCCGGCCGGGATCGCGCCCCTGCTACTGCCCGAGCCCGGCGAAATCACCATGACGCCCGTGCACGAGGCGGTGCTGCGAGTGCTCGACGGTGGCGGGGCGCTCTTCTTCCGCGGCATCGCCGATCGGGTGAGCGCAAGCCTGTCTGATTCGGGTGCGCGGGGACTCACTGCCCGCGACCGCGACGTTGCCAGCGCGATCTGGGACCTGGTGTGGGCTGGTCGGCTGACCAACGACACCCTGGCCCCGCTGCGGACCGTCCTCGGTTCCGGGCGGCCGGTGGCGGCCGGCGACGACCCCGGACAGCGAAACACCCCGGCGCGGCCGGGCGTCACGATATCGCGACGGCCGGGCTTCGGGCGCGGTGCGATGCCATCGCACACCGGGCCGCCTACGGTCAGCGGCCGCTGGTCGCTACTGCCGGTGCCTGAGTCCGATCCCACTCGGCGTCTGCACGCTCAGGCGCTCGCGCTGCTGGACCGGCACGGCATTCTGATCCGGGGCGCGGCCGCAGCAGAGCGGGTAACCGGCGGATTCGGGGCGCTGTACCCGGTCTTGCGCGCGCTGGAGGACGCCGGGCAGTGCCGGCGCGGCTACTTCGTCGAGGGTCTCGGTGCCGCGCAGTTCGCGTTGCCGGGCGCGGTCGACCGCATGCGGGCGATGGCCGACAAGGCCCGGACGACCGCCGTGGCCGACCCGTGGGATACCGGCAGCGTCAGCACCAGCCAGGGTCTGCGCGTGACGGTGCTCGCGGCAGCCGACCCGGCGAACGCCTACGGCGCCGCGCTGCCGTGGCCGGATCGGCCGGGTGACACCCCAGGCGGTCACCGGCCCGGCCGGAAGGCAGGCGCACTCGTCGTGCTCGCCGGCGGCGAACTGGTCCTGTACGTCGAGCGCGGCGGTAAGACACTGCTGTCCTGGACGAGCGAACCGGCCCTGCTCGAGCCAGCGGCGGCCGCGCTGGCCGGGGCGGTGCGGGCCGGCGCACTCGGCCGCCTGGCGGTCGAGCGTGCCGACGGGGGCGACGTGTACGACTCGCCACTCGCCAACGCGCTCGAGTCAGCGGGCTTCCGGTCGACGCCTCGAGGCCTGCACCTCCGCGGCTGACCAGGCAGTGATCATTCCGATGCTGTCCTACCGCTGTACCATCTCGAGCATGGCAGTCAGGAGGAAGCGCTCAATCTCGATGCCGCCCGACCTGGACGCCGAGATCGCGGCGGCCGCCGCTGAGGCGGGCCTGACTTAGAGCGCATGGGTAGCTGAGACCGCCCGGAAAGAGTTCACTATCCGCGCGGGGCAAGCTGTAGTCGCTGAGTTCGAACGCGAACATGGTGCATTCACCGCGGCTGAGCTCGCCGAGGCCGACGATTGGGCTGCCCGCGCGACGAGGCGACCCGGCGCGTCTCCAACCCGACGCCGGAGCGCCTGACCGGCGTGACGTACGACAGCGGTGCCTTAATCGCAGCTGACAAGGGCGAACGCCGGATGTGGGCTCGCCACCGCGCCCTGCTCGTGCACAGAGAAGTGCCGACTGCTCCGGCAGCTGTGGTTGCACAGTCCTGGCGAGGATCCGGGCGCCAAGCTCAGTTGGCCAGACTGCTGGCTGGTTGCTATGTCGAGGGTCTCCATGATGCACGTGCCCGATCCGCGGGCTCGCTCGCGGCCGAGGCAGCGACAACCGATGTGGTCGATGCCTGCGTCGTCGATGGTGCGCTGCGTCGCGGGGACCTCGTGGTGAGTTCCGACCATGACGACCTGCGGCGGATCGCCGACGCGGTCGGTCGCCGTCTTGAGATCGACCACCCCTGACTCGGCGACCGTGCGTGGCTGAGGATCCATCGAGTGCTGCGTGTCGTCAGCTGGCGTTCACCGCGTGCTCCCGCTCTGCGAGCCACGCCTGATGCAACGTGTACAAGCGCTGCCAGAACCGGTCGCGGTCGTCTGAGTTCAGGTCGTCCAGGCGCAAGCCGAACACATCGGCGGCGGCATCGAACCAGTCTGCCTGGTTCGAGAGCTCTCGTTCAGTCCGCCCATGGGGCCCCTCCACGCGCTGCAGCACGCAGCCGATCAGGCTGTCGGCGCCCTGCTCGTCTCGGCGATGCAACTGGCAGACCCGCACGAACGGTGACCCGGGGTCAGTCGACAGCTCAGTGTGCTTGGCGGTGAAGTCCGTCCAGTGCAGCCGGCTCAGGGTGAAGTCCATCTCGGGCCGCGAGTGGTTGAGCGCGGGGTCATGGGTGAACCGCCAGCCACCCAGCACCCGCGGAAGGGGCGCGAGCCCAAGGGTGAAGGGACCTTGCCGGTGATCTCCCGAGCGGAGCGGCATCGGCTCGTGGTGCGCATCGCCGAGGCCCGCATCGACCATCCAGGTCTCGTCGTCGAGCTGGACGGTGACGGCCAGGTGGTTGCGGATTTCGCCGGGCAGCGGTTCCCTACCGGCTGGGTGCACCGCGCCAGCGTGCCAGCAGACGCGGTAACCGAGGGCTTCCAGCAGAGTGGCGAGCGCGCCATTCAGGTTGAAGCAGTAGCCACCCCGGCCGCGGATGATCCGCTCGATCGACTCGGCCGGGTCTATGCCCTGCGGGCGGCCGAGGAAGATGTCGATGTTCTCGTAGGCGACGCGCTCGGTGTGCGCGCGGTGGAGCGCAACCAGGCCGTCGATGGACGGGGACCCTGGTTCGCCGATGCCGAGCCGCCGCAGATATCCCCGAACCCATCCAGACATGCTCGCCACGAGCGGATGCTACCGGTTGCCCGTGGTTCAGGGTTTGAGTGGCGGATTCGCCGGGTCAAGCAGCCCCCGCTCCTTGAGCCAGCCGTACAGCGGGGTGGCATCCGGATAGTGGCCCCACGCGTGATCCCCGTCGCCGCCTTCGACGCCGCCGAGCAGCTGCCGCTGAACAGGGGTTAGCTGACCGGACCAGTCACGCCCGCGCATCGGACCGATGTCGTCGCGGATGGCGGTCCATCGGTAGGTGTAACCGAAGAAGACCGCCTTTCGAGTGACTTCGGAGTGGTTCGGTGACCGGGCGTGCCAGATCCGGCGGTCAAAGAAGACCGCGTCACCAGGCTCGGCGGTGACCTCGATGGCGCCGTCCGGGTCCGGCCACACGACGTCGCGCCGGGGCGGGCCGTCGATCCAGTTCAGCACGTGGCTACCGGGAACGACCTTCAGGTTGCCGCGGCCGGGCTCGGAGACGTCGGAGAGCCAGTACACCAGCTTGACCGACAGCCGCGGCCGAGGTGTCGTCTCGACCTCGCGGTTTTGCCGGCCGCCGTCTTGGTGCCACTCAAACCGAAACGGTGCGCGTTCTCTGACTGGCGGATGAACATCGAGGTGAGAGTGGTGGATGTGGACGTTCCAGCCAAGGACCGACCACACGTACCGAAAGGTGGCTGCGTGGTCGATCAACCCGACGACCTCTGGGCAGTTCCTGACCGCGCTGAGCAGGTGCATCGAGCCGCCCGGCCCCAGCGAGCCGGCTCTGGCCGCGCTCGCGTACACCCGGTCGAGCGCGATACGCGCGGCCGCGACCTCATCCGGGCCCAGTGCAGCGCGGATGATCAGGTAACCATCACGCTCGAACCTGGCTCGCTCCGCCGATGTCATCGGCTCGGCTGGAGCGGCGATCACCGCTGACGTCTGTGTCATTGAGTCTGTCACCTGTGGACCGGGATCCCTGACGGGGTGAGATGGGCTGCAGGCTGACCGGACCTGCTGCTGCACAAGAGGGCAGCAGCGTTCCCGAGGACCGCCAGCCTGATGTGACCGGGGAAGTAGCCGATACTCAGCCGGGTCCCTGATGGCATGGCTGCGCCGTTGATCACCATCTCGGCCGAGCCGTCAGGCAGAGTCGATGGGTGCACGAACTGACCAAAACCGTCCGCCAGCGGGCCGGCCGCCGGTCGGCAGAAGGTGCCGACAGTGACGAGGGCCGGTATCCCGTGCTGAGCCAGGACCTGACGCAGCGCGCTGGGGTCCAGCGGAGCGTACTGCGGGCCTTTGTGAAGGATCAGCGTGGTGGCTGTGCCGGGGCCGCTGGTCACCGAGAACGCGGCCAGCGTCGCGGAAGTGGAGCTTGGTCGCGGCGAGTTGCCGGGATGGGCCGGAGCAGTCAGTATCAGGGCCGCCGCTACGCCCGCCGCCCCGGCGGCCGCGCCGGCCATCCCTGTGAGGCGGCGGCGGCGGCGTGCGCGGCTTCGGGCGAGGACGTTCTCCACCGGCGTATCCATGCGCAGCCCGGCGAATGACTCTCGCACCTGGCACATGACATCGGCATGCTCATTCATCGGTAGACCTCTCGTGCGTTCGCGTCGGTGCTCGCAGCCGGGAGATCCCGGCGCAGCGCCGTGACGGCGCGAGACAGGTGCGCCGTTACCGTGCCCGGCGCAATCCGCAGCACCTGCGCTGTGCTCTCGGTGTCCAGATCGAGGAAAATGCGCAGCGCGAGAACCTCGCGCTGGCGCGTCGGCAGCCTTCGCAGCGCCGCGATCAGGACGGGGTCGACACCACTCACGTCGGCCGGAGCGGCGCCATCATGATCGGCCAGGGGCACTTCCCGCCGTCGCCGCCACCAGGACACGCCGATGTTCAGTGCGGTCCGCACCACCCATGCCTGCGATGCGGGATGCCGGCGCACCTTCTCCCATGATGTCCAGGCCCGCGCGAAAGCTTCGGCGACCAGTTCCTCGGCCAGCAGGCGATCACCGACGACCGCCGTCACCGCTTTCAGGCAGGAATCCCTGCTGGACCCGTAGAAGTCCGCGAACTCGTCCTGCGCGTGCCCCATACCGAGCTAACGCGTCAGCCAGGCGATCGACTTACTGCTTGCGACCGAATTCTGGGCGTGAACCCCCATCACCAGCCGCGCAGGTCGATCGGCCAGATATCGACGACCTCGTCGCCGGAGAACAGGTACACGCGCTCGTGATAGGCCATTGTCGGGTCGATGTGCGCGGGCATGAGCCAGAGCCGGTCACCGACCGGCCGCGGCGGCGTGACCGTGACGTGCTCGTCCGAGCAGAACAGGACCTTTCCGTCCGCCAGCTCAGGGTTCCCGTGATCCATCCCGAAGGCCTTCAGGCCGGCATCGCCGACCGACCAGCCCGGCGAGCTGGAAATGACCGTCGCCAGGACGAACGCGGCCTGCTCGAACGGCAGTCCCAGCCTGCCGTAGGCCGTATCCATGAGCGCGTAGGAGCCGGCCTGAATCTCGTTGGCCCAGGTGTTGAGCGCGTACGTGCCAGTGCCGCCCGCCGACACCAGCTCACCGCCTACATCCGCATGCGCGGAAAGCAGCAACTGCATCGCGGCCTCGCAGAGCTCGGCCCGTTCGCTGGCGTCAACCAGTCCGACGGCGTGACCTTCGTAACCCATCACGCCGCGAACCTCCAGCCCGTGATGCCGGGCGAGGTCCGCCAGCTTTCCGGCGTCCGCCGGGGCGCAGCCGCAGCGTGGCAGCCCGACGTTCACATCGATGACCACCTCACGCACGCGCGCGTCGGCAGCCGCGATGATGGTGTCGGCCGAGTCCACCGCCAGGGTCACCCTGACCCCGGTCGCGATCAGGCCGGCGAGACGCCGCGCATCGAGCACCTCGTTGGCCAGCAGCAAGTCGTGACCAAGACCAGCGGCGGCCATGCCCTCGCACTCTCGGATCGTCGCGCACGTGAATCGCAGGTGACCGGCCGCTGCCTGGTGACGCGCCAGCGAGGTGCATTTGTGGGCCTTGACGTGCGGCCGCAACCGGTCGCCCGGCAGCGACTGCGCCATCGCGGCGATGTTCCGGTCGAGCGCGTCGGCGTCCACGAGCAGGGCCGGGGTCTCGATCTCGGCGACGAGCACGCGCCGTCAGCCCTGTGCGCCTGCGCCGCGGCTCACGGAGAACCAGGCCGTCACAGAACGTCCCTGGCGATCATGCCGGCGATGCCCCCGCCTGCCAGGTTGGCGCCGAAGCCGCCGCCGTGGTGTTCGCGGCGCTCGTCATGGATGGCCTCGATGGCCAGCACGAGGGCGAGCAGGAATGCCTGGTTCTCGCCGTCGGCGACGTCGATGGCGAACTTCTCCCGCAGCGAGAACTTGCGCACCATCCGGGCAACCGGCACGCCCTCGCGGCTGACCGTGTAGTCGCCGCCGTCGAACCGGCCGCGCGCAGTGAGGTAACCGAACGCAGACTCAATGTCGTACTTGTCGCCGAAGATGCCGGCGTGCCGCACCTGCGCTGCACGCTGCCCACCGACGTAGACCTCGTGGGTATCGGTCAGCAGGTGCTTGCGGATGTCGGCGACTTCCTGCCCCTGGCTGTCGTGCAGGGTGATGCTGGAGCCGAGGTGCCCGCGCGCCTCGAACTGCGGCGTGCCAGCCGCGTCGGTGATCTCGAAGCGCTCCATCAGCGACCAGCGGCTCGCCATCACATATTCCATGACTGGAGCCTGGCCCACCCGGCGAAGCCGCCGCAACAGGCATGACCAAATCCATATGGCCGACTGTCTGCGCTGTCGGCTGCTGTTTCCCGTCAGCTCTGGGTCGTCCTGGTCCAGCCGCGCCTGGTCCAGGTCAGCACCTTGAACGGCAGCGCCTCCAGGAGGGCCCGGTAGTCGTCGTAGGTCTGCCCCGCGGCGTCTGGCCCGTCCAGGTAGCTGTAATCCAGCAGCCGGTCGACGTGGGCCAGTTCAAGCCACTCTGCAGCCTGGCCCAGCAACCAGGTCGCAAGCTTGCGCCGCCGGAACCGCTCGTCGACGTGCAGGTTGCCGACGTCCGCCCAGCCTGACTGCCGGGCGAGCCGTTCGCCCTCGGCGCGGATCTCCACCTCGATGTAGCCGATGACCTCGCCAGCGAGAACGGCGGACAGCCGAGTGCCGTTGAGCCCGACCGTCCGGCGCAGTTGGAGCCCGGCGACCGGAGAGCTAGGCAGCCGCGGCAGGTCGGCGACGCGGGCCAGGTAGACCACCTCGGTGTGGCCGTTGTGCACGAACCCTGCCCGCTCGTACAGCGCGCTGACGTGCGGCCACTGTTCGGGAACGCCGTAGACACCTGGCACCGGCAGCTCGCCGCCGGCGCTCTGGCTGGTGACGTGCCACTGATCGAACTGTGCGATGCACGCCGCGATCAACTCGCTGGCGGCTTGCGTTCCGGCTGTCCACCACGGGTTGCCGCGCACGGGTCCCTCGGGCCAGAACAACAACCAGCGAATCTCCCCGCCGCCGCGATACGCGACGCCGACGTCCTCGCCGTCGCCGTAGCGGAGCAGGTGAGCCGCGGCGGCTATCCGGTTGTTCTGCTCCGCCACCAGGGTCGCGCGGTCGGTGACCCAGGGGTCGACGATGAACTCGCCTGGCTCACGCTCCAGATGGCTGAGCATCGCGGCGACGGAAAGGCTCTGGCCCGGTACCACCGCCGCGGCGTGGGCGTTGACAAGGTCGGTGAGCTGATCGCGGTCGCGGCGGTGGAATGGCCGCACGTGGATGGGCGACATGGCAGGACTCCTCGATAGGCACGCAGAGAACGCAGCCGCTACCCGTGCGGTACAGGAGCACTCTAGCCCTGCCTCGTCCCGTGCACGTCTTGCAGTCCGGCGCACCGGGTTGACCCTGACATCGTGGGAGGGTCTAGGAATGGAGAACTCGCCGACATCGGCGGGCTGACAGCAAGGAGAGCCAATGAACCTCGAGCCGGAGATCACCCACCGGGCGGCCGAGCCGTACGTGGGGATCTCGTCGTGGGTGACCATGGCGGACGTCGGCTCGGTGGCCGACCGTCTTCCCGAGATCTTCGGCTGGCTCGGCGCTCGTGGCATCGCGCCGGCCGGACCGCCCTTCTTCCGCTACCACGTGATCGACATGGAGCGGCAGCTTCTTGTTGAAGCCGGTGTGCCGGTGGTGTCCGCTATCGATGATGCCGGCGATATCCGAGCCGGGAGATTGCCAGCAGGCCGGTTTGCGGTCATGACCCACACCGGCGCACCGGACACTCTCATGGCCGCCACTGCCGCGCTCCTCGAGTGGGCCGAGGCGCAGGGACTGGCCTGGGACGTCGCGCAGACTGACGAAGGAGAGAAGTGGGGCTGCCGCGTCGAGTTCTACCTGACCGACCCGGCGGCGCAGCCGGACATGACCCGGTGGCAGACGCAGCTAGCGTTCCGGCTCGCTGACTAGATGTCGGGCAGGTCAGCTGGGTACGTGACCTGAACCTCGGCAATGCTGCGCGGGAAGTCGCGCTGATTGTTGGTGATGAAACGGTCAGCCCCGAGGTTGACGGCCGTCGCGAGGTGTGTGGCATCTGCGGCGCGCAGCCGGTACTTGGCCCCCAATACCGTGGCGAGTTCGGCGATGACTAGGTCTACCGGCCTCAGGTCGATGCGAGCCAGCAGGCTTTCCAGGGCGGGCAGCTTAGGCGATCCCTCGCGGCGCGGCTTGCTCAAGACTTCGGGAAGCAACAAGACCGAGCCGGAACCGATGAGCGTGCCGCTGGCCTGCTGAAAGAGGCCGAGCACGCGACGGCCCTCTGGATGGCCGGGCACAGCCGCGTAGATGAGAGCGTCCGCATCGAAGGTGTCCATCTAGCGGCTGTCACGTCCGGCCCGGATCTCCCTGATGAGTTCCTCCGCCTCCTCCGGGGTCAAGCCGGGGTCAATAGAAAGTTCCTCATCGCGAGCGGCCATGAGTCTTTCGTGCAGTCGTGCGGCCTCCTCGATCACGACTGCGGCCCGAGGGCGCAGGACGTCCGGACGGACGAGGACCGCTACCGCGCGGCCGTGCCGGGTGATGGTGAACTCTTCGCCCTGCTCGACACGCGTGAGCAGTTCAGGTAGCGAGGCGCGGGCTTCTGACACCGTCATGATGGCCATGGCTCAACTGTACGGCTGTGTACGTCGTCGTACAAATATATTTGCGTGCCTAGCGGAGCCGCTTCGCGCCATCGGACGGTACAGCCGCCGAGACCGCAGGCTGTCGCCAGCTGCGCCGGACGTAGGCGTCGGCGACGGCAGCCTCGACCGGGTGGCGCTGGTCTTCCGAAACCAGCGCGAGCACAGAACCACCAAAGCCGCCGCCCATCATCCGCGCCCCGAGCGCCCCCGCGGCGGTGGCGGCATCGACCGCGACGTCGGCTTCCGGCCACGAGACCTCGAAGTCGTCGCGCAGGGACGCGTGCGACTGCGTCAGCAGCGGCCCTACCTCGGCGAGCGCGCCGCGGCGCATGAGGGCGACTGCGTCGAGGACGCGCTGGTTCTCGGTGACGACATGCCGCGCCCGCCGTCGCAACCTCGCGTCAGCGAGCAGATCCACGTCCGCTGGCCGGTCCATCACGTCGCGCAGCGAGCGGACACCAAGCAGCCGCGCGGCCTCCTCACAGGACCGGCGCCGCTCGCCATACCCGCTGTCCGAATGCGCGTGCCGAGCACCGGTGTCGATGACCAGCAGCGTCAGCCCGGCCACCCCGGGGTCCAGCGGCACCGCTTCCGTCGCGCCGCTCCGGCAGTCCAGCAGCAGCGCGTGGCCGGCCTCGCACAGCAGGGCGGCGGACTGATCCATGATCCCCGTCGGCGCACCGGCAAAGTCGTTCTCGGCGCGGCTCGCCAGCGAGACCAGCTCATGCCGCGGCACCCGCAGATCGTGCAGTTCGCACAGCGCGAGGCCGGTGGCGCACTCCAGGGCGGCCGACGACGACAAGCCGGCGCCCATGGCCAGGTCCGCGTCGACAGCCACGCGGGCGCCACCCAGCTGGTGGCCGGCTTCGCGTAGCGCCCACGCCACCCCGAGCGGGTAAGCCGCCCAGCCGTTCGTTATCCCCGGCGTCAGTGCATCGATGCTGACCGTGACCGGCTCGGTGTCTTCCTGACGCGAGCACACGGTGAGCCCCTGGCCGGCTACCCGGCTGGCGGCCACTGCAACCCCGGAGCCGAGCGCGAACGGCAGCACGAATCCGCCGTTGTAGTCGGTGTGCTCACCAATGAGGTTGACCCGGCCGGGCGCGAACCAGACCCCGTCCGGCTCGGTGCCGTAGTGCGCGCGGTAGCGCGCGGCCGCGCGGTCAGCGAGCGCAGGGACAGTCACCGGGTTCCGCCCGGGCGACCGCGTCCGACGCACGGCCGCGGATCGGCAGCACCCCGTTCCCTCATCAGCGCAGCCCTCGCAACCGGTCAGCCGTGCGCTCAGGCAGCCCGTCGCTGGTCAAGGCGTCCATTCCTGACTCCGCGCCGGCCAGGTATTTCATCTTGTCGTCGGCGCGCCGCAGCGTGAACAGCTCCAGATGCAGTGCGAAATCCTGCCGCCCGGTGCGCACCGGCGCCTGGTGCCATGCGGAGATGTACGGAGCGGGCGTCGCGAACAGCCGGGCGAACCGGCCGAGCAGGTCGATCTGGAAGTCGGCGAGCTCGTCAAGCTCGGCCGGCCGCAGGCTCGCCAGATCGGGCACCCGCCGCGCTGGATACAGGTGTACCTCGTACGGCCACCGCGCGGCGTGCGGGACGAAGGCCACCCAGTGGCGGCCGTCGCGGACGATCCGGGTCCCGGCGGCGCGCTCGGCAGCGAGGATGTCGTCGAACAGGTTGCGCCCGGTTCGCCGCTCATGAGCCCCGACGGAGCTCAGCATGCGGCTCGTGCGCGGGGTCACGAACGGGCACGCGTAGATCTGGCCGTGCGGATGCGGCTGCGTCACCCCGATCTCGCGGCCGCGGTTCTCGAAGCAGTACACCTGCTCGACACCGGAAAGCTTGCCCAGTTCGCCGGTCCGGTCGATGAGCGCCTCGGTGACCAGGCGGACGCGGCTCGGGTTCAGGTCGGCCAGCGACGCGTCATGGTCGCTGGTAAAGCAGATCACCTCGCAGCGCCCGGCGCCCGGCCGGGCGGCCAGCAGCTGGCCCGCCGGTCCACTGCGCTCTGACCCCTGGGCCAGCGCGGGGAACCTGTTCTCGAAGGCGACGACTTCGTAGTCGCTGGCCGGGATCTCCGTCTGCCTGGCCTCGGTCGACGGGCACAGCGGACAGTCCGAGGTAGACGGCAGGTAACTGCGGTCCTGGCGGTGCGCCGCGTACATGACCCACGTTTGCTGCAGCGGATCGAAACGGAGCTCGCAGTCGGGCCGGGCGGGCGCGAGCCCGCGCCGGTCGACGGCGTCGCGGCCAGGCTGCACGTCGGTGTCGAAGTAGATCAGCTCCCGCCCGTCCGACAGCCGGATCGCGGTCTTACGCACGGCCACAAGCCAGCATCATGCCTCGCGGCGTACGATCGCCACTCCCTGCTGGTCGATTTCCAGCGTGCCGTCCACCAGGCGATCCCCGATCAGGTCGTGACCGGGCGCGTCGAGCTGAATCTTGCGCTCCCCGTCCGCGTGATTGATGAGGAACTCATACTCACGGCCTGACGAGCGGCGGGTCACGCGCTCCACGCCGTTGGCCAGGTCCGCATCACCGCCGGCAAGTCCGCCCTGCAGGGCCGGAATCAGGTCGTAGACGCGTTGCAGCCCGTCGGCATCGAGCCTCGTGCCGATGTAATAGGCCCAGCCCTCACCGCGACGGGTACGCACCACCGCCGGGGATCCCGCCCACGGACCGCTGGCAATGGTGGCGAGGACCTCCCCGTCGCGCGGGACGGCGATGTCCACCCAGTAGCTCGCGGTCGTCCGCCCGCCGTCAGCCCACTCCACCTCGACGACATCGGCGCTGGCAAGCGGGGCCACCTCGACAACGTCGCAACCCAGCAGCGGGCGCAGCGGTCCGCCGTACGGTCCGAGGTAGACCCGGTCGTGTTCGTCAACGATGCCCGACCAGTAGGTCAGGACGAGCGTCCCGCCGCGCTCGACGTAGCCGACCAGGTTGGCCGCCTCGTCTGCGGTGACGAGGTAGAGGCTCGGCACGACCAGGGCCTCGTAGCGCTCGAGCGACTCCCCCGGCTGGCAGAAGTCCAGCGTCACGCAGCGCTGGTACAGCGGGAGATACATCCAGGCAAGGTGATCTTGCATACTGAAGTCGTGCGCCGGGGCTGCCGGACTCTCCACGGCCCACCAGTTAGGCCAGGAGAACACCATGCCCGCACGCGCCGAGACCGCTGCCTCGGTTTCGATTTCGGCCCGGCCGAGTTCCTGGCCGAGCGCAGCGACCTCGCGCCAGACCGGTGACGCCTGACCGGAATGGGACACCATCGCCGAGTGGAACTTCTCGGCGCCCGCTCGTGACGCCCGCCACTGAAAGAACAGCACCCCGCTGGCTCCCCGGCCGACGGCCTGGTAGCTGAGTGCCCGCATCTGGCCGGGAACCTTCGGCACGTTGCGCTCTCGCCAGTTGACCCGGGAGGTGGTCTGCTCCATGACGATCCAGGGCACCGTCTTGTTGAGCGAGCGGATGAGGTCGTAGTGCATGGCGGACAGTGCCGGACTATCCGGGTTAGCGGGATCGGGATAGTTGTCGGTCGAGACGACATCCATCTCGCGGGCCCAGCTGAAGTAGTCGAGCGGCTTGTGAAAGCCCATGAAATTCGTCGTGACCGGGAGCTCAGGCCGGGCCGCGGTGAGCCGCTCCCGTTCCATCCGGAATTCGTCCAGGAAGACCGCGCTGGTGAACCGTTTGTAATCGAGCAGCTGGCTCGGGTTCGCCAGCGCCGGAGTCCGCCTCGGGGGCACTACCTCGGCAAAGTCGTTGTACCGCTGGCTCCAGAAGGCGGTGCCCCAGGCGTCGTTGAGCGAGTCCGCAGAGCCGTACCGGCGCTCAAGCCAGGAACGGAACGAGCTGGCGTGGTGGTCGCAGTAACAGTAAGGGACATGACAGGCGTACTCGTTGTGCACATGCCACATCTGGACGGCCGGGTGATCGCCGAGTTCCTCCGTCAGGCGCTGCACGATGCGGTCGGCCAGGCGCCGGTAGGTCGGATTGCAGATACAGAAGTGCTGTCGGCTTCCATGGCTGTACCGAGATCCCCGCTCGTCCACCGGCAGCACGTCGGGATAGCGCGTCGTTAGCCAGGGTGGCGGCGCAGCCGTCGGCGTGGCGAGGTCCACCCCGATGCCGGCATCACCCATCAGGTCGAGCACCTCCCTCAGCCAGCCGAAGTCGAACTCTCCCTCCGTCGGTTCGAGGTAAGCCCAGGACCAGATTCCGACGGTGACGAGGTTGACGCCCGCCTCCTGCATGAGGCGCACGTCCTCGCGCCAGACCTCTCTCGGCCACTGCTCGGGGTTGTAATCACCGCCGTAGAGCACCTGGCCGGAGAACGGCCCGGAGGCTGCCTCGGCGGGACGGGCATTGTCGGGATCTGTCACGACCTCGCGGTCCATGGTCTTAGACACCTCAGGTTCACTCGCCGACGATTGCGCCGAACGTCAGCCCGCGCGCGATGTACTTCTGCAGGAAGGGGAACAGGATCAGCATGGGCAGCACGGAAATCAGCGAACCGAGGATCACCTCCGGGTACAGCGGCTGGCCGGCGCCGGGCGAGTTGAGCTCGCTTGCCCAGGCAGTCAGGCCCACCGTCAGCGGGAATTTTGTCGTCGTGCCGAGGAGCACCAGCGGCAGGAAGTAGTTGTTCCACGTGCCGATGAACGACAGCAGGAAGAGGGTCACCATTCCGGGCATAAGCGACGGGCGGCTTACCTTCCAGAAGACCTTGAACTCCCCGGCACCGTCGATCCTGGCGGCGTCCAGCAGCGCGCCCGGTACTGCATCGGCCGAGAACAGCCACATGAAGTAGACGCCGAACGGATAGACGAGCAACGGCAGGATCACGCCCTGATAGCTGTTGATCAGGTGAATGTCGTGCTCGAGCAGGAAGAGCGGCACCACCAGAGCTGTCGTCGGCACCAGCAGCGAGCCCACGACAAAGGCGAAGACAATCCGGCGCCCGCGGAAGCTGTACTTGGCCAGCCCGTAACCGCAGAGCGTCGACACAGCCGTGGCCAGCGTGGCGGTCACCAGCGCATAGATGGCCGAGTTCAGAATCCAGAAGCCGAAGTAGCCGCCGTCGACGGTGAACAGCAACCGGAAGTTTTCGCCCCAGGACAGGTGGGAGGGCGGCAGGAAGGTCGAGGTCGAGAACAACTGGGGCGTGTTCTTCGCCGACGCCATGACAAGCCAGTAGATCGGGACGAGAACGTAAACGGCGGCGATGACCGCCAGGGTCGTTCCTGCAGCGGTCTTCGCGCGCCGCGCTGCCCGCGCCCGCCTGGCGTCCCTGCCGGGAGCGCTAGCCGTCACGCGCCGCGTCTGCGCGGACCCGGCGACCGAGCCGGCGGCCGTCATCGCGCTGCTCCGCGGACGGTGCCAGCCAGGCCGAAGCGCTGGCGCACGATCCGGTAGAAGACAGCGGTCGCCACCACGGTAATCAGTGCCAGGATGATCGACTGCGCGGCCGCCAGCTGCTCGTTCCCGAACGAGAACGCGGTGTTGTAGATGATCTGGTTCGGGGAGTAGCTGCTGCCCATGCTGGCGATGTCGTTGAGAACCACCGGCTCGTTGAAGAGCTGAAGCGTTCCGATGATCGAGATGATGGTGATGAAGGCGATCGTCCGACGGATCATGGGCAGCTTGATCCGCCACGCGATGGACAGCTCGGAGGCGCCATCGATCTTCCCCGACTCCAGTACTTCCCTGGGAACGCTGGTCAGGCTGGTGAGCAAGATCGTCATGTTGTACCCGGTCCACTCCCACGTGACAATCAGCATCATGGCGTAGAGGACGAAGCCGTAGCTCAGCGGATTGAGCGGGCCCGATGCCAGCCCGAGCAAGTGCGGGACCTTCAGGGCGTTGTCCAGGTCTGGCTGCAGCAAGAACGCCCACATCATGGCGGCGATGACGCCAGGTACCGCATAGGGCAGGAAGTAGATCAGCCCGAACGCCTTCCTGCGCAGACAGTACGGACTGTCCAGGAAGAGGGCCAGCACGACCGCCAGCACGATCATCACGGTGACCTGGATGGCTCCGAAGTACGCCATCCGAATCACCGCGCTCCAGAACAGCCCGTTCCCTACGGCGTTCCGGTAGTTGAACAGACCGACGAAGGCGCCGGTTTGCGGAGAGCGCAGGCTGAGGACTATCGAGTACAGGAACGGCGCCAGGAAGAACAACGCATAGAGGATCATGAACGGCAGGGTCATCGTGAGCCCGGCCCGGCCTCCGAGACCGCCAGCAGCCGTGCCGCCGGGCGCTGTCCTACCGCCGGGCTCCGACTTGCGGCGACGACCGCGCTTCGCGGCCGTTGCGCCCGGCGCCAGGGCGCCATCCGGCGTGGCTACCGCCGGTTGCCACGAAGTTCGCATCGGTCTCCTGTTCTGCCGAGGGGGGTCTGCTATGGCGATGCGGCGGTTCCGCCCCGGGGCAGCGCCCCGGGCCGGAACCGCACTGGAGTCACTGCGAGATTGTGTAACCAGCCGACTTGGCGTATGCCACCAGCTGATTCTGCGTATTCACGAGTACCTGAGACCAGGATTCCTTGCCGGCCGCTGCCTTGCCCATCTCTGCGGTCAGGAAGGTCCCGAGTTCGGTGTCCCACGGACTCCACTGGAACTTCACCGGCACGTTGGCGGCGTACTGGGAGAACTGAGCGTTGATGTTGCCGGTGAAGTGCGGGACGGGAGCAGCGAATTCAGGCACGCTGCCCCGGGCCAGCGACGCGGGGAACAGGCCGCGGCCGCCACCCGTCGGCGTGGCCGGCTTCTCGTCAACGGACAGCGCGCTCTTGGCTGTGTTGATGTAGGAGGCGAACGTCGCCGCGTCCTTCACCAGGTTCGACGGGCAGTCCTTCGTCACGGCGTTGGTCGACCCGCCCCAGTTGGCCGCCGCGTGGGCGCCGGCCGTCCACTGCGGCATCTCCGTAATCGCCCACTGCTGGGTCGAGTTGGCCGGCAAGTAAGCGTCGACCATGTACGTCGGGGACCATCCTGCGCCGATCATGGCGACGTAGTTGTCCTGTGCGACGTGGTGTGTCCAGTCGGCCTGGAAGTCCTGGTCGACCTTGACGGCGCCTTGGGTGACCAGGTTGCCCCAGTACTGCATGACCTTCTGCTCGAGCGGCCCGGCCACGTTGACCTTCCAGCTACCGTCGGACTGCACCTGATAGGGGAACGCGCCTGCTTGCCACCACAGCGCCTCCATCTGGTCGCCGTCGTTGGGCGCGAAGTAGGTGAGGTACTGGCTGGGGTCGGCCCTGTGCAGCGCGACTGCGTCCGAGGCAAACTGTGCCCAGGTCGTGGGCACGGGCAGGTTGTACTTGGTCAGCACCGAGGGCTGGTACATCAACGCCATCG
This sequence comes from Streptosporangiaceae bacterium, assembly GCA_035631375.1. Taxonomy (GTDB): domain Bacteria; phylum Actinomycetota; class Actinomycetes; order Streptosporangiales; family Streptosporangiaceae; genus JAJYUU01. The sequence continues at coordinate 21,723 of DASQIW010000180.1, forward strand.
GGCCGATGTCCTCGGGCATCGCGTAGACCTGCCCGTTCTGCGATACCTGGTTCCACACCCAGCTGGGGAAGTCGCTCTTGTACTGCGACACGTACTGGGTGATCGGCAGCAGGTCGTGCTGGGCGAGGAACTGCGGCAGGTGGTCGAACTCGACCTGGGTGACGCACGGCGCGGACCCGCCCTGGAGGGCCGTGGTGAGCTTGGAGTAGAAGGTGCCGCCGGAGCCGTAGCTGGGGGGAACCGTGATCTTGATGTTCGGGTAGGCCTTCTCAAAGTTGGCGATCACAGACTTGGGGTTGGTCGTCCAGCTCCACCAGCTGATAGTCACCTTGCCGGATGCCGATGGCGCTGCGGTGCTCGAGCAAGCCGCCGCACCGGCGCCAAGCATGGCGACGGCGCCGACAATGCTTGCGAGCTTTATACTCTTATGAGGTGTTCTCTTGGGACTGGCCGATCTCATTGTTCCTCCGGAAGCCAACTCGCGGCATCGCCTGGGTGGGTCGAAAGGCCCTGCGGTCTTGGGAGCGCTCCCAAGAATTGCCCGAACAGTAGCAAAGCCCAAGGCACTGTGGAAGACCCAGAAAGTTGCGATTTAGTAGCCCCGACCTGGCGACACCCCGCCGCGTCGCACGACCGCTGGGCCGGTGTCGACTTCCGCTCGTCAGCCCGGCATACTCATCGCATCCCTCCAGCATCTGGAGGCTCAGGCCGACGTACCAGATCGTTACATGAGGCAATCGCAGTTGCTCGCCAAGCGCCCCACGATCGAGGATGTCGCTCGCGCGGCGGGCGTGTCCCGGAGCACGGTCTCCCGTGTCCTCAACGGCGGTCTCCACGTGCGCGCTGAAGCAATCTCACGCGTCAACACAGCGATGGGCGCCCTCGGTTACACGGTGAATCAGGCCGCCCGCAACCTTGCGTCGGGCCGGACGGGCTCGGTTGCCTTCGTCCTCTCCGAGGAGCAAGAGCATCTGTTCGGGGACCCCAACTACGGCGTTCTGATCCGGATCTGCTCCCGCGAGTTGCGCACCCTCGGGCGGCATCTGCTGGTGACCACGGCACAGGACTACGGCGAGGAGGAATTCCTGGCCGACTACCTCACTGCCGGTCACGTGGATGGCGCGCTCTTCGCCTTGCCGCACGAGGGCGAGACGCTGCTGGCGCGCGTGGCCCGGAGCGGACTCCCGCTTGTCGTGCAGGGCCAGCCGTTGGGCTTTGAGGACGAGCTGTCCTGGGTAGCCGCCGATGAAGAGGCGGCCGCCTCTGAAGCAACCGGCTACCTGCTCAGCCGGGGGCGCTCCCGCATCGGGACGATCACCGGACCGCTCAACACGAGTAGTGGCCGCCGCCGCCTGGCGGGCTACCGCAAGGCGGTAGGGCCGGATTCACCACCGAGCCTGGTCGTACCCGGTGACTGGTCCCCGTCCAGCGCTCGGCTGGGAGCCCGCCGGCTGCTTGATCTCCATCCCGAGATGGACGGGCTCTTCGTGGCCTCTGACCTCATGGCGGTGGAGGCAATGGCGGTCCTCACCGAGTCCGGCCGGCGCATCCCTGCTGACGTCGCCGTCGTGGGCTTCGATGACTCTGCGGCAGCTGTTCTGGCGGATCCGCCCCTCACCACCGTCCACCAGTCGTTCGAGCAGTCGGCAGTCGAGGCCGTCCGGATCCTGAACGAGCTGATCGCCGGCAGCACCTCCGGTCCGCAGCATGTCGTGATGCCCACCAGTCTGGTGCGCCGGGAGTCCGCCTGACTTCGACCGCGGGCAGCCCGTCCATCTCGGCCGCACGAGTTCGTCGTGAGGGCAGGTAACACTCATGTGGGAGGACTGACCGTGACAGACGACATCCACGCTCCAGCCGACCGGCTACTGCTCACTTTCCTCGACGCCCAGCGCCGGAGCGTGCTCGCGATCGTCGAAGGCCTCAGCGACGACGATCTGCGGAAGCCGGTGGTGCCATCCGGCTGGACACCGCTTGGCCTCATCGAGCACCTGGCAGGCGCCGAGTACTACTGGTTCCACATCATCGCCGCCGGAGCGCAAGACGAGTCCTCCAGGCCCGAGGAGACCGACGAGGGCGCAGAAGATGGCTACGGGCCGTTCACGACCACGGACTCGAAGGAGGCGGTGTTCGGCCTCTATCGCGAGCAGTGCGAGCAGGCAAACGACCTGCTGGCCGCGACTCCGCTGTCCACTCCTCCTCGCGGCCGCGTCCACCCTGGCACCGAGACGGAGGTCTTCGACCTGCGCGGCATCGTCCTCCACCTGATCGAGGAGACGGCCCGGCACGCCGGGCACCTCGACATCGCGCGCGAGCTGATCGACGGCAAGACCGGCCTCGGCCCGAGGTGAGCCCGTAACCGGACCCTGAGCCGCTCAGCGGGATAAGGCCGGGTCGGCGATCGAGGCGAGCAGTTCCGTCCTGGCCTGGTCGACGGCCGCCAGGATGGCGCCGCGCAGGACCGGCGCGCCGTCGACGGCGGTCGGGACGACGTCCGGCCGGGCCGGGCTGATCCGGCCGACCTCGGTGGCCACCCGGCGGGCCAGCTCCGTCCCGCCCGCGAGCCCGACCGCGCCGCCGAGCACCACGAGGCCGGGGTCCAGCACGACCGAGACCGCGGCCACGCCAGTGGCCACTCGCCCCGCGAGCTCGGTGAGAAAGCCGTCGGCCTGCCCATGACCATTGCCTGCGGCGCGCACCGCCGCGGCCACGCTTTGCGCGGCCGTCGGCTCGCCGAACCCGTACCGCGCCGCCAACGGCAGCACCGCCTGGGCGCCGACGAGACCCTGGAAGGCCCCGGTTGCCGGGTGGGTAACGTCCTGCGGAAGCGGCACGCCGGGCACCGGCAGGTAGCCGATCTCACCGGCCGCGCCACCCGCGCCGCGGTGCAGCCTGCCGCCCAGCACGGTCGCAAGGCCGAGCCCGATTCCGAGCCAGACGAGCACGAAGTCAGCCACTCCCGACGCGGCACCGACGGCCCGCTCAGCCATCGCGGCCAGGTTCACGTCGTTTTCCAGTGTCACCGGCCTGCCAAGGTCGGTTCGCAGCGCGTCGAGCACGCCTTCGTGCCAGGCCGGCAGGTTGACCGCGAGTCGAGGGTCGCCGGTGCGGGGGTCGAGGACCCCCGGCGTGCCGATGACAAATGCCCGCAGTGATTCGGGCGGGACGCCAGCCTGGTGACACGCGGCCTGGACAGCGCCGCGGACCGCGGCGACCGGATCGGCCGCGGCCGACGGATTGACCGCGATCCGGGTGACCACGTTCCCCGTAATGTCAGCGACGCCGGCACTGATCTCGTCCTGCTCGACATGCAACCCGGCCACGTAGGCGGTCGACGGCACGACCGCATACAGCGCTGCATTCGGTCCCCTGCCCCCGGCCAGCTCGCCAGCCACGGCGACGATGCCGCGCTCCTCGAGCCGCGACAGCAGCTGGGATGCGGTGACCTTCGACAAGCCGGTGTGCACACCGAGCTGTGCCCTGGTCATAGGCCCGCCGGTGAGCAGAAGCTCGAGGGCCGACCGGTCGTTCAGCTCCCGCAACAAGCTCGGCGTCCCCGGCCGTCGCTGCATGCCCCACCTCTCACTGACAGTGACAAACCTGACTGTACGGCGCGACCCGGTCTTGTGACGTGGCATGACCCACGGCCGGTGCGCCGGTCTCAGCCCGGCAACGTCTCAATCTGGCAACGGAGGCTATCTTATAGGAAAGTTTCCTGTTAGTTTCGTCCCCAAGAAAACCCGTCAGGGCACGGTCCCCGGCAGGCAACCAGACCAAACGTGTCGAAATACCCAACGTCGACACCTAACGTTGGGTGCCGGCCTGAAGGCCACGGCCCGGCCGCAGGCGTCCGCCCGGAGGGCTCCTGCATCCGTCTAAGACCGCCGGGAAGGGAGATCGGTCAGTGACTTTCAGTAAGTCAGCGGCTGCGCTGGGTGCAGCCGCCGTGATCGCTGGCGCAGCCGTGGCAGGGTGCGGCTCCAGCGGCAACTCAGGATCGGGGTCCACAGCCCCCACCAAGCTCGTCGTCTGGCGCATGGGCGCCGCCGTCGCATCGCAGACTACGTGGATGAATGGCGTCGTGTCCGAATGGAAGAAGGCGAACCCGCAGTACAAGAACACCAAGGTTGTCGTGGACTGGATTCCATGGACGAACAGGGGCACCGACTGGACGAACGCCCTCACCAGCGGCAAGGGCGGCCCGGACATCACCGAGCTCGGTAACACCGACACCCCAGGCATCGCCGCCCAGGGCGCGCTCGCCAACATCTCGAGCAGCGTCCATTCGTGGTCGAACGGGTCTCAGATCATCGCGGGCAACCTCGCCAACGACACGGTGAACGGCAACATCTTCGCCGTGCCGTGGTTCGGCGGCGTCCGTGGTGTCTGGTACAACAAGAACCAGTTCGCCGCTGCCGGCATCACCTCCACGCCAACCACGTGGGCCGAACTGATCAGCGACGCCAAGACACTGATGCAGAAGAACCCCGGCACATTCGGGATCGGGGCGCCCACCGATGACACGAACGCGATCGTCAGCTTCATCTGGGGCGCGGGCGGCCAGGTCGCGGTGCAGCAGGGCGGCAAGTGGGTGGCCCAGCTGACCTCGCCGCAGTCCGAGGCCGGCATCCAGGCGTACGCCAACCTCCTCCTGACCGACAAGGTCTCGTCCTCCAAGTACATCGGTGAGACCGAGATCGGTGCCCCGGGCACGGCCGGCCCCGGCGGCGCGGAAGAGGACTTCGCCCTCGGCAAGCTCGACATGTACATCGACGGGCCATGGGCCAAGGCTCAGCTCGCTCAGGTGAACAGCAAGAACCAGGCGCAGTGGGCGTCGTTCCCGATCCCGAGCCAGAACGGGCCGAACCCGGCTCCGGCTTTCGCGGGCGGCTCTGACCTCGGCGTCTGGGTGAACAGTAAGTACAAGACGGCCGCCTGGAGCCTGCTCTCGTTCATGGACAGCACCTCGAACGCGACCACCTTCGCGAACTCGCAGGGCTTCTTCCCGGAGTTCACCTCGGCCCTGTCGAGCCCGGCGTACTCCAACAGCCCGATCCTCGCAGGCTTCGCCAAGGCGGCTGGGTACACCCAGATCTCGCCGCTGAACTCGAAGAACTGGGGCACCGCCGACACCGGGAAGTACAACATCATCCCGGCCATGATGAAGGCGCTGGAGTCCGGCGCGAACTTCCAGTCGACGGTCAGCCAGGCCAATACTCAACTGCAGACCGTGCTGAACACCGGTAGCGAGTAACCAGACCGGCTGATTCGGCCCTGAGAATCGCTGGCCGGCCCGCCGGGGGCGGGCCGGCCAGCGCGCCAAAGACCGCGTTCGCGGCCGGCCGAGGGGAGGAGGACACAGGTGGCCGAGACAATCGAGCACCAGCCCGCGGTGCTGCGCCACCGGCAGCGTGGCCGACCCGGTCCGACGCGAGCTCGCATCAGCACCTTCATTCGCCGCCACAAGCTAGCGCCCTACTTGCTGCTCCTGCCGGCGCTGATCGGCATCGCGCTGGTAGTGCTGTGGCCGCTCGTGCAGATGGTGATCTTCTCGTTCCAGAACTATGGCCTGCCGCAGGTCACCGGTGCGCTGGCGACGCAGTGGGTCGGGTTCGCGAACTTCACCACCACCTTCCACGACCCGGTGTTCTGGCTATCCCTGCGCAACAGCGTGTTCTTCGCGGTTGTCGTCGTGCCGCTCTCGCTGGTCGTGGGAAGCGTCGTGGGACTGCTGCTGAACCGGCTCGGCAAGAAGATGTCGCTCTTCATCAGCACCGCCGCGCTGCTGGCCTGGGCGACCCCGCCGGTGTCCGGCGCCGTCCTGTTCTTCTGGATGTTCAGCCCGGACGGGGGCGTCGTCGACTGGGGCCTTTCCAAGATGCCCCACTGGCTCGTGGGCAGCACGAACTGGGCGAATTACAACTGGGCAACCACCGGAGCGCTGCCCGCCTACACGCTCATTGCCCTGCTGGTGATCTGGCAGGCGTTCCCGTTCATCGCCGTGACCGTGCTGGCCGGCCTGAAGACGATCCCGGCCGAACTGACCGAGGCGGCGCGCGTCGACGGAGCCAGCCCCTGGCGGATCTTCTGGCGCGTCACCCTCCCGCTGATGAAGCCCATCTACCTCGTGCTGCTGCTGCTGTCGGTGATCTGGGACTTCAACATCTTCACGCAGAGCTTCACGATCGCAGGCCTGGCGAACACCAACGAGTACAACCTGTCGCTGTACATCTATGACAAGGCATTCACCTTCCCGCCCACCTACGGCCTCGGCGGCGCGCTGGCGCTGATCTTCGCCTTGATCCTTCTGGTGGTCACCGTCGGCTACGTGCGATCGTCCGTCCGGCAGGGAGCCCTGACGTGAGCTTCATCAACCTGGACGCCACCAGATTGCCCCCGCCCGCGGTCGCCGCGCAGCCGCGTTCCCGCGCGCTGGGCGCCGGGCGGGCCCGGACGGCGAAACGCGTGAAGGCGGTCAGCCTGAACGGGCTCGGGCTGCTCATCGCGATCGTGACGCTGCTGCCGATCTTCCTCATGGTCAGCACGGCGTTCAAGCCGGCGCACGAGATCTACTCGCTGACCCCGCACCTGCTGCCGAGTCACCCGACGCTCAGCAACTTCCGTCAGGTCAGCAGCGGACAGGTGACCGGCGGGATCGGTTCGGTGTGGCTGTTCGTGCGGAACAGCTTCGGGGTCGCACTCATCACCGTGCTGATCGCGTCGCTGCTCGCGCTGCTCGGGGCGGTCGCGGTGGCGCGGTTCCGGTTCCGGCTGCGCACCACATTCCTGATCATGCTGCTCATCGTTCAGATGGTTCCGGCGCAGGCGCTGATCATCGCGTTGTTCCTGGACTTTAAGAAGCTCAACCTGCTCGGCAGTCTGAGCGGCCTCGTCCTCGTGTACTCGGCGCAGGCGCTGCCCGTGACGATCTGGATGCTGCGCAACTTCGTCGCCACGGTGCCCAAGGAACTCGAAGAGGCCGCCGCGATTGACGGCGCGACCGGCCTGAAGATCTTCTGGCGGATCCTTCTCCCGCTCGTCGCTCCGGGTCTCGTCGCCACGAGCATCTTCGCGTTCATCACTGCCTATAACGAGTTCATTGTGGCGCTGACATTCCTTGGCCAGAGCCACGCCGCCTACACGCTGCCGATCTTCCTGACGTACTTCTTCGGGCAGCACGGGGCGGCGTGGGGACCGATCATGGCCGCGTCGACGATCTACACGATTCCCGCGATGATCTTCTTCCTCTTTGTCCGGCGCCGGCTCGTCGGGGGTCTGACCGCAGGCGCGGTGAAGGGATGACGGAGGAGCTCACAGCCGACCCCACGTTGGGCCGGCTGGCCGACGCAGTCCTGATCCCGCCGTTTCCCGATGCCGTTGCCCCCGAATGGATCCGCGACGCCCTCGGCGACGGCCTGGCTGGTGTCACCTTGTTCGGCCCTAACGTGCAGGACCGCACGCAGCTTGGCCGCCTCGTGGCTAGCCTGCGCGGTGCCGCCGCCGAGCCGGTCATCGCCATCGACGAAGAGGGCGGGGACGTTACCCGGCTCGCCCATCAGACCGGCAGCGACTACCCGGGTAACGCAGCCCTGGGCGCCGTGGACGATGTCACGCTGACGGCCGCCGTGTACGCCGCACTCGGCGACGAGCTGGCGGCCCTCGGGATCAACCTGGATCTCGCTCCAGCGGTCGATGTCAACACCGCCGCGGACAACCCGGTCATCGGGACCCGGGCATTCGGCTCCGACCCGGCCCTGGTCGCTCGCCACGCGGCCGCCGCCGTTGCCGGGCTGCAGTCGGCCGGGGTCGCGGCGTGCGCCAAGCACTTCCCCGGTCACGGCAGCACGTCGGCGGACTCGCACCTGGAGCTCGCCACCGTGGACGCCCCGCTGCGCGTCCTGCGGGCCAGGGACCTGCCGCCGTTCGAAGCCGCGATCGCCGCGGGGGTGCGCGCCATCATGCCGAGCCACCTGCGCATTCCCGAGCTCACCGGCGACCTGCCTGCGTCACTCTCCCGCCAGGCCCAGACCGACCTGCTGCGCGGGGAGCTCGGGTTCACGGGCGTGATTGTCTCCGACGGCCTGGAGATGCGGGCAGTCAGCGACCAGTACGGGATCCCCGAGGCCGCCGTGCAGGCGGTCATCGCGGGCACGGACCTGCTGTGTCTCGGTCGCGATCAGGACCACCTGAGCTTCCTCGCGGTTCGCTCGGCGATCGTCGAGGCGGTCCGGTCCGGGCGGCTGCCGGGCCAGCGACTCGAGGAGGCGGCGGCCAGGGTCGCCGAGCTGCGCGCGTGGACGGCGGCGCACGCCCGCACGGATCGTGCGAGCGACGAGGCACGGGGCGCCGATGCGGCTGCCATCGGGCTTGCCGCAGCCCGCCGCGCGATCAGCGCCGACGGCAGCCTCCCGGCACTGCACCGGCCCCTCGTCATCCAGCTGGTGCCCCCGTCGAACCTCGCCGTCGGGGCCGTGCCCTGGGGCCTCCGCCCGTGGCTCACCGACGACAGCTACCGCGAGATCAGCACCGGGACAGCATCCGCCGAGCTGCCCGAGCTCGTGAATCGGCTGCTGGCCGAGGCCGACGGCCGCTCCCTGGTCGTCGTCGCGCGGGACGCTCACCGCCATCCCGTAGCGAGCGAGGCAGTCAGCCGCCTGGTCGCCGCCCGCCCGGACACCATCGTCCTGGAGATGGGCCTGCCGGTCTGGCGACCCGCAGCCGGGCGCTACCTCGCAAGCTACGGAGCAGCTCGCAGTAACTCGCGCGCGGCGGCCGAGGTGCTGGGCCTGACCGCCCGCTGAGTTGCCTTCCTTACCGTCGGGCTGGCGTGCCGGCTACGCGGCCGCGGCGGGGACGGGGTGGTTGGCCCGGATCACGTCGTGCGGATCGACGCTGGCCTTGATCCGCTGCAGCCGATCGGACGCCTGGTCGGTCCAGAACGGCGCTGCGGACGACCTGTCCTCGGCAAAGTTCAGGTACATCTGTCCGGCTGCCCACGGCTTCAGCGCGTCCTTGATGGCCCTGACCTGTGTCTGGACCGGACCCACGAGCTCCGGAGCCGGAGTCATGCCGACCGCAAACAGCAAGTAGTCCGCGTCGAGCCTGGCCAGCGCGCCATTGCCCGGCCGCTCACGGCTCAGCTCGCCGCCGAGACCGCGCAGCTCTGTGGAGAGCAGCGGGAACGTGGCGTCAGCACCAGCGGTGCGCACGAGGGCTTCGATTGCCTCACCGGGCAACTGATCGAGCAGCATGCCGTCGCCGGCCGCGGGGACCGGGTACTCGGGGTCCATATGCATATGGCTCAGGGCCGGAACGGGCACCGTCGCGACGGTGTCGTTGACCGGGCCCAGCTCCCGAAGGGGGCCGAGCCACTCGTCGGCCTGGTCCGGGTCCCCGGTGTGATAAGCCTCCACGATCACGAACGACTTCCCCCTGACCGGCTCCGGAATCTCCGGCAGTGGTGGCAGGTTCAGGAACCGGCCGACGGTCGTGAGTTCGTCCGGCGTCCCGCCACGAGTGAGCTCACTCCACCTGTGCAGCACCTCGGATCCGCGCTCGATCGGGTACCACAGCACCCCGGCGTACGCCTCGCTGAGCGGGAACAGCCGGAGCTCTAGCGCACTGACGATTCCGAAGCTGCCGCCGCCGCCGCGCAGTGCCCAGAACAGGTCGGGCTCGTTGTCCTGATCGGCACGAACGATCTGTCCGTCCGCGGTCACGACTTCGAGCGCCTGCACGCTGTTCGCGGTGAGCCCGTACTTCCGGCCGAGGAAGCTGAGCCCGCCGCCGAGGGCGAATCCCACCACACCGACGTCCGGCGAGGACCCTGCCAGCGTCGCGAGTCCGTGCTCTGCTGCGGCCTCGACGACGTCGAGCCACAGGGCACCGGCCTCGACACGGGCGACTTGCGCGACTGGATCAATCCGGACCCCGTTCATCCGCTCTGTTCGCACCAAGACGGTGTCGGCCAGCGATCCGAGTGGCCAGGCGTTGTGCCCGGTCCCCTGGGCAGCGACTCGCAGGCCATGCTCGGCGGCATACCGCACAACGGCTGCTATGTCAGCTGGTGATTCCGGCAGGGCCACGGCGGCCGGGCGCTGGTCGACGGCGAGGTTCCAGGCCTGTCGCGCCTGGTCATAGTCGTGGTGATCGGGCTTCAGTAGCTGGCCGGTTAGGTTCGGCAGCGTTCCGGTCACCCCAGACCGCCCGTTCGTGTATCCAGACATATCGGCTTCCCCCTTGTCGTGGCCGCGGCGATTTCCGCTGGTCGGCAGCCGTCACGCGGCCTCCCGCCGGCGATCCCCCGTTGTCCCACTGTGCGGATCTGGTGCTGTCGGTGACAGACGACACACGACCTGCAGGAAAGGCCTTTGGTCCCTGGGCGCTCACTGCCTCATCACATGGAAGGGCCGCACCCTGGCACGGCGAATCAGCAAGCGTGGGTAACGCCAGGCCGGCCTCGTTACCTGCATAATGCTGCATATGCGTCTGTCCGCGCGCTCCGATTACGCGCTCCGTGCCGTCATCGAGCTGGCGGCCGCCGGGCCTGGGCATGTGACGGCGGATCAGCTCGCCCGGACGCAGGCCATCCCCGGTAAATTCCTCGAGGCCATCCTGACCCAGCTCCGCCGCGCCGGGCTGGTCCGCAGCCAGCGAGGGCCGGAAGGCGGGTTCTGGCTGGCCAGACCGGCCGGCGACATCTCCCTCGCCGACGTCATCAGGGCCATCGACGGGCCGCTCCTCGGCGTGCGCGGTGAGCGCCCGGAGAACCTCGGCTACACCGGCGCCGCCGAGCCGCTGCAGTCGGTCTGGATCGCGTTGCGGGCCAACGAGCGGGCAATTCTCGAGGAAGTCACGCTCGAGCACATCGTCACCGGCAGTCTGCCGCCCAGCGTCCGCAAGCTCGCCGAGGACCCGAAGGCCTGGACATCCCAGTGGGCCAACTGAACCTGAAACGGCCCGCGCCGTCCGGACGACGCGGGCCGCGGCTAGCGGCAGCTCTCAGGTGCGCAGGCGCTAGACCGGCACCATGTCGGTGATCTCGCGAGCAAGCTTGTCGAACTTCGGCTCCCGGCCAGGCAGCTTGACGGGCTCAAGCAGCGGCTCGGCCTGCGCTAGCCGCTGATCGGCGCCGACCTTCATCGCGCGCTGCGGCATGACCAGCCGCTGGGGTCCCGCGGACTGCGGGACGCGCACCGCGGCACGCTGCTCCACAGCTGGACGGGCAGGTACCGGCGGCTCGCCGGCATCCGCGGCGTCCTCGCCAGGCGCGCCGACCAGCGCGGGCTCGAACGGCACTCCGAAAGACGGCTCGCTCTGCAGCTCGGCAAAGGCGAAGCCATCGGACACCTCGCGCAGGACCTGCGAGAGCGGGGCGCCGAGCGCGTCGCAGATCGAAGCGAGCAGCTCCGAGGACGCTTCCTTCCGGCCGCGCTCCACCTCGGACAGGTATCCGAGGGAAACCCGCGCAGTCGCCGAGACCTCGCGTAGGGTTCGACCCTGGCGAAGGCGCAGTCGCCGTAGCGCGTCACCGAGCAAGTGACGAAGCAGGACCATCGTCGCGCTCCCTCCCCGAGGTCGAATCGCTGACCCTTCTACCGTACCTGCCCTAGCGGACTGGACGGGAGAGGGCACAGCTGCGTGTTCACACGCAAGTAACACTGTAATCAGCTGGCGTCTTCCCGCAGCGCCCTGATCAGCAAGGACAAAGCCGAGCGAACCGTTGCTTCGCGGACTTGCTGCCGATCGCCCGCCATCCCTGCGAACTCGTCACAGGAAGTTTCCGTCAGACCAGCCGTTGCCACGAACACGGTCCCCTGCGGTTTCCCGTCGGCCGGCCCTGGCCCGGCCACGCCCGTCGTCGCCACTCCGTAGGTGGCACCAAGCAGCCGCCGGACTCCCTCTGCCATGGCCATCGCCACGTCCGGGTCGACCGGGCCCTGCCTCGCCAGCAGGTCGGCCGGAACGCCGAGCAGCACCGCCTTCAGATCGGTTGCGTAGGCGACGATGCCGCCGCGCACCACGACCGATGCCCCGGCAATGCTCGTCAGCGCCCCCGTCACCAGGCCGCCCGTCAGCGACTCGGCAACGGCGACGGTACGCCCGCTCGAGGTCAGCAGCTCGATGGCCGTGCGGGCGAGATAGCCGGTATCGGACGGCTCGACAGAATCGGGGTCGGGCCGCCAGCTGCCAGCCGCCGTCACTGGACGGCCCGGCGCAGCCGGATGGCCCGAGCCGTGTAGTCCGCTCCGGTGACCACCGTCACGACCAGCGCTGCACCCATGACGATCTCCCGGAGGAGAGGGACGTGCCAGGGCAGCACGTACAGGCTGATGGCGACGATCTGCAGCATCGTCTTGAGCTTGCCGCCCCGGCTGGCGGCGATGACGCCATGCCGGATGACCCAGAACCTGAGACCGGTAACAGCCAGCTCCCTGACCACGATGATGCACGTCACCCACCAGGCCAGCTCGCCGAGGATCGAGAGCGTGATCAGGGCCGAGCCGGTCAGCGCCTTGTCGGCGATGGGGTCGGCGATCTTGCCGAAGTCGGTGATGAGCCCGCGCCGCCTGGCCAGCTCGCCGTCGAGGAGGTCGGTAACCGACGCCACCGCGAACGCCACAAAGGCCACTGCGCGGTCACTGGTGCCGCCCGCCACCAGGAAGTAGACGAACACCGGCACGAGCGCCAGCCGCCCGACGGTTAGCGCGTTCGCGACGTTGACCAGGCCAGGTGGAGCGGGGCTCGCCGATGCCGGACTAGCCGTGGCCGGCACGCCAGCTGCGCCTGCCGTAGTCGCGGTGCCAGCAGTGCCCGCCGTGCCCCGGCCAGCCCCGGCCGCGGGCGCCGGCGCTGCGCCGTCGCTGTCCCTGCCCGCTGCCCCCCCGCTCAAGACTCGCCCGCGCCCACCGCCACAGCGGCGTACAGATCGACGCCATCGCTGCCGGTCACCACGGCCTGCACCAGGTCGCCGACCGCCAGCGGGCGATCGCTGCGGACCTCGGTCGCCCCGTCGACCTCCGGCGCCTGGTGCTCGGCCCTGCCCAGATACCCGCCATCGCCCAGCAACTCGTCGATCAGTACGTCTACGGACTCGCCGACACGGCCAGCCGCGCGCTCGGCCATCAGGTCGTCCGCCAGGTCGGCAAGCTCCTCCACGCGCGCGGCGATCTCCTGCTCCGTCAGCTTGCCGCCAAGGCCTGCGGCCTCCGTGCCGTCCTCGTCCGAATAGCCGAAAACGCCGATCGCGTCCAGCCGCGCGTCAGCCAGGAAGTCCTGAAGGATCGCCACATCCGCCTCGGTCTCCCCCGGGAAACCGACGATGAAATTGGACCGGATCCCCGCATCCGGCGCCAGAGCCCGGATCTGCTCGATCAGAGCGAGAAACCGCTCGGCATCGCCGAACCTGCGCATCGACCGGAGCACACTGCCACTCGCGTGCTGGAACGACAGGTCAAAGTACCTGGCCACGCCCGGCGTGCCCGCCAGCACCTCAACGAGCCCAGGCCGCACCTCGGCGGGCTGCAGGTAGCTCACCCGGACCCGGCTGATGCCAGGAACGGTGGCGAGCTGCGGCAGCAGCGACTCGAGCAGCCTGAGGTCGCCGAGATCCTTGCCGTACGACGTGGAGTTCTCGCTCACGAGAAGCAGCTCGCGGGCGCCGTGCTCGGCCAGCCAGCCCGCCTCGGCCACCAGGTCGGCTGGCCGCCTGGACACGAAGGCGCCGCGGAACGCCGGGATCGCGCAGAACGTGCACCGCCGGTCGCAGCCAGATGCGATCTTGAGGGGTGCCACCGGCCCGCCGCCCAGGCGACGGCGCACCACCCGCGGGCCGGAGGCGGGCGCGATTCCCGGTGGCAGATCGGGAACGGGGTCGCTGGCGGGCCGGTCAGGCACCTGCCCGTCGCTGCCCTCGGGCGCAGCCAGACCATGGCCGGGCAGGTGAGCGGTCCTGCCGGGCCGGTCGGCGGGAGCCAGCGGCAGCAGGGTGCGCCGGTCCCGTGGCTCGTGGGCCTCCCAGCGCTCGCCTGCCGCGACCGCGTCCAGCCTGGCCGCGATGTCCTCATAGTCATCGAAGCCGAGAACCTGCGCCTCGGGCATGGCCTCAGCGAGCCCTGACCCGTAGCGCTCGGCCATGCAGCCCGCGGCTACTACTGTGGCGCCACCCGCCGCGGCGTCGAGCAGCACATCGATGGACTCCTGCTTGGCCGCCTGGATGAAGCCGCACGTATTGACCAGCACGACCGCGGCCTCCTCGGTCTCGTCGGCCAGCTGCCAGCCGCCATCGGCGAGGCGGCCGGCGAGTTCCTCGGAATCCACCTCGTTCCGGGCGCAGCCGAGAGTAACCATCCTGACGCGACGGGTGACGGATGGTGGGCTCGGCTGACTGGAGGGCACACCGGCAGACTACGGTAACCGCGCCGATGCCAGCGCCCCTGCTCCGCCCGCCTCAGCGCGGCGAGTCGCACGCCGAACTAGACGCAGGTCGTCTTGTTGCAAAACACCGAGATCGGGTGCGTCTGACCGGTGGGCACCTTCTTACCGTTGACGTAGAGGTCAGCGCCGAGAGGATTGCCGAGCTCGATCCTCATCCCGACCGTGGTCGTCTCTGTCTGCTGCGTCAGCCCCGAGCCGGTGCCGATGTCGCCAGAGAACAGCACCTTGCCGTTATCAGCGGTCAGCTGCGCCCAGGTCACGTTCCCCGGATGGGCGATGATCGTGACCTGCACGTGCGTCGCAGTCGACTGCGCGGCCACCGGGGCTGCCGACGGTGACGCCGCCGGCGCAGCGGCATGGTGATGCGAATGATGAGACGATGCGCTCGGCCGCGGCGGGTTGCTGTGCGCGAAGTAGCGGAACCCGACAATGCCAGCGACAACGACGATGCCCGCCAGCAGCACGATGGTCCAGTTCGGCCGGCGCCGCTCCTTGAGCTTGACCGGCGTGAACGGCTGGAACACGTCTGCCGCCGTAATCGGCGCGGACGGCTTCTGCGTCATGTCGTATTGCTGGACGACCTGATCAGGGTCCAGCCCGACCGCCCTGGCGATACTGCGAACGTGCCCACGGGCATAGAAGTCGCCGCCGCAGGCTGAGTAGTCTCCCCGCTCGATGCCGCGGACGATGGTCTCCCTGATGCATGTCCGCTGGCTGACCTGAGTAATGGTGAGTCCGGCCTGGCGGCGCGCGGCCGCTAGCGCCTCACCAACGCTCAGGTTGGTGCCCCCGTCAGTCATGCTTGCGCCCTGCCCTCCGGGCCGGAGCTTTGCGGCCCCGTTCGCCCGTTAGTGGCTTCCCCGCTTCCATTGGCTGAGACGGTCACTCAGTGTAGACATCAGGTAACTCAGCAGAGTCGCCGGGCCGAGATTTGGGGCAAGATCCGGCCGCTGCCGGGTCCCGCTGCCTGCCTCAGTCTTCGCCGCGGAGCGACGCCAGCAGGTCGGCCAGATCGTCCGGTCGGATCAGCACATCGCGCGCCTTGGATCCCTCGCTCGGGCCTACAACCCCGCGGCTTTCGAGCAGGTCCATGAGCCGGCCGGCCTTGGCAAAGCCAACACGCAGTTTCCGCTGCAGCATGGACGTGGAACCGAACTGAGTAGTGACGATCAGCTCTGCGGCCTGCACAAGCAGGTCGAGGTCATCCCCGATGTCGGCGTCGATCTCGCGCTGCCTGCTCTCGGCAGAAATGACGTCGTCGCGGTACACGGGCGCCGCCTGCTTCTTGCAGTGCGCGACGACCTCGCGGATCTCCTTCTCGGTGACAAACGCGTTCTGCAGCCTGATCGGCTTGCTGGTGCCCATGGGCAGGAACAGCGCGTCGCCCTGGCCCACCAGCTTCTCGGCGCCAGGCTGATCGAGGATGACACGGCTGTCGGTCAGGCTCGAGGTCGCGAACGCGAGCCGCGACGGCACATTTGCCTTGATCAGACCCGTCACGACGTCCACACTCGGCCGCTGGGTCGCGAGCACCAGGTGAATACCGGCAGCCCGGGCCAGCTGCGTTATCCGGACAACCGCGTCCTCGACATCCCTGGGCGCCACCATCATGAGATCAGCGAGCTCGTCGACGATCACCAGCAGGTATGGATACGGCGCGTACGTGCGCTCGGAGCCGGCCGGCGCGGACACGCGCCCGGCCCGCACCGCCTTGTTGAAGTCGTCCATGTGGCGGAATCCGGTGGCCGCGAGGTCGTCGTAGCGCCGATCCATCTCGCCGACAACCCACTGCAGAGCCTCCGACGCCTTCTTGGGGCTCGTGATGATCTGCGTGATGAGATGCGGGATCCCGGCGTAGGCGGCCAGTTCCACCCGCTTCGGGTCCACCAGAACCATCCGCACCTCGTCCGGCGTCGCCCGCAGCAGGATGGAGGAAATCAACCCATTAATGCACGTCGACTTGCCGGCGCCCGTTGCTCCGGCTATGAGCATATGAGGCATCTTGGCGAGATTCGCTATGACTGTCCGGCCCTCGACGTCCTTGCCGAGGCCGACCACCATCGGGTGGTGGTCGGAGGCTGCCACTGGTGAGCGCAGCACGTCACCGAGGCTCACGATGTCCCGGTCGCTGTTGGGGATCTCGATGCCGATCGCGGATTTACCGGGGATCGGCGACAGGATCCGCACGTCGGCGCTCTTGACCACGTAGGCGATGTTCTTCGACAGCTGGGTCACTCGCTCGACCTTGACCGCCGGTGCCAGTTCGATCTCGTAACGGGTCACCGTCGGCCCGCGGGTGAACCCGGTGACCTGCGCATCCACCTCAAACTGGTCGAGCACCCCGGTCAGCGACTCGACCACGACGTCATTGGCCTTGGTGCGCGGCCGGTGGACGGTACCGGGCTTGAGCAGGGCTACAGGCGGCAACGTGTAGCTGCCATCGGTGACCGCCGCCAGCGTCAGCTGCTCTGGCTTGACCGTGCTCGCGCCCGACCCGCGGGCTGCGCTAGCGCGGGCCAGCGCCGCCGCCTCGTGCCAGTTGTCGTCGACGGTGGCAACCCCGCTGGACAGGACTCCGTGCGCGTCGGCGGCGGCGTCGGCCGCGCTGACCCCCGCGTTGTCACCAGAATGCTCGGAGTTCCGCCCAGCCTCGCGGCGGCCGAGCAGGGTGTCCAGCAACGGGGTGTCATAGGCGCGGTCGCGGGCGCCCACCTCGACCGCGTCGGATCGGCGCCTGGCGAGCTTCGCCGGCGCGCGGCCCGCAGTGCCGGCCGACGCTGCCGCCTCCGCATCGGCGTCTATGTCGCCGACGCGCAGCAGCCAGTTGCGGATCTCGGCAAGTCGGTCGGGAACGCGGTGCAGCGGGGTACCGGTGATGACCAGGAGGCCGAACCCTGCCAGGAGCGCGAGCACCGGCACCGCAGCCCACTTGGTGACCACCGCCACCAGCGGAGCCGACGCGGTGTAGCCGATGAGGCCCCCGGACGAACGGATCGCCGACACTCCGGCGGTCAGTCCCGGCGTGCCCGACGCCACGTGCACGAGGCCGAGCGCACCGACCAGCAGGGCGATCCCGCCGATCACCATCCGGGCGGTGTCCGCGTTCCGGTCGGGATGGCGCAGGTACCGCCACGCAAGCAGGCCGAGGAGGATCGGCACGGTCCACGAGCCCCAGCCGAACAGCCCGCGGATGGCCAGGTCGACGGGTCGCAGCGGCCCAGCGGGATGCCACCAGATCGCGACGGCGCTTGCGATCGCAGCGCAGAGCGCCGTCAGGCCAGCTCCGTCCCTGCGATGAAGCGGGTCGAGATCGCGAGCGTTGTCGCCCACCGCCCGGACCGTTGCGCCGACGGTGTGGGCCAGCCCGATCCAGATCGCCGCGAGCAGAGCGACGATCCAGCCGGCCAGGATGACGAACGGGTTGCTCGACGGCGCCGGCGCGTACCGGCGGCCCGACTGCCGACGGCGGCTCGCAGTCCGCCCGCGCCCTGAGGTGCGCCCGCGGGCCGGGGCAGACCTGCCCCGCGCCGGGGACCGGGTCCTGCTCGCCGTGCCCCCACGCGGGCGCGCTGCGCCCCTGGACGCACGAGTCGCCATGGTCCCCACGGTAACGAGCGCCTGCGGTGTATCGGCGGACCCGCGACGGCGTGTCGCCGAGGTGTTCCACCGCCGACTGCCTGGCGCTAGTCGAATGTCGAGCGATGGCGGCGGTTCAACAGAGCCGCCTGCTGTGGTCCTTACTGCGACTGAGCGATGTACTGCGTCGTATCCCGGCGCCAGAGGAAGATCAACGCCGCCAGGCCGACAAGCCAGCCGATGCCGATAAAGATGGCCGGCCCGCCCGTGCGCCCCACGCTGAACACCAGCCACAGGGTGTTGAAGCCAAAGAACACCGACGCCAGGATCCGGGCCCAGCCTTTGCCGCGGCCGTTCGCCCAGGCCATCCACAGCCACAGGCCGATCGCGATCAGGAGGATGACGATGATGAGGACGAGGTAGAAGTTCTCGAGGGAGTGTATCTGCGTCGCCGTCAGGGGCTTAGTGGTCTTCACCTTCCTGGCCGCCGTGCCGACCGCCGACTTGATTCGCCCGCTGAGCGCCAGGCTAATGATGAGCGAGACAGCGCTGAGCGCCGCGCCGACATACATGAGGATCACGGCGATCCGGAGCGACTGGGGCTGTGGCGGCCGTTCGGCCAGATTGCTGTCCCCGCCTGCGGGATAGGGCTGGTTGCTGCCGCCGCTGGTGGGATACGGCTGGTAGGTCATGACCACTCCTTGTCCAGGCTCGGCCTAACCGTACCGTGTCCGGCTCGCCGGATTCACCAGGCCCGCGAGCCATTTGCCGGACTCGTTGACGCGTTCTGCGGAGGCGCCATACTGAGACCGTCCCGGCGGCAACCATCGAGGAGCCCGGTATGGAACTCTCGCCCTCCGCCCATGTGGACACGTTCTGCCGGGACAGCCTGCCCCCGCCTGCCCTGTGGCCTGACCTGGAATTCACGCTGCCGGAGCTGAGCTACCCGGACCGCCTCAATGCGGCCGACGAGCTGCTGAACCGCACCATCGACGACGGCGGCGCTGCCCGCCGTTGCCTGATCTCGCCGACCGAGACGCTGACCTACGGGCAGGTCGCAGAGCTGGCCGGGCGCATCGCCCGGGTGCTCACCGAGGACTTCGGGCTGGTTCCCGGCAACCGGGTACTGCTCCGCGGCCCGAACAACCCCTGGCTTGCCGCCTGCTGGCTCGGCGTCCTCACGGCAGGCTGCGTCGCGGTGCCGACCATGCCGATGCTGCGGACCGCCGAGCTGACCAGCATCTGGGGCATCGCCCGGGTCCAGTTGGCGCTGTGCGACCACCGGTTTACCGCCGAGCTAGAGGCAGCGGACCTACCCGGGCTCCGGATCGTCCGCTTCGGCGCGGCCGATCCCGGCGACCTGACGATGCTCGCCGCGGCCAAGCCTGCCGGGTTCGACCCGGTCCAGACCGCCGCCGACGACGTCGCGATGATCGCCTTCACCTCGGGTACCACCGGCAGGCCGAAGGCGGCGATGCATTTCCACCGCGACATGCTCGCGGTAGCCGACACGTTCTCCGCGCGCGTCCTCCGGCCGGATCCGGACGACGTGTTCACCGGCACCCCGCCGCTGGCGTTCGCATTCGGCATCGGTGCGCTGCTGCTCTTCCCGTTGCGGGCAGGCGCGGCGTCGCTGCTCATCGAGCGGGCCACCCCGGCCGAGCTGGCCGACTACATCGCCGGGCACGGCGCAACTGTGCTGTCAACCGCGCCGACCGCTTACCGGGCGATGCTGGCGGCCGGCAAGGCCGGCCAGCTGCGCGGCCTCCGCCGCGCCGTGTCCGCCGGGGAGCATCTCCCCGCGCCCACCTGGACTGCGTTCCACCAGGCCACCGGCATCAAGATCATCGACGGCATCGGCAGCACCGAGTTGCTGCACATCTTCATCGCGGCCGCCGACGACAACATCCGGCCGGGCTCGACCGGGCTCCCCGTTCCCGGCTACACCGCCGCCGTGCTCGACTCCGACGGCAAGCCGCTGCCCGACGGCGAGCCGGGCCGCCTCGCCGTCAAGGGCCCGACCGGCTGCCGGTACCTGAGAGACGAGCGGCAGCGCAGCTACGTTCAGGATGGCTGGAATCTGACCGGCGACACCTATATCAGGGATGCGGACGGCTACTTCTGGTACCAGGCCCGGTCCGACGACATGATCATCTCTAGCGGCTACAGCATCGCCGGACCTGAGGTAGAAGAGGTGCTCCTGAGTCACCCGGACGTGGCTGAGTGCGCCGTCGTGGGCGTGCCAGACGAGGCCCGCGGCCAGATCGTCAAGGCCTTCGTCGTGCTCGCGGCCAGCGCCACCGGAGGCGAGGAAACGGCGCGCGAACTGCAGGACCTCGTCAAGCAGCGGATCGCGCCGTACAAGTACCCGCGCGCCATCGAATTCGTTTCGGCCCTCCCCCGGACCAGCACGGGCAAGGTGCAGCGCTTCGTGCTCCGCCAGCAAGCCACCAGCCAGTGACCCCGATGGAGCCTCGGTGGCTGCCACACCCTGAAGGTTTCAGTCAAAATCGCGCCTGAATTGTGCGCTTTGTGACGCTGGAACCTTCAGGATGTGGCGCGAAGGGCGACCTCGTTACGCCGCCGGCGGCTGGATGGTGCCGGCGGCGGAGATGTGGACGGCCCCGTTCCCGGAAAAATCTGCCTGGGATAGTCCATTGACCGCGCTGATGGCCGCGCCGGCCGGATCCGGTCGGGGGGTGCCGGGCGCGATCAGGCGGAGCGGCGTGATGCTGCCCGTCACGAACTGGCCCCGGGCGCCGAGCGTGACGTGCAGGACCGCGCTGACCGACGTGATGCCGTCCAGGCCGAGTGTGTTGTAGCCGCTAAAGTTGCCGAGGCTGTAGGCGATCAGGTGGCCGTGGTACCACTGGAAGCCGCGCAGCACGTGCGGGCCAGAGCCGACCACGAGGTCCGCGCCCGCGTCGATGACCCCGTGGGTAAACGCGATCGGGTCGCCGCGGTCCTGGCCGAGGTAATACTCCTCCCCCGCCCTGACATGCTGGGCGCCGTCGCCCTCGGCGCCGATGTGCTCCATGACGATGACCACTTGGGCATGCCGCCTGGCCTGGCTGACCAGCGCTTCGGCAGCCGGGAGCTCGAGCGCGTTCGCGTCGTAGGACCAGGGTGCGAACCCCAGCAAGGCGATCGTGGTGCCGTTCCTCGTGAGGTAGGAGATCTGGCCCGGCCGGCCTGCCCAGGCCAGGCCGGCCGCCCGCAGTGCCGTGTCCGTGCTGGTCTCGCCGGCGGTGCCTGCGTCGAGGGTGTGATTGTTCGCGACGTTGACGGCGGAGAAGCCGGCCCGCTTCAGGTCCTGCGCGGTACTGTCGGGCGCTTCGAACTCATAGCAGTCAGTCTCGTGCGGCGCGCACTTGGTCATCGGCAGGTCGCCCAGCGCCGACTCCAGGTTGCCCATGGTGAGATCGCTGCGCAGGCTCGGCGTGACGGCCGTCAGCAGGGAGCCGACGCCGGCCGGAGGCCAGGCGTTCACGGTGCCGAACGTCATGTCGCCCACCCAGTCGATGCTGACGCTGCCGGAAGAGGTGCCCGGCGACGGCGACGCAGCGCCAGAAGCGACACGCCCTGACGATGGCGCAGAACGCGATCCCGCACCCGCCACCGCTCCGCTGCCCGAAGCGCCGCCCTGGCTCGCCCGCAGCACGAATCCACCGGC
>DASQIW010000181.1:0-31297 GCA_035631375.1 Streptosporangiaceae bacterium
AGCTTCATTTCGATGGGCAGTTGCATGGCGAGCCGGACGAGGGCCAGATCGAGGAAAGGCACACGCGCTTCCACCGCTTGTCCCATGCTGGTGCGGTCGACTCGCTGCAGTTCGGTCCGCCCGAGGTTGTGGAGCTTGTGCCCGAATATTCGCTGTCGAAGGTCGGGATCGGGCTGCCGGTACATCTCGTAACCGCCGAATAGCTCGTCGGAACCGTCGCCGCACAGCACTACCTTGACGCCGCAGCTTTGCACGCGGGCGAAGAGCGGCCGGGAAATGACAGCGTTGATGACATCGCCGTATTCGGTGAGTTCAGACATCCGGATAGCCTCACGGACATCGATGAGGCGGATATCGCCGGGCGACATTTCAATGATCTCGTGTTCAATCCTGAGATCGCGGGCCACCCGGCGGGCGTAAGAAACGTCGTCACTGTCCGGGGCTCCAATCGTGAACGCCACGCAGTCCGGATGCATCTCCCGCACGTGGAGCAGGGTCAGCGTGCTGTCGAGGCCGCCGGAGAGAACAACTCCGACAGTGAGATCGGTGTCGAGTCGGACCCTGATGGCGTCTTCCAGCGCGTCCCGCACCAGTCGTGCCGCCTCGCGGGTGTCCATGACTGGCCCCTCGCCGTCCCCGATGCTCAGCAGGTCGATGTATCGGGTGACGACGGGATCCTGGACGGGGCTGCCCCATCCGTGGCTGCCTGGTGGCACTTCGTGGATTGGCCCTCCGACGGGCACGAGCGCCTTCAGCTCGGATGCCGCATACAGATGACCGTCATGGCGGCACCAGTACAGGGGCTTCACCCCGAGCGGGTCACGAGCGCAATAGACGTGGTCAGTGACTGTGTCGACGATGGCGAAGGCGAACTCGCCTCGCAGGCGGTGCACCGCCTGGTCTCCCCAGGCAAGGAAGGCATTGAGGATCACTTCGGTGTCGCCGTCGCTCTGCGGAACATGGCCGAGCGCGGCAAGCTCAGACCGGAGCGCGCGGAAGTTATAGACCTCGCCGTTATAACAAACCGCCCACCGGCCGTCGGGTGAGCTCCACGGCTGAACGGCCCGCTCGCGATCGACTATCTTCAGCCGCTGAGTGCCCAGCAGATGCCGGCCGGCACAGGCCGTTTCCCGCACTTCTCCCCGCGGCGCGATCTTGCCTAGCATCGATTCGAAGAGGCGGGCATCAGGGTTTGGGCCGATGATGAGGGCAATACCGCACATTTCGAGCGCTCTTTCCGGCGGTGTTTACTGCACGCGCAGCTGATTGGCGTAAGCCGCCAGCAACTCGTCGTGTGCGTCCGGGCTGACGCACAGATGCCAGGTCTTTCCCTCGTCGATCACGTTGAGCTGGCCCGCCTCCTGCCGTTCAAAAAGAAGCCGGCCCAGCACGTTCCGAGGGTCAAAACGGCGAAACCACTTCATTTCGAGATCGCACGCATAGCCAGCGCAGTGCGAGCTCGGAAGGAGGGCGGCATAACCGAGCGCGCGCAGGCGGTGTTGATGTTCCACGCTGCGTACCATGCTGGTCACCCAGAGGCGGGGAGTGCGCGGCGGAAGGGCGGCGGCGAAGTCGCGGGCGATCTGGTTAACAACGGCGACGACAGCGGGCCGCGAGCGGGTGAAGCGCAACCCGGCGACACGAGGACGAATCCCCGGCAGAACCTTGTGCTGTATCCAATCGCGCGCACGGCCGGTCAAACCGGTCGGCTGAGCGCGGTACTGAAAATCCAGCTGTCTCGCGGACATGAGCGGCCCGAGATCAACCAGCTCCGACGATCCAAGCACTTCAGCATCGGAGGCAAATGGAGTCGTTCCGCTCCACCACAGCGCATCGATCTGCGACAGCAGGAGCACGCGGATGAACGTCGGCCAGTCGCTCGCAGAACTGCTGCGCATATCGGGCTGATAACTGCGGAGCTCGCGGAGGAGGCCGTCAGCGCCGACGTCCGCACCCCCGTCGACGTGGGAAAGCACCGCTGCGAGCTCCGGTTGACCCAGGTGTCGGGCCACAAGGCTCTCGATGACGGATGGATCGGACTGTCGCGGATGTCTAGCCGCCTCGTCAACAACACCTTCCACCATCGCGCGGTAGGCGGGAAGCAGAGAATTCACTTGTACGGAGCGCAACGGACAACACCTTCCAAGGAATCCGGCAAATGCTCAGTCGTAACCCGCCTACCTGCCGCCTTCTCTCTGCCCGGCTCTTTCTGGAGCGAACCGGACGGCACGAACCTTGCCCGAACGATTACCTGCGGAAGACTGACATTTGCTGAGCGGAGTAGCACTCATTGCGCAGCTGGAGAAGCGAGTCCGCTGCTTCCGTAATAGCGACGACGAAAGGCGACGAGCGACCGCCCGTCCGCCCCGATGCTATTCGTCGAGCATTTCCAGGTCTTGGAGGTCGTCGTCGAGCTGCCGGCGGATACCGATCAAGGTCAGCACGGCGGCCACTATCGCGGCGCCGCCGCTGATGACGAAGCCCAGCGCGTATGCGTGACCCAGAGCGTCGAACGCGACCGGCTGCAGCGGATTGAACGGCACGAGCTTTCCACCAGGTCCTGGCACCGCGGCGGGAATGGCGTTGGCACCGAGCGGGCCCGACTTGACTGCCCCGATAGCGGCCTCCACGGCGGGCCGCTGAGCCGCCTGCACGTGGGCGGGGGACGCATAGAACGCATTCAGCTGCTGCTGCAGTGTAGGGCTGCCGGCCAGCCTGGCCTTCATTGCGGCCGCCGCCTTGCTGAGAGCAATGGCGCCGATGATCGCCGGGCCGCACGCGAAGCCAAAGTCGCGCAGCATGTTCGTCGTACCGCTGGCCATGCCCACCAGATGGGTCGGCGGGGTGTTCACCGCGATGACCGCGCCCGCCGACAGCGTAAAAGCGAATCCCATCCCGATGAGGACGAACGCCGGGATGACCGCGACGAGGGAGAGGTCCGTGATCGGGACGGCGGCAAGCCAGAAGGCGCCCGCCGCCATCAGCAGCAGGCCGAGGAGCAGCGTGCGTCTTGGGCTGTGCCGCCGCAGCAGGTAGATGGTGATGGGCAGGAGTAGCAACGCCGGGCCGTCCTGGCCGGCGAACGCGACGGAAGACTTGAGCGGCGTGAAGCCCTGGATCGCCGACAGCCGGATGCTCGATGCGTAACCGGCGCTGAGGAAGGCGAACATACCGAGGACGGTCACGATCGCCCCCACCGCGAAATTGCGGTCGCGGAAGAAGTCAAGGCGCAGGAGCGGGGCTCGCGACCTCCGCTCCACCGCGACGAACAGCAGGAGCGAGACGGCGGCGATCAGCAACACCGCGATTGTCTGCGTGCTCAGCCATCCGCTGGTCGGTGCCTGGATGATGGCGAAAAGGACCGCGAACAGCCCGACCCCGATGGTTATCTGGCCGGGCCAGTCCAGCGATCGGCCCTCGGGGGAGGATGAGTCGGCGGCAGCGACAATCGACACGATTGCGCTGAGCAGAGCGACGGAAACGACGAACAGGAACGCCCAGCGCCAGCCGGCGAGCTTGTCCGAGCCGAATGCTATGCGCGCGAATACACCGCCAAGGATGGGTGACCAGCAGCTGCCGAATGACAGCGCGGCCGCCCAGATGGCGACCACGCGGGCGCGGTCCCGCACCGTATGCGTGCCGGCCGCCAGCATGGCCAGGCTGGTGGGGAAGAGCGCGGCCGCGCCGATTCCGGCGAGGCCAGTGCCTGCCCAGAGCACCATCAGGCGGGTGGTGGTCGAGAAGGTGCCGCCCGGGCTCAGCGCCGCGATCAGCTCCCCGGCCGCCATCAGCAAAGCGCCGCCAACCAGCAGCCGCTTGCGCCCGAACAGGTCGCCCAGGACCCCGGAGCTCAGCTCCAGTACCACGATCGGCACGAGGAACGCGTCCGAGATCCACCCGAGCTGCGCCGAGGTCGGACCAAGATCCTGCTGGAATAAACCGTTCAGCGACGCCGGGATGGACAGTGCCGTCTGAGCCAGGCAGACGGCGAGCGCAGCGGCGAAGACGTTCCTCGGCCGCAGCACGTAGGAGCCTCGCGGTAGGTGGGTTGCGCTTCCTAGCGTCTCCACGGTCATGTGCGTCACCACGGTCTGCAGCGCGGTCGGACTTCCGAATTGGTGAAGTAGATGCTGGCACGGTTTCGGTCCCGATGCCCGGCTTTCCGCCTGATTGGGCGGCGGTCCGCCATGCTCGATGCCAGTTTTCGGCGCCAGATAAACGTCGGCAATAGTGTCGGATCGGGGCGACGCGTTCGTAGCTGAGGTGAGAGGCAGCCGGAGCTGGCCGCCGGGACAAGGGAGTCGTGGGATGACGCGGTATCTGATCTCGTTCGATGACGGCGCTATGGACCACATCATCGAGGACGACATGCCCGCCGTGGACAAGGCCGCGCACGCGGTGATCCAGGACGCAGTAAACGCCGGCGTGTGGGTTTTCGGCGCCGGACTGGAACGGCAGCGGGCGAGCGTCGTCGCCACCGACGGGACGGCCACGGACGGCCCCTATCCGGAGACCAAGGAGGTCATCGGCGGGTTCGCGGTCGTCGACGTGCCCGCACGCGAGGAGGCGCTTGCGTGGGCTGGCAGGATCGCCATGGCGTGCCGCTGTGCGCAGGAGGTAAGGGAGATCCTGCCCGACCCTGAGCAAGACGCGATGCTCCGCCAGGGCTGAGGGGTTCAGAGAAGGCGCCGCGCGGGCTGCCGGCTCCTAGTCGGGTGCATGACCGCGATGGAGATGACGCTGAGTGCGGCGAGCACGATTGCGCACACGAGGACGGCCCGGAAGTCGCCTTCGTACTGCGAAGCGATCCCGACCCCGATGACCGGGATGGTCAGCCCCACATACGCAAATACGAAGTACGTGGAAGCCACCCGGCCGCGGATATCGGCAGGCGCCAGCCGGTTGACCGTGGACAGGCTGCCGATGAAGACCGCGCCGACAGCTACGCCGCTGACGATTGTCCCGGTCAGGAACAGGGCCATTGATGCCTGGGATAGTGCGGCAACGATGAGGGCCAGCGCCGCCAGGAATACGGTGAGCCCGACGATGATGACGGTCCGGCTCGGGAATCGGGCGAGCAGGAGCTGCGTAGCCGCCGCTGTGCCGAAGACCGCGAAGACGACAGCGCCGCCGACCGCGTGGCTGTGCTCGCGCAGGACATTGGCAAGGAAGCTCGACGCCAGTGCGGTGAAGAGGCCGAGCAGGGAGAACGCGGCGAAACCCGCCACGCCGGCGGCGATGAACTCGCTGCGGCCGGCCGCTGGTATGCCGAGGCCAGCAAATCGCAGGCTGAGCTTCTGACTGGTACTGACGGTCTCGGGAACGAACACCAGGCCGATGGCCGCGACAGCCAGCACGGCCAGGTAGACCTCGAACACCAGCACCGTCGGATGAGGGCCGAACTGGGCGAACAAGCCGGCAATCAGCGGTCCGAGGCCGAGACCACCCATGTTCGCCGCCGTGGCGACCATCGAGGCGCGCCGCGAGGATGAGCCGCTGTAGGTGTCGGTGAGCGCCGCCGTAGCCGTGCCAGTAACGAGCCCGGCGGAGATACCTGACAGCACCCGTCCGACGAACAGCCAGCCGACCGCCGGCGAGACGATGAACACCACGGTGCTCACCGCGCTGAAAGCTAGCGCCGCATACAGCACTGGCCGCCTGCCCACCTGGTCGGAGGACCGTCCGGCAAACAGCAGTGCCGCGAGGACGCCGACCGCGTAGGACGCGAAGATGATCGTGGTGATTGCGGAAGAGAAGTGCCACTGGCCCTGATAGATGACATAGAGAGGCGTCGGGAGCGTGGTACCGAGCATGATCGCCGTGAACAAGTAGGTGACGATCCAGAAGGCCACCGGGCGCATGGCTGGACGGCGCGTGGGCTCGGTCTCCTTCAGACAAGCAGAGCACGGCCGGCCTGGCGCCGGGCCCGCCTGGCGGGTCAGCGTCTCAGGCGGACCCTGGACACGGCTCATGCTGACCTCCTCTGCCGGCCATGCAGCTCGCCACCTGCTGTCATGCCCGGTTCGGGACGCCACCACGAGCGCAGCACGCCCTCGGCTCGATCCACCGCTAGTGATCATCAGCTCGCCGGGAAACGCGGGCCCGCCGACAATGCGAACGCGGTGAGTGCCTTGCTCCAGTCGCTAATCAGGCGCTGTCTCAGGCTGGGTCAATCGGTGCCGAACAGGCTGAAATCAGCCTAACGCCGCTCGGGTCGGGTCAGCGAACGTCGGTGTACTCGCTGCGGTTCAGCCGCACGACGTCGGGGTGTTCGCTGCCGTCTGGCTCTGCGTTGTCATGGGTGAACTGGGTGTGGTCCAGCTGCACGACATTGAAACTGGCCCTGGAGAGCAGCTTGCGGAGGTGCAGCCTCCCGGTCATGCCCGCGAGCGCGACAGCAATGGCGGCGGCAAGCACGAAGCCGCCGAACAGCGCGAGCCCGCCGACCACGTGTCCCAGTATCATCATGATCACCGCGGCCAGCAGGGCCACCGGCACGGCCGTCACCAGCAGCACAGCCAGCAGTGTCACGGCGATCATGGCCTTGGCCGACCTGCTGGGCGTCCGCTCGTCATGCCAATTGGTCATCATGCTCACCTCGTTTAGTCCCGGGTACGTCAAGGCCCGGGCCCACCCCATAGCAACACGATATGTCGTGTCCTTCGCTTGTCAACGCGCCCCCCGGTCAGGATGTTCCGGCAACCGTCCGGCGCGCTGGCCACGGGCGAGCACCCACAACGCCCTGCGGCGGGGCTCTGCGTTGCTAGGTGGACAGCGGCAGCACCCGGGTCCGCAGCGTTCGCCGGTCTGTCACCAGGACATGGCGGTTCTCCAGCGGCGTCCAGCCTGGCTGCGGCCAGCCCGAGCTCGCTACGACAACGGAGCTGGCCGTCCGGCGGTAGGCCAGGTCGAAGTAGGCCGCAATCTCGTCAGGCTGATCGCAACCGCAGGCCCGTAGCTTGGCTTCTGGCACGCGATCACGGTGGTACCAGCTGATCGCGTAGAGCTCGCCAGGCGACAACAAGAGCGCGTTGAGGCTGTTCGGCTCGAACCGGCCGTCGATATCGGCCACCGCGTCAGCGATCGCTGCCACCATGTCTCCACCGTGGGCGGCAAGGCGCGACATGATGAGCAGGAAGTACCGTTCGCTGTCGGTTGTACCGGCCAGCTGGCGATCCCAGGCCGCCGGCAGCAGCTCGGGCAGCCGGTCCTGCGGATGGATGGCGCCGTTGTGCGCGAACACGTATTGGCCATGCCGGAACGGGTGACTGTTCCGCTCATTCACGCCAAGGCCGGGGGTCGCCCACCGGAGGTGCACGAGCCCCAGGTCGGACTGCGGTTCGCTCGCCAGCTTGTCGTACTCCGGCTCGCTGTCCGCGCGAATCGGCGACTTACGGACGACTGGCTCATCGCCCTCATACCAGGCCATGCCCCAGCCGTCGCCGTGGAGCGCACACAGTCCGGTGAACGCGCTGAGACCGTCGGCGCCGATCAGTTCTTCGACT
Organism: Streptosporangiaceae bacterium; assembly: GCA_035631375.1. Lineage (GTDB taxonomy): Bacteria > Actinomycetota > Actinomycetes > Streptosporangiales > Streptosporangiaceae > JAJYUU01. The sequence goes on from DASQIW010000181.1 coordinate 7,506, forward strand.
GACGCCTCACGAGTTGAGCAATAACCGAGCAGCCGGCACATGCGACCCCGTTCCCTACAAGAATTTGCCCATTCCCCCGGCAATGTCGATGGACGCGCCGGCGATATAGCTAGCCCGGTCACTGGCCAGGAACGCCACCAGCCCCGCGACCTCCTCAGGCCGGCCGAACCGGCCGAGCGGGACCTCCGCCGCGGCTAGCTGCCCGAAGAACTGCTCGGCCGGCACGTCGGGTGCTCGGAGACGGTGGATGTTCTGCCACTGCGGGGTCTCTACGAGGCCGATGTTGACGCTGTTGACCAGGATTCCCTCCTGGCCCAGCTCGATGGACAGCGCCTTCGACAAGCTGAGGCAGGACGCCCTGTTCACCGAGGAGGCAAGGAAGGCAGGATCGGGGTAACGGGCGTATACGGCGTTGATGTTGATCACCCGTGGCGCCGGGCTCTGGCGTAGCTGCGGCAGAGCCGCCCTCGTGCAGCGGATCTGGGCCAGGAGCTTGACCTCGATGTCGGCGTGCCAGTCGTCATCGGTCAGCGTGCCGAACCTGCCGGGCCTGGCTCCGCCGGCGTTGTTGACGAGGATGTCCAGCCCGCCGAGAGCGGCTGCTGCCTCGTCGATGAAGCTGCCGACCTGATTCGGATCGGTCACATCGCACGGCAGGGCGTGCACAGTTCCGGCCAGGTCGGCGGCATCCTTCGTCAGCTCCGCGGCCGTCGCCTCGAGCTCGTCGATATGCCGGGAGCAGATCACGACGGATGCGCCCTCGGCGATCAGATCGGCGGTGATGGCCTTGCCCAGGCCCTTCGACCCGCCGGTGACGATGGCCTTGCGGCCGGCGAGCCCGAGATCCATCTAGGCCTCGCCGGGCTGTTCGGTGGCCTGATGAGACTGCTCGGCGTGGGCGGCGGCGAGCTTGAGCAGACTTTGCCGCGGCGGGCTGAACACGTCGATTTCCATGCAGTGACTGTCGGTTGTCCACGCGCCGTGCGGCACCCACGCTGGTACCACCGCGACGTCCCCCTTGCGCAGGACGCGCACGTCGCCATCCAGGTCGACCGTTAGCTCGCCATCGATCACGATGATGAACTGCTCTTCCTCATGCACATGCCGCGGGGCCTCCGCGCCGGGCGCGAAGGTCACGAAGTTCGCCATCGCGCGCTGACCTTGCACGGGCCGGAAGCCGAGGCCGGGGAGGAACTCAACAGGGGTGATGGCGTCCACGTTGACGTACCGGCCAGGACCGGCGGGCTCGCCGCGCGCCTCGGTGGTGAAGTGGCTTTCGGCGTCGCCGAGCGACTCTGGATCTCTGGCTGGCCCGGTAGCATCCGGCTGCTCCATCATGCTGCTCACCGCTCCTCCAGAGCTGTCCTGAGCACCTCGCCGATCCGGCGGATGCCCTCCTCGATCAGTTCGTCAGCCACCCGGCTGTACGCGAGGCGGATCTGCGGCGCTCCGTCGTCGCCGGGGTAGAAGGGCCGCCCTGGTACGTAGGCGACTTTCCGCGCCCGCGCGGCAGCGGACAGCGCCACGGTATCCACACCGGCCGGCGCGGTAACCCAGATATAGAAACCGCCGTGCGGTGTGGTCCAGGTCGTCCCTTCTGGCATGTGTGCGGTCAGCGCCTGGCCCATCAGCGCAGCGCGGCGTGCATACAGCGCGCGGGAGGCGAGGATCTGGCGCTCCATGTGCCCGCTGCGGCCATAGTCCTCCAGCATCCGCTGGCCGAGCGCGCCTGAGCACTGATCGGAATTCTGCTTGGCCACCACCAGCCGACTGATGATCTCGGCCGGGCCGGCCGCCCAGCCCAGCCGGACGCCGGGGCAGAAGATCTTCGAGAACGTCCCGGCCTGCAGCACCACGTCCGGCGCCATCGACCACAAGCTGGGCGGCGGCTGCTGCTCGAAGTAGAGATCCCGGTACGCAACGTCCTCGAGGATCAGAAACCCGTATCGCCGGGCCAGCTCGATCAGCTCGCCCCGGCGAGATGCGCTCATGGTCAGGCCGGTCGGGTTCTGGAACTCCGGGATCGTATAAAGGATCTTCGGGCGCAGGCCTGCCGCGAGCTGATCGGCGAGTATGTCAGTGCGCAACCCGTCACCGTCTACCGGCACGCCCCGCACGTCGGCCTCGTAGCCGCGGAACGCCATGATCGCGCCCAGATAGGTCGGCGCCTCCACGACGACCGCGTCACCGACATCCAGGTAGCTCTTGGCGACCAGCTCCATGCAGTCGATGCCACCGCTAGTGATCATCAGCTCGCCAGGACCTGGCATGCGACCCTGAGCGGCAGCGAGCCTGAAGGAAACGTAGTCGCGCACGCTCGCGATGCCCTCGGTTGCTGAGTACTGCAGGGCGACGCCCGGGTCCTCAGTGATCAGCCGGCCGGCAATGTCAGCAAGCACGTGAGTAGGGAACGTGGCCGGATCGGGGAATCCGCCCGAGAACGTGATCACGTCGGAGGCCCCGGCAAGCGCCAGGATCGCGGTGATCTCTCCGCCACCAAGGGACTTCGTGCGCCTGGCGAGCCCAGCGTCCCAGTCGCGCGCCGTGCCGCCCGGGGCGGGGCCAGAAGGGTTGGTGTGGCTCTGGTCGATTGCTGCGGTCATTGACGCTTCCGTCTCTTGACAGCCGATCTTACAAATGTAAGAATTTCGCACCGTATGCTTTACAGAAGCAACGGCGACACTCGTTAGCATAACTCAAATTACTAAGCAGTACGAACGGTCGGCTGGCATATGGCAACCGTCTCAGCACCCTTCGCGAGGCTGGCCGAAGTGACCTCGGCCGCCCCGCCCAAGGTGGAGGTGGACGACCTCGACCTAGCGTTGCTGCGCGCGCTTGCAACGGATGCGCGCCAGTCGCAGCGTGCGCTGGCCAGGCAGGTCGAGATGTCGCCGCCAGCAGTCGCGGACCGGATCGCCCGGCTCGAGCGTCTCGGCGCGATCCGGGGCTACCGGGTCAACATCGACTGGGCGGCACTTGGCTACCCGGTCGTCGTCTACATAGCGGTGACGGCTGGCCCTGGCATGGACCTGAGCGAGATCATCAATGCGATCCGGGCCCTTCCCGAGGCGGAGGACATGAGCGTGGTAACCGGCGGGCTGGATCTGCTCGTCCGGCTGCGGGTCCGGGATCACGCCCACCTGCGCGACTTGCTGCTCACCGAGATCTTCCAGATCAGCGGCGTGCAGCGTACTGAAACGTTCCTGTCTCTCGCTGACGTCGAGCCCGACAACTTCACCGCCGCCATGCTGCAGCAGATGAGCCAGCGTCGCGGTGAGCCCAGGAAACCATGATCCGTCGCGGGCACGGCGTGGCCCGAATCCGCAGTCCGCATGACGGACCACAACTGCATCGGAGGACCGCCACGTGACAAGCAGCAGCCCGGCCGCCGGCCGGCCTGACGCGCATGGCGTTGGCCAGCCAGGATTCGTCGCGCGCAACGGCCTGTATTCATCAGAGCAGGCTGAGCTGGCCCACGAAGTCGCGAGGAAGATCCGCGAGCTAGAACTTCGCACCGTCCGGCTGGTGGTCGTCGATCAGCACGGCGTGCCGCGTGCCAAGTCGCTGTCACCCGAGGTAGCCATCGCCGCGATGTCCAATGGCCTGGACTTCTCCGGTGCGATCTACAGCCTTGACTCCGGCAACCAGGTATTCGTGCCGGCCTTCGCCGCGGGCGGCGGGTTCGGGATCGCGGAGTTCACCGGCTTTCCCGACATCGTGCTAGTGCCCGATGCGGCCACGTTCCGCGTGCTGCCCTGGGCCGACCGGACCGGCTGGATGCTGTGCGACACGTACTTCTCCAATGGCCAGCCGATGCCGCTGGACGGCCGCGGGCTGATGCGCCGCATGCTGGCTGAGCTCGGCGACGCAGGCTTCGATTACCTCGCCGGGATCGAGGTCGAGTACTACATCGTCAAGCTAGACTCCGACCACATCGTGCCCGGCGACGCCGGGTTCACCCCGCCAGTGCCGCCGGTCAGCGTGTTCGAGCGCGGTTACCAGTATCTGTCGGAGGTCCGGCTCGACAGCGTGGCGAGCACGCTGGAGGAGATCCGTGATGGCCTCGCAGCGGTCGGGCTGCCACCCCGCTCCATGGAGGACGAATGGGGCCCCGGCCAGATGGAGTTCAGCTTCAGCCCCATAGGCGGGATCGCGGCAGCCGACGCCGTGGTGCTTTTCCGGTCCGCGGTCAAGCAGATCTGCCAGCGCCGCGGACTGCTCGCGACCTTCATGTGCGCACCAGCGCTCCCGAACTTCTTCCCGTCCGGCTGGCACCTCCACGAGTCGCTCATCTCGCGCCAGGACGGGCGGAATGCGTTCGCCAGCAACGACGACTACCTTTCGGCGACCGGGCGGCAGTTCGTCGCCGGACTGCTCGAGCACGCGCTGCCGATGGGCGTGTTCGCGACGCCCACCGTCAACGGCTACAAGCGGTTCCGGCCGTACTCGTTCGCGCCCGACCGCGTGTGCTGGGCGCTGGAGAACCGCGGGGCGCTGGTCCGCGTTCAGGGTGCGCCCGGTGACGGGAACAGCCACGTCGAGATGCGGATGGGCGAGCCGGCCGCCAACCCGTACCTGTACATGGCGGCGAACATCGCCGCAGGACTCGATGGCATCCGCCGCTCGCTCGACCCGCCGCCTCCGGTCGAGGCCGATCCGTACGCCACCGCCAACACTCCGCTCCCGGCCTCGCTCGCCGCCGCGGTAGACACGCTCGCTCTCGACGAGTTCTTCCGCAAGGCGTTCGGCGACACCGTTGTCGACTACCTGCTGCAGATGAAGCGGTCAGAGGTGGCTCGTTACGACGCGGCCATTGCGGAGAACCCGCCGCCCGATGGCCAGAACGTGAGCGACTGGGAGATGCGCGAGTACTTCGAGTTCTACTAACCACCAAGGAGGGCCGCGATGTCCTTACAGCACATCGTCTTGTTCAGCTTTCCGCGCGAGCTGTCCGCGGACGAAGCAGCGCAGATGCGCGACATGGTGGCCGCGTGGCCGAGCGAGATCGGCCTGATGACCAGGTGCCGCCTCGGCACCGACCTGACCGGGGCCCGCAACCGCGGCTACTCCCACCTGTTGTACACCGAGTTTCCTGACGTGGCGACGATGAACGCCTACCGGGCGCACCCCGCTCATGTGAAGTTCACGGACTGGCTCGCGGAGCACGACTGCACTCCGCTTGCCTTCGACTATGTCCTAGATGACCAGACCGTGTTCATGCCCGAGCATGGACCGGAGTAAGAGAGGACCGGGGCCATGGCCAATACCAGTAGTGATGTGAGAGGCATCGAAGTCGGCGAGCTCGCCCACGGATCGCTGCGGCTGTGGGATGCCATCGCGATTTCCGTCTCGGTGATTGCACCAGGAATGGCGCTGCTGCTGAACGTCAGCGGCGTCTCCGCGGTCGCCGGCGGCTCGACCCCGCTGGCGTTCCTGCTCGGCGGCGTCGCGTGCCTGGCGCTGGCCTTTGTAGTCATCGGGTTCACACGCCGGATGGCCACCGCCGGGTACGCCTATACCTACGCGAGCCGCAGCCTGGGCAAGGAAGCCGGCTACATGGCCGGCTGGCTCTACTTCTTCGGGTTCATCTGCTTCGTGCCGATGACGATGTCCGGAGTGGGTTTCCTGGCCGCCGACCTGCTCGGCGTGAGTCCCAAGCTATGGATCCTGTTCTTCGTCATTGGCATGGCGCTGTACATGGTGCTGTCGGTGATCCGGATCAAGGTGACGACCCGAGTACAGCTCATCATCGGGATCATCACCGTCGCCGTGATCGTGCTCATCGACATCGTGACGACCGCTAAGGGCGGCAGCCACGGCCAGGCGCTCGGCGCGTTCAGCTTCAGCCACACCAACTCCGGCGGCTTCAACGGCGTCTTCTACGGGATCATCTTCGGCGTCACCTCCTACATCGGCTTCGAGACTTCCGCCGACTTCGGCGAGGAGACCGCGCACCCGCGTCGCTACATCCCGATCGCGGTGATCGCCGCGACGGTGTTCGCCATCATCTTGTACCTGTGGACGACCTACTCGATCACGATCGGCTACGGCGTGACCAACGGCGCCAAGATGGGCGTCGACCCGGTTGCCCTCAAGACGACCGCGAGCACGTTCGTGGGGTCCTGGCTCGGCACCCTGGCTGAGATAGGCGGGATGTGCGCGGCGTTTATCGTCTGCGTCGCGTGCGCCACGGCCGCCTCGCGCACACTATTCGCAATGGGCCGCGAAGGCGTCCTGCCGGCCGCTCTCGCCCGGACGCACCCGCGGTACAAGACGCCCGTCGTCGCGACGTTCACCGTCACGGTGCTGGCGATCGTGATGGCGCTCGTGATGGGCTACCCGCTGTCCGACAGCGCTTTCGGCCAGCCACTGTCGAACTACTACTTCTGGGCTACCACCGGCACCCTGCTGGTCATTGTCGTGTACATCATGATCTGCCTCGGCGGCATCGTGTACTTCTGGAACACCCGCGCGACCCGGAACTGGAACCCGCTGGTCCACGTCGGCATCCCGATCGTCGGCGCGATCGTCTTCGGCGCCGCGCTGTACGGGTCGATCCACCCGGCCCCTCCGGGCATACTCAAGTGGACCCCGTACGTGGCCCTCGTCTGGCTCCTCCTCGGCATCGCCGCGTTGCTGTGGCTGCGCGCTACCCGACCCGACCAGGTCGCCCAGATCGGCTCGATCCTCGGCGAGGAGGGTGGTGCCGACGCGGCCGTTCTCGATACCGCATGAGCGTTTCGCTGGCTACGGCACCAGGACGAGCTTGCCCTTCGACGCCGAGCCCTCGAGCAGCTCATGGGCACGCCGCGCCTCGGTCAGCGGCAAGCGCTCGGCGACGACTGGGTGGATGGCGCCCTGGCGGAGAAGTTCGACCAGGGCGTCGAAGTCCGCACGGAACCACTCCGGGTTCCGCGGTTCGCCACCGACGGGAAGCGGTCGGGACCGCCCGCCGACGGGAAGCACCTGGTGCCGGTTGCCGCGGAGCCTCTGGATCCGGTAGGCGGAGACGCGTCGGCTCGGATCCAAGAGCCCCCGCAGCCCGACAAGAGCGGTGGTCGCGTACCACTCGGCCCAGCCTCGCCAGCTCCTATGTCCGTGCGCGACCGTGGCTGAGTGCCCATAGACGACGAGCCTTCCGCCCGGCCGAAGCGCGCGGAAGGAGCGTAGCGACAACGTGCCGCCGAGGCCGTCGAGGACGACGTCCACGCCCCTCGCAGGCAGCGCGCGGACTCGGGCCACAAAGTCTTCGTTGCGGTAGTCGATAGCTACGGCGCCCAGCCGCTCAACCGCGGCACGGTCGCGGCCCGAGCATGTGCCGTACAACTGAAGCCCCGCAACACGTCCCAGCTCCAGTACGGCGGTGCCGACTCGTCCGGCTGCGCCATGCACGAGCACTAGCTCGCCCGGCTCCGCCTTCGCGGCGCGGTGGAGCAGCTGGTACGCCGTCATGTAGATGAACACGAGGCTCAGGATTTCTCCCGGGTCAAGATCCTCGGGCACCTTGACGGCGCCGGTCTCCGGCACGCATACGCGTTCCGCATCGGCACCCCAGACCGTGAGTGCGCCGACTCGGTCTCCGACGCGCAGTCTTACGCAGCCCGGGCCCAGTTCCTCGACGACGCCGATGAGCTCGTAGCCGGGCGTGAACGGCGGGTTCGGCACGCCGAGATAGGACCCGGCGCGCAGCAAGGCATCGGTATAGGACACGCCCGCTGCCAGCACTCTGACTCGGACCTCGCCCGGAGCCGGTCGGGGGTCGCTCGCATCAACCACCCGCAACACCTCGGGACCGCCAAAGTGATCGATGACGACACGCTTCATAGTCCTCATCTCCCTCTTCTGCCTCGTGCTGGCCGCTGGTCCCGTTGCCCGGCTTCGGCAGGAGCGTGGCAGCTGACTCCCTACAGCCCCTCGAGTCCCCAATTTCGCCGCCTCGAGAGCACCCTGCGTAGAGTCGATCGTCCCGCCGTGGCCGGGACCGTAGAACCGCTTCACGCAGGCCCGCGGAACTCCGGGCCTATCGCCCAGCAGTCGAAAAGGGCGTGAGGTGGCCAGATGTTGGCCTATGTGCAGTCACTTGCCCGGTTCTGGCGACCGAGACCGGTTGCGTCAGGCTGAGACCAGGTCGCAGACGAAGATGAGAGTCTCGCCCGGCGCTATGGCGCGTCCCGCGCCGCGGTCACCGTAGGCAAGCTCAGGCGGAATGATGAGCTGACGGCGGCCACCGACTCGCATGCCCTGCACGCCTTGATCCCAGCCGGCGATGACCTGCCCAACGCCGAGCCTGAACTCCAGCGGAGCGCCGCGGCTCCAACTCGCGTCGAATTCCTCGCCGGTGGAATAAGCCACACCGACGTAGTGCACTTGGACCGTATCGCCAGCCTTTGCGACGGCCCCGTCGCCTTGCCAGATATCGGAGATCTCCAGCTCGGTAGGCGGGTCGCCGTCCGGGAAGTCGACTTCGGGTTTCTCGATGCTCATGTTCAGGCTCCCTCATCCGCTAGGGGTGCTCGCGCAAGGCTATGCTCCGGGCGTTGCCGCGCTGATACCCGGATCTGCGTGGTCGGGAACGAGGGGGCGGATCGGGCGCGGTGCAGCAAAGCCAGGCAGACCCGTTTGGCACCGCAGAGCTGCGCAGGACGGTGCTCGCGGCCTGGACAGCCTCGCCCGCGCGGTTCCGGGAGGATGCCAACGCAGAAGAGGATTACGCGCTGGGCGGCTACCGGGACCGCGTCATCGTGGAACTGGCCCAGAACGCAGCGGACGCCGCAGTGCGCGCGGGCGTGCCCGGCCGGCTCCGGCTGACGCTGCACGACGGCACGCTCGTGGCGGCCAATACGGGTGCGCCACTCGACGCGGCAGGCGTGGCAGCGCTCTCTACCCTGCGCGCGTCCAGTAAGCGAGAGCCTGTCGCACGAGCAAGCCGGGACGCACGCGCGGCCGTTGTGGGCAGGTTCGGCGTCGGCTTCGCTGCCGCCGCTGCGGTGAGCGACGAGCCGCACATCGCATCGCTGACTGGCGCCGTGGCGTGGTCGCGCGTCGCAGCCCGCGACCTCGTCCTGGACATACCCGGTGTGGCGGCTGAGCTCGCCCGTCGGTCAGGTCAGCTCCCCGTCCTGCGCCTGCCGTTTGCGGCAACCGGCGTTCCTCCCGAGGGCTTCGCGACAGCGGTGACGCTGCCGCTGCGGGACGAGGCGGCAGTCTTGCTGGTTGAACGGCTGCTCGCGGAGACCGGACCCGCGATCATGCTTGCCCTGCCCGCTCTCGCCGGCATCGAGATCGAAGTCCACGGCACGACCCGGCTGCTCACGGCCACGCATGACGGTGAAAGCGTCAGCATCACCGTCGACGGTGCCGTCGCCAGGTGGCGTACCTCAGGTGGCGAAGGCCCAACCGATCAACGGCTGCTGGCCGACCGCCCAGTCGAGGAGAGAGCGCGTCCGTCCTGGTCGGTGCGCTGGGCCGTGCCTGTCGTAGCCGACAGCCCTGATGGCACTCTGCCCACTGGCAGCCTGCCTGCCGGGGTCAGCGCCGTCGTCCACGCACCGACGCCTACAGACGAACGGCTCGGGCTACCGGCGCTGCTGCTCGCCTCGTTCCCGCTCAGTCCCGACCGACGGCACGTTGCGCCTGGCCCGCTCACCGACTTCCTGCTCGACCAGTCCGCCGAGGTCTACGCCGGGCTGCTGCCCCGCCTGGCACCCGGAGCCGGCCTGCTCGACCTGGTCCCGTCTCCGGTCGGGCAGGGCGAGCTGGACGCACAATTGCGCGACAGGATCCTGCGGCTGCTGCCCGACAGCGCATTCCTCCCGGCAGCCGGGCCGGGTGGCCGGCGGGTCCGGCCGCGGGATGCGGTGGTCCTGGACGCGAGCATGCCGCGGCTGACCGGCAGCATCGCGCCGGTACTGCCCGACCTGATCGCCGGCCCGGCCCGGCATCCGGCCTTCGCGGTCCTCGGAGTCCGGCGGCTGCGGCTGGCTGAGCTCGCTGACATGCTGGCCTCCCTCGATCGCGATCCTGGGTGGTGGAAAGACCTGTACGAGGTGCTCGCCACCGGAGAACCAGCCGAGCTCGGCGAGCTGGGGGCGCTGCCCGTACCGCTAGCGGACGGCCGGCTGGTACGGGGTCCTCGCGGGCTGCTGCTGCCCGGCCCGGGGCTGGAGCATGCCCAGTCGCTGACGGCGCTTGGCTTCCGGGTCGTTCAGTCCGGCGCGGTGCACCCGCTGCTGACGCGGCTGGGCGCTGTCGAGGCCACGCCACAGAGTGTCCTCGCGGACCCAGCAGTGCGCGCCGCAGTCGAGGCGTCCTACGACGAGGAGGATCCCGGCCCGATCGCGGATGCGGTACTCACTCTCGTAGCAGCAGCGCACCTTCGGCCTGGCGATTACCCGTGGCTCGCTGACCTGACGCTGCCCGGCGCCGATGGCGAGTGGTACCCGGCAGATGAGCTTGTTCTCCCTGGCAGCCCGCTGGCAGACGTGGTGGGCGCAGACACGCCATTCGGTACTGTCAGCCCGGCGATACTGGAGCGCTTCGGTGCCGAGACGCTTGAGGCGGCCGGCGTGCTGTCGTCGTTCAGCCTGCTGGCTGCCGAGGACGTCGTCATGGACGCTCCTGACCTCGATCTTGACGGCGCTGCGGAGTGGGCCGCCGAAGTGCGCGCCCGGCTGGCGCCCGGAGTGCCGCTCGTCGCGCCAGAGCTGCTGGCCGTCCGCGACCTTGAGCTCGTCGACCCAGAACGCTGGCCGTTGGCACTGAAGATGCTCGCAGCGCCGTCCTTGCGCGCGGCGCTCGTCGCGCCAGCCAGGGTGCTGCTCGCCGACGGCCGCTACGCGGATGTGCCGTCGTACACCAGCTGGTGGCTGCGTAGTCACCCGGTCCTCGGCGGGCGCAGGCCTGGCGAGATGCGTGCCGCCAACGCCGATCCGCTGCTCACGGATCTCTATGACGAGGCAGAAACGCCCCTGGACGCTGAGTTCGCCCGCGCGCTCGGGGTGCGCGACTCGCTCGCGGAACTGATCGCTGAGCCCGGCGGCGCGGACGAGCTGCTCATGCGGCTGGCCGACCCTGCGCGATCTGTGACGCGGGCGCAGCTGCGGGCGCTGTGGATCGCGCTGTCTGCAGTCGCCGAGGTCGAGCCTCCTGACCGGGTGCGCGCCGTGCGCCGGAACGAGGTTGTCGTCGCTGACGCTGCCGAAGCCCTGGTCCTGGACGCGCCCGACCTGTGGCCGCTGGTGGCCGATCGCCCCCTGGTGCTGGCACCGCACGACCTGGCGCGCCGGCTCGCCGACCTGCTCGACGTTCCGCTGGCCACCGAGGAGGTCGCCGGTCTGGTCGAGTCGACAGCGGAGCACTCAGCGGTACCCGCGATCGTGCGGGCGGTGCTGCCGGATGCGCCCGCGAAGTATTACGCCCATGACCGCCTCGTCGTGGACGGCGTCGCGGTGCCGTGGCGTTACACGGCGGGCGCCGTGCACGCGGCCGGACCCGGCGGCCTCGCGTGCGGGCTGGCCTGGGCCTCGGGCCGGTGGCCGGCTCGTCATCTGCTGGCTGCCCTGCTGCGCGATAGCGCGGCCGGCAGCCGCCTTCTCGCCGATGCCGACCTGGACGCGGACCCGCCGTCGATCCCCAATGGCGCGCGCTGATCGTCGCGCCGCCGGGCTGCCGGCACGAGCAGCTGGCGCCGGGGCAGAGGCCGGCCCGAGCGGCTTATGCGGGTGGCCGGTAGATCCAGGAGGGGAACACGACTCCATGGCCGTCTGGGTCGCGGTAGGTAACGCCGCCGTTGTCCTGCCAGTACTCGATCTGAGGAACCGGATCCACGCCCGCCGCGGCCAGCCGCGCCATGATCTGCTCCCGGGCTGCGGGATCAGGCAGGTAGAACACCAGCTCGTCGAGTCTTCCCGTCAGGGACTGCGCTTCCGGCGAGCGGACGATCTCCAAATGGACCTCGCCGCCGGGAAGGCCAAGGATGGTCCCCTCCAGGCCATAGCTGTCCTGGAAAGTCTCCAGCACGGCCAGCCCGAGGACGTCCCGGTAGAAGATCACTGTCTGGTCATACTGCGTGCTCCACCGCACCACACGCAGCGCACCCGCAGGCAGGTGCGCGGGCCAGTGCTCAGCACGCGGCTCAGGGCTATCCATGTTGGTAAGTCTTTCCAGCCCGCCAGCCTGCGCACCTGCGCGGGCCTGACGCCGGGCCCGACGACCCCTTTAGCCCACCGGAGAAGGCATCTGAGTATCTGTTGACTCCCTGACGACAAGCCGGCAGGGCACGGTGTGCACCCCGTGCGTGGGCGAGTCGTTAATGGCGGTGAGCAAGTGCTCGGCAGCGGTCCTGCCGACGTCCTCAAGGCACATGTCGATGCTGCTCAGCGGTGGCTCGGAGCCGAGCGCCATCGGTCTCCAGTTGTCGAAACCGATGAGCGCGATGTCCTGAGGGACTCGGCGCCCGAGCATCCGGAGCGTGGCAGCGACGCCGCGCGCAATCTGATCGCTACCACAGAAGATGGCCTGCACGTCGGGCGCGGTGCGAAGCAGGACGTTCGCGCCCTCGCGACCCCACTGCTCGCTCCATTCGCCGTAGAGCACGTCGTGTGGCGAGAACTCGGCTCCCGCGGTCTTGAGTGCATCAGAGAAGCCGCTCGCGCGCTTCCGCGCGCACAGGAAGCGCTCGGGACCGGTGATATGGCCGACCCGCAAGCGGCCGGTCTCGATGAAGTTGCGAGCAGCCAGCTGGCCTCCGCCGTAGTCGTCAGGAAGGATCGCCGGCTCGTCCGTATCCAGGGACTGGGTCATCGCATAGACAACGGGGATGCCCAGCGCGGTGCCGATGCTGGGCCGGGGCTCGATCCGCCGCCCGGTAACGATCAGGCCGTCAACCCGGCGGCTGAGCAGCATGTTCAGGTACTGCCGCTCCCTGGTTGGGTCGTCTCTGGTATCGCACATGAAGACCGAGATCTGGCCGGCGCCCAGCGCATCCTCGGCGCCGAGCATCACTGGAATGCTGAACCGGCCGAAGCTATCCGTGGTGATCAGGCCGACCGTGTAGGTCCGGCCGGCCAGCAGCGCCTTCGCTAGGACGTTCGGCGCGAAGCCAAGCTCCCGAGCGGCCGCCGCAACTCTGTCCCTGGTAGCGGGCCGCAGCTTTCCCTGGCCGTTCAGTGCCTTCGACGCGGTGCCGATGGAGACGCCGGCCTGTGCCGCCACATCCCTGATGGTCGGCCGCCTGGACTCGGCGCCAGGTTCGGCAGGAGGAGGCAACCGGTTGCTCCAATCTCAGAACGGCTCACTAAGTCTTCTTACCTCACCAAATCAGCCCATGTACAGGGCTTGACTGTGCGCAGGATGGACTCTAGCTTCTGAGGAAAACCTATTCCTAGCTCACCTCTACGCCGACTGAACGGCCGCCATGATTAGCAGATTCGGATTAGGAATCGGGAGCCAGGTACATGGCTGACGCCGGAGCGACTGACGGGCCGGTGCGCCCCACACCTGGTGCTGCGGTGGCGCACATGCCACTCAGCAGGCAAGACGTTCACCTGGCTGACGGGCTGCTGCAACAGTGGCAGCAGCGCAACCGTGCGGCGAGCCTGCCGCTCGCCCTCCGGCAGCTGGAGGCGGCAGGCAACCTCGACAACCTGCGGCTCGCCAGCTCCGGCGCGAACACCGGATACCGCGGTCCGGCCTTCATGGATTCCGACGTCTACAAGACGCTGGAGGCGATTAGCTGGGAACTGGGCCGGACAGGCGATTCGGAACTCGCTGATTTCGCCGCGGAGGCCACAGCCCTGGTGGCCAAGGCGCAGCAAGATGACGGTTACCTCAATTCGTGTGTCCAGGTGACCGGGCGGCCGCGGTATGCACGGCTTGAGTCGAGTCACGAGCTGTACTGCGCCGGTCACCTTATCCAGGCGGGCGTGGCAGCTGCGCGGAGCTTCAACGGCGGAACACTGCTCGGCGTCGCGCGGCGATTCGCCGACCATCTGGTGAGCACGTTCCTCGGCACCCAGGGCGGCCTCGACGGTCATCCGATTATCGAGACAGCGCTGATGGAGCTGTACCGGCAGACGGGAACGCCCGCCTACCTCGAGCTGGCCAGCCAGTTCGTGGACGCCCGCGGCCATGGCCTCATCGGTGACTCCGGCTTCGGCAGCCGGTATCTGCAGGATGCCGTGCCGGTTCGCGAGCTGACAGCCCTGGCCGGCCACGCGGTCCGGGCGCTGTACCTGGAGAGCGGCGTGGTCGACGTCGCGGTCGAGACCGGCGATACCCAGCTGATGGCCTCCTCCATCGCCCGCTGGGAGGACATGGTCGCGACGAAGACGGCGCTGACGGGGAGTAACGGCTCCCGGCATTCGGGCGAGGCGTTCGGCGATGCGTTCGAGCTCCCACCCGACCGCTCGTATAACGAGACCTGCGCCGCCATCGCGAGCTTCCACTGGAGCTGGCGGCTGCTGCTCGCCACCGGCGACGCAAAATACGCGGATCTGATGGAGCGGGTTCTCTACAACGGGTTCGGCGCCGCCCTGTCTGCCGACGGACAGCGGTTCTTCTACGTCAATCCGCTTCAGCGCCGCGCCGACCACTTCGAGAACGACGATCCTGGCAGGAGGCGCGAGTGGTTCTCGTGCGCGTGCTGCCCGCCGAACATCATGCGGCTGATCGCATCACTGGATCACTACATCGCGACCCTTGGGGGTGATGTTCTCTACCTCCACCAGCTGACCGGAGCTCAGATCTCCGCGCCAGTGGCTGGTGACATGCTCAGCGTCGACGTGACAACGCGTTACCCGTGGGATGGCTCCATTGAGTTCCACGTCCGCAGCGCACCAGGATCTGAGTGCGGCCTCGCCGTGCGAATACCCGCATGGTGCAGCGGTATCTCTGCCTCCTACAACGGACAGCCGGTCAGCGCCGAATCGGATGAGCACGGCTATCTGATCCTCCGGCGGCGCTGGCGTCCTGGCGACGTGCTCACCTGCAGCCTCGACCTCACGCCGCGGCTCACGCACGCCAGCCGGCGCGTCGACGCGCTGCGGGGCGCGGTCGCTCTCGAGCGCGGGCCCCTCGTGTACTGCTTCGAGCAGGCCGACCAGCAAGCCGGGAGCGTGGAGGACCTTGCCATCAGCTCCGGAGCTCTTGCCGAGCGCATGATCTCTCTGCCCGGCGTTGGCCCGACAGTTGCGCTCGAGGCTGACGCACTGCAGCTTCCGCCCGCCAGCGACGACGGGCTTCCCTACCTGCCGCAGCCGGATACCAGCACAGGCGGGCGCCCGGCGACAGCGGTCGCCATCCCGTACTTCCAGTGGGACAACCGGGACGGGCGTGCCATGCGGATCTGGATGCCATTGAGCCGGTCAGACAGTCCGGCCACCAGTTAGGGACCCGGCCGCACGCCGGCCTCGTTCCCGCCGCAACAAGTGAAAACCCTCACTGAGGAGGTTGACGACATGTACAGGCGCGTCCGGAACTTAAGCAGGAGAGGCAGATAATCATGGGACGTGGTCATATCAGGCCGGTCGCGGTCATGGCGGCCGCCTCTGCCTTCACGGCGCTGGCGCTTTCGGCGTGTGGCTCGTCAGGGCCCGCCAGCACGACGAAGTCGTTTGGTGTCGGTGCCACGGGCGTGGTGCACTTTTGGGCGAGGCAGGCCACCGACCCGGTGGCCAAGGCGATGGTCGCCCAGTTCAACGCAACTCACAAGAACCTTAAGGTGCAGCTGCACCTGACGCTGCCGAACGAGGCAGTCACCGAGCTGGGAACAGCCATCAGGGCTGGCTCCGTGCCTGATGTCGTGGGGTTGAATGACATCAACGTGCCGTTCTTCATGCACCAGAACGCGCTGATGGACCTCACGCAGTACGTCAATGCACTCCCGTTCAAGAGCTCTCTCAGCCCGGGTCACCTGAAGCTGGCCACCGACAACGGCAAGTACTACGGCGTTCCGTACCTCGCCGACCTGTCCGTGCTCTGGTACAACAAGAAGCTCTTCTCCGAAGCCGGACTCGACCCCAACTCCCCGCCGACGAGCTACGCAGAGATCCTCGCCGACGCTCAGAAGATCAACGCACTCGGTCATGGCATCTCCGGCTTCTCCTTCGCCGGGAACTGTCAGGGCTGCCTTGGCTTCACCATGCTCCCGTCCATCTGGGCCGCGGGCCAGCATGTCATCAACGGTCCGCTCGGCTCGCAGACGGCGAACGTTACCAACAACGCGCCGCTGAAGTCGATCCTCGGCTTCTACCGTCAGCTCTGGGCTCAGCACCTCGTGCCACTCGCTGACCAGACGCAGAACGGTCTGACCTGGGGTGCAGACTTCGAGGCAGGGAAAGTCGGCATCCTGCCGGGTGCCTACGCCTTCGCCACGAAGATGACACCGACCTCGGAGTTCGCGGATGCGCCGCTGCCTTCGGTCAGCGGTGGCGGCGGGGCAACGTTCGACGGCGGAGACGACTTCGTGATCCCGAAGGGGGCGAGCAACCCGTCGGGTGCCTGGGAGTTCGTCCAGTGGGTACTCCAGCAGCACCAGCAGGAGGAGTTTCCGTCGCTTGGGGATACGCCGATACGCACTGACGTGCTGACCCCCGCCTTCAAGACCAAGAATCCGTACGACGCAGTGGCGCTGCAGGCGCTGGCGAATGGCTCAGTCGAGTACACGCTCGCCTACAACGCCGTATTCAACGTCGCGGGCTCGCCGTGGTTCAAGATGTTCGAGGATGCGGTTTACAACGGCAAGATGGACACGGCGGTGAGCGAAGGGCAGTCCGGCATCCAGTCGGCGCTCAGCAGCACTCCGTGATCGGCTCCTGCCGTGCCGGCCGGGTCGCGTCGCCAGGCGTGGCCCGGCCAGCCGGCGGGCTGCGATGCAGAACTGGACATGACCCAGGGCGGAAGGCAGGAGCCAGCGGATGACCCTAGCGGGAATTGCGGGTTCGCGTCGGCTAACAGGCGCGGCACGACGCCGGGCCCGGACCGGGCTCCTCCTAGTCTCCCCGGCGCTGGCGCTCGTGGCTGTCTTCACGCTGATTCCGCTGGGCTTCGGCGTCTACATGTCGCTGACCAACTGGCCGCTCGTGGGCTCGTACAACTTCATCGGACTCGCGAACTATCAGGCCCTGCTCCATAACACGCTGTTCATCCAGTCCATCGTGTTCACCCTGAAGTACACCGCCATCGTGACGCTTCCGATCCTCATCATCGGGTACGCGCTCGCGGTCCTCGTGCGGTCCAACCGGCGGGGGGCGGTGCTGATCCGCACGCTGATATTCCTGCCGTTCATCGTCGGGCTGACGACCGAGAGCTACATGGCCGTAGTCGAACTGCAGCCGCAGTCGGGCACCGCGAACTTTGTGCTCGGCAAGCTCGGCATCGTCAAGGACACCACGGCGTGGCTCGTGCACACCGGCCTGGCCTTGACTGCCATCTGCGTGCTCGTCGTATGGTTCGCTGCGGGTCTCACCATGATGCTGCTGATGGCGGGGATGCAGAGCGTGCCGGAGGAGTTGTACGAATCCGCCAAGGTCGATGGTGCGTCCTGGTGGAGCGCCGAGCGCCGGGTAACTATGCCACTGCTGCAGCGATCGATCGTGCTGAGTCTGGTGATCTCGGTTATCGGCTCATTCCTGGCCTTCAACCAGTTCTACATCATGACTATGGGCGGGCCGGGCACCAGCACGCTGCCGGTCGTTATGTCGATCGTCAATACAGGCTTCTCAAGCTTCGACATCGGTCTGGCCAGCGCGATGTCCGTCGTTCTTATCATCGTGGTCGGGGTGATCAGCTTCGCCCAGTTCCGCTTCCTGCAGCGTGGCGAGGACTGATGGCCACGACGCGGAGTCAGCAGACCCACCGCGCTCGCGGCGACGTCGCAGTTGCCGGACGCGAGCTGGCCCAGCGCACTCAGCGGAAGGCTGTTGCCGGCCGTCGCCAGTCTGGCGGAGGCGTGCTGTACCTGGCTGCGGGCCTCGGTGTCAGCGCGGTGTTCGTCGTGCCGCTGCTGTGGGAGATATTCCGGTCGCTGCAGCCGGAGACGACAGTCACGCAGCCGCCGTCGGCAGCGTCATTCGGCCATCTCACATTCGGCAACTATCAGGCGCTCCTGTCCGGCCAGGACGACATAATCCGCAACGTCCTGAACAGCCTGATCGTCGCGCTGCTCACTGCGGCCGTGACCGCGGTTGTCGCGACACTGGCTGGCTACGGCTTCGCGCAGTTCCGATTCCCCGGATCTCAGCTGACTTTCGGGCTGGTGCTCGTGGCCTTCATGGTTCCGTTCCAGGCAATCTTGATCCCGCTGTTCGTCGAGATGCACTTCCTCCGGCTGCTCAACAGCCTGGTCGGACTTGCTCTGTTCTATACCGCGTTCAATCTCCCATTCGGCGTCTACGTGATGCGCAACAGCTTTCTGCAGGTGCCCAGGGAACTGGTCGACGCCGCGCGGGTTGATGGTGCTTCTGTTCTCGGCACGCTCACGACTGTGCTCAGGCCGCTCATCCTGCCCGGCATGGCAACAACTGCCCTGTACGCGTTCCTGTTTTCCTGGACGGAGTTCCTAGCGGCGCTGACGTTCCTGACAAAAGACTCGCTCTTCACGCTGCCCGTGTCGCTGATCAATGTCGAGTCGGGCAACTACGGCGCGATCAACTACGGGCTCCTCCTTGCCGGAGCCGTGATCTCCATGATCCCGTGCGTCGTGGCCTACGTGGCATTGCAGCGCTACTACGTCCGCGGCCTCGTTTCGGGTGCGCTCAAGGGCTAAGAACGGCTGAGCTGGACCCCGGCCCGCGGATCGCGGCCGGTGAGCCGCCAGCACTCCAGGGCCAGCGCCGGCCAGGGGATCTGTGCCCCTGGCCGGCGCTGGCCCTGTTCGTGCCTACGCACTGCCTGCGCCTTGCCGCCGCAGCTAGCTGGCGGCGTTCCCGTTCACTACGGCCGTCATGCGGGGATGCTGGGCACGATCCACTGGATCGCGCCCACGCCGCCCGCTGTCGGCGCGGACACCATCGATACGCGCAGCTTGGTCGTGGTGACCGGGTCGAACGTCACCTGGTTGAAGACATTGTCCGCTTCCGGGTAGCCGCTCGTGTTCGTCGCATTGATCCACTGCGATCCGTCCCAGTACTGGACGACCCAGGAAGTCGGCAGCTGGAGGCCGCCGCCGTCGTCAGCGAAGTAGACGGAGCTTGCGTTGGTCGTGATCGGCTGGCTCCAGTCCAGCTCCATCCACTGCGTCCCTGCCATCGGCCAGGTGCCCCAGTACGGTGTCAGGTCGCTGTCGTCACTGGACTGGATGGGGTAGATCCCGTTGTTGATAGCCGTGATCGTTGTCCACGGCGAGGCGTACGACGCCGACGGTGTCGCTGTCAGGGCCAGGTCGGTCGCCCCTGGCGGGAGCGGCAGCGGCCGCTGAACGGACATCCACTGCTCGGCACTGGCCGTTCGCGCGGTACCGAGTCCGGCGTCATAATCCGCCGAGACGACCAGGCCGGCACTGCCGTTGGCGTCGGCTGGCGGCGTGACGGACCAGGTGGCGGTCGCAGTCGCGCCAGGGTCGATGGTCGCGAAGCTGGCCGGCGTGGTCGCCTGCACGGTCCAGCCCTGCTGGACCTCCGCGGTCAGGGTCACATTGCGCAGCTCAGTCTGACCGGTGTTGGTGATGGTCGCCGTCGCGGTCGTGGCCGTGCCGGCGGTCAGCGCAGGCTGGTTGTGCTGGCCCGGTACCGTGCTGGCCACGCTGACGCTGATGGCCGGCCGGCTCGCGTCGCCGAGCTGGATCTGCGTGTCGTTGCCGTTCATCGTGACCGTGTGGCTGGCGGCGTCGTAGCTGCCCCCGGCGACGGCGCTAACGCCCTCGTCGGCGAACGCAGGCAGCTGGACCTGGATGTCGTTACCGGGAGCGTTCCCGCCCACGTGGACGTGCACGAGCGGGGCAGCCTGGTCACCGCCGACGCTGATGCGCACCCAGTAGGTGGCCCTGTTGCCGTTGCTGACGTCGTAGGACGAGGTCAGGTTGCCGACTGAGATGGTCTGGCCGGGGACGAGCCAGGCGTCCGGCACGCCCCGTCCGATATAGAGCGCGTTGTGGTAGGAGAGCGAACCGTCCGGGTTCTTCGCCGTGGTCAGGCCCTGGGCGACCAGCGACTGCAGCAGCGTCTGAGTTTGGCCCGCCATCGGCCAGGCGTAGGGGACGGCGCCGAACTCAGGCGCGGCATGGCTGCCCTGCCAGGGATTGCTCGGGCTGGGCGGCGAGCCGTTGGCCTCCCACCAGGCGTTCGGACCCCCGGTCGTCGTGGCGATCTGCCAGGCGTAGCTGGTGATCGGTAGGTCCCTGTATGAGTTGCCGTACAGAGCCGCCGCCGCGTACCCGGTGTTCAGCGCGACGCTGTAGCCGGTGTACGCCCCGAATGACGGGTAAGGCACGCCGGTGCCCTGCAGCCGGGCGAACCCGAGCTGGTACATGTTGTCGGTCTGGGCGGGGTCGCCGAGGATTCCGTTGAGCTGGCCGCCCTGCAGGAAGACAGTCCAGGCGTTCTCGCCCCACAGGAGCTGGGAGGCCCAGTTGGCGTCGTTCGCGGCGCCGCAGCGGTCCTGAGTGACCGGCACGTTCACCTCGCACGGCAGGAAGTTGAAGTCGTTCGCCTGCTCGTTGGCCGCCAGGCCGGCGTTAGTCGCGTTCAGCAGGCTGGTGTAGGCGTTCTGGGCCCAGGTCGCCTCGGCCGGATCACCGATCCGGGTCGCGATGTAGGCGTAGGCCGACAGCCCGGCCAGCGCGGTCTCGTCGTCGAAAAGCCACCTGCCGCCCGAGTCGTTGTCAAACGAGAACCTGAGGTAGTTCGTGTTCGGATTGAGCTGCGACAGGAAGTCGGTGTGCATCATCGTGTACAGGCTCGGGCCCCACTGAGTCGGGCCGTTGGCGTCATCGTGGAAGTACTGCTTGACGAACGCCACGTCGCTGGTCCCCTCGAGGTACTGTGCCCAGGCGACCGGGGTACGCCAGACACCGTCCCAGTACCAGTTGGCGCCGACCTCGTCGAAGTTCGGGTCTTCCGAGACCCGGCCCACGAGTAGCAGGTTCTGCGCATCGGTGAAGTCGCCGAGCGCGAAGCGGTTGTCGAGGATGCCAGGCAGGTCGTGGTTGAGCAGCCAGTCATAGTTGTTCGCGCCGGAGAACGGTGCCTTGTCGACCTGCACGATCCTGGTGTAGATGAAGGCCGCCTTGAAGGCGTTGTCGATCGCGTCACCAGGGCTGGCGAGCCCGCCGGTGTTCGGCAGCGCCACGTTGGGCAGCGACAGTGTGGGAATGGCCGACAGGCGCTGGTTCCAGTAGCTCGCCATGTGCCCGAAGGCACTGTCATATGACTGCGCGTCGGATTCCACCGTAGTGGTGTCGGGGAGCGCCGCACCGGTCCCGAACGTGTCGACGGCGGCGACGAAGTCGTGGTGCACAGTCTCACCCGCGGCGACAGTGTCCGGCGCGCTGCCGAGCGTGACCAGATTCGGTCCGGACTGGCCCGCAGGCACGGTCACGTCCGCTGAGCCCTCATTGGTGACCGACACTCGCGTGTACATCAGCTCGACGGGACTGCCGGCGATCGACTGCTTGTCGGCGAAGTCGGTGATGGCGACCTTGACGCCGTTACGCGTGAACGACGTGGTCAGCGCGGGCAGGTAGCCATCGGCCATCGTCCACTGGACCGAGCCGGGTGCGGGCGCCTGCCCGGAGGCGAGCCCGTAGTCGTACACGGAGAAGGAGTACATCGCGCCGCAATAGATCGTGCGACGCGGCTGGTAATGGGCCGGTACGCCGCGGGCGAAGTAGGAGCCGGACAGGTAGGCGATCGGCGCGTAGAAGTTACCTTCCCAGCCGATGGCCGTCTGGTTGGCGAAGCCAAAGCCGTTCGGATCACTCGGCACCGGGAAGTTCGTCCCGTAGTCACGGGGCAGGGTCGAATCATTGCAGGTGTTTACCGGGAGGTTGGGGAGCGGATCGAAAGTCGCGCTCGTCGCTGTCGGATCTGTGCTCTGCGCGGCGTAGGCCGGCGTGGCCAGCGCGATGGCAGCGACCAGCGCGCCGAGTAAAACCGTGAATCGGTACCTGATAGTTCTCATCGCACCAGGTCCTTCGAGGATGCCGGTATGACCGACGAAAGGAAAGTTAGGAAAGCCTTTTCCTAACCGTAGAGTGGCCCCCGCGCGCGCGTCAACCGCGTCATACGGCTACGTATGAGGTAATCTCGTAGGTCACTGCGTCCGACGCGCATCAAGGAACTGGCTCGTCGGGGTGGGGGATGCGAAAGGGATTTCCCAGATGCCGGACGGCAGAGTGGCGACGATTACCGACGTTGCGGTCCTGGCCGGAGTATCGATCGGGACGGTCTCCAAGGCCGTCAACGGCACAGGACGGCTGAGCGCCGAGACCCGCGACCGGGTGCTGGCTGCGGCCGACCAGCTGAGTTTCCGCCCGAGCCCGCTCGCCCGCGGGCTGCTGGCGGGCCGGAGCTTCGCGGTCGGGCTCATCACGACTGACAGCTTCGGGCGGTTCACGATCCCGGTCATGCTGGGCGCGGAGGACGCGCTCGGCGCCGGCCAGATGTCTGTGCTTCTGTGCGACGGCCGGGGTGATCCGATCCGCGAGGACCACCATGTCCGTACGCTGCTGTCCCGCAAGGTCGACGGCATCATCGTCACCGGACGCCGGACCGACCCGAGGCCGCCGATAGCTCGTCGCCTCCCCGTGCCCGCTGTGTATGTCATGACCCAGTCTGACGACGCGGCTGATCTCTCCCTGATCCCCGACGATGAGCAAGGCGGCGCGCTGGCGGCCCGTCATCTGGTGATCGGCGGGCGCAGCCGGATCGCCCACGTCACCGGCCCTGAGCGGTTCCTGTCCGCCAGGCTCCGGGCGGCCGGGGCGCGGAAGGTCCTGGCCGAGGCAGGGCTGACGCTGGCGGGCAGCGAGGCGCACTATGGCGAGTGGAGCGAGGAATGGGGCCGCCAGGCGGCGTACACGGTCCTGCGCCACCAGCCGGCCGTTGATGCCATCTTCTGCGGCAGCGACCAGATCGCGCGCGGCGTCGCGGACGCCCTGCGCGAGGCGGGACGCCGGATACCGGACGACATTGCCCTGGTCGGCTACGACAACTGGGACGTGTTCGCGCCGACCGGGCGGCCGCCGCTGACCACGGTGGACATGCGCCTGAAGAACCTCGGCAAGCAAGCAGCCCGGAAGCTGATCGAGGCCATCGGCGGGCAGCCGTCGCGCGGGCTCGAGCAGCTCCCGTGCCAGCTCGTCATCCGGGAGTCGACGGGCAACCCGCCCCGCCTGTCGGCGACCGGCTAATTCGGCTATCCGCCGCGGCGACACTTCGCGGTGTTCTGCCAGGCGGTCAGAAGATCAATAGATTTGGGGAACGGGCCGTGCGGCCGGACTCTCCTCGGCACTGCCCGGCAGCGGGCCACCGCGAACCGGCTGTCCTCGGACGATCGCGCTGGACAGTAACGGCATGCCGCCCCGGACCATCGGTGTTGATAGCCGCGGTATCAGCCGACCTGTGCGCGCCTAGACGCTCCGCGGCCAGCCCCGGCAACCAGCCGCGGAGCCGTGCTGGCCCGGATCACGAGGTCAGGCGAGATCGGCAGGAGCGGGGCCGACGGCTGCCCATGGTCAATGTGCTCGATCAGCAGATGCAGTGCCCGCCGGCCGAGCTCGCCGAAGTTCTGCCGCATCGTCGTGAGCGGCGGGAGGAAGTACGGTGCCTCGGCTATGTCGTCGAACCCGACAACGCTGA
>DASQIW010000182.1:0-16390 GCA_035631375.1 Streptosporangiaceae bacterium
GGCCGTATGAGATCACACTGAGCCTCACCAGGGATTCAGTACCGTTCGCGGCCGTCGGTCAGCGGTGCGGGTACCAGCTTGCTCAGCTGGCCGAGCGGGTCAGTGCAGCGCGCCGCGACCCAGCGCAGGCCGACGCGTGGCCCGACCCTGACGACCGGTTCCCCGTTCCCGGCGTCGGCGAGGGTGCTGGCACGGGCGCCGACCGGAACACGCCCTGGAGTTCGCCCCGCGGTCACGTGCGCACGGCGGGCGACGTACCTGGTGATCACGAGTACTTCGCGCTGCGCTCGCGCGATCGCGTGGACCCGCCGGGGACGGGCGAGCTGCGCTGCGTGCTGCGGTCGAGCGCGGTCTGGCTGGGAGAATGCGCCGGGATCGGCCAGCGCACGCCGCCGCGCCAGCGGTCGGGCCAGCGGCCATCGGCGCGGCCCCCGGCCGGCGGTCACGGCAGCTGGCGGCTGACCAGGCGCGCGGTGATCGAGGCCTGGGGGACAGGAGGGGTAGGAGTTCGAGCCGTCCTGACTTCTGCCGAACTGATGGCATTCTTGGATACGGTTCTGAGGGGGCTGGCCGCCGTTGCGGCAGCCGACGCCGCGCCGGCCCGGCAGGCGTCAGCGAGGGATCAGTCAGCCGGGCAGGAACCCGGCGGCACGGCCACGCCGCGCTGGCGGCAGCGAGGAAGGGTGCCGGATGGGATTCCGGAGTCTCGTCTACCGGCTTTACGAGCACCGGCTCGAAGCGGCCTTGTCGCCTCAGGCGATTCCCCGGCACGTCGGGGTGATGTGCGACGGCAACCGGCGGTGGGCGCGGTGGGCCGGACTCGCCGACATCAGCAGCGGGCATCAGGCGGGCGCGGACAAGATCTTCGAGCTGCTCGAGTGGTGCCAGGAGACCGGCGTCGATGTGGTCACCCTGTGGCTGCTGTCCACCGACAATCTCTCCCGACCGGCGACCGAGCTTGAACCCCTGCTGCGCATCATCGAGGACACCGTCAGGGAACTGGTGGCTCAGGGCTGGCATGTCAAGCCGGTCGGTGCCCTCGACCTCCTGCCGGCTGACACCGCCCAGATCCTGAAAGCCGCCGCCGAGGCCACGGCCGGTCAGGACGGCCTGCTGGTCAACGTGGCCGTCGGCTATGGCGGGCGGCGGGAGATTGCGGATGCGGTTCGCTCGCTGCTGCAGGAGCAGGCCAGCCGGGGCACCACGATCGAGCAGCTGGCCGAGGCCCTGGACGTCGAGCACATCGCCGAGCATCTTTACACGGCTGGCCAGCCCGACCCGGACCTGGTTATCAGGACGTCGGGAGAGCAGCGCTTGGGCGGCTTCCTGCTCTGGCAGAGCGCTCACTCGGAGTTCTATTTCTGCGACGCCTACTGGCCGGCTTTCCGGCGGGTCGACTTCCTCCGCGCGCTGCGGTCGTACGGCGCGCGGCATCGCCGGTTCGGCGCCTGACTGGCCGTCCCTCGCGGGGCTGACCTGCGTAACCCGTGTGAAATGCTCGTTACGGTACTTCCGCCTCCTGCCCCGCTTAGGTACGGTCTGAACTGACGGGTGGTGCCTATCCGCCCGCCGGGAAGGCCCTTGAGATCCTCGAGCTTCGCGTCCTGGTGCGCAGGCGAGATGAGCGAAGGGCCGGGTTCCTGGCCCCTCGCCGGGCCGTACCCGGTCCCGCCGACACGTCTGTTGTGTCCGACCGCGGCGCCGTCCGGCGCCCAGGGGAGAGCGAGTGGCCAGTTCCTCAGCACGCCGGTCCGCATCCGCTCCGCACGCGCTGGCTGCGCAGCCAGCGGCTGTCGCTGACACAGGGCTGGCGCGTCCCGCCCGATCTGGCAAGCGGGCGAGTGTCACGAGGTCTCGCCGGAGCCGTCTCACCTACGTCCTGGACACCAGTGTCCTGCTCGCGGACCCGGCAGCGATCGGCAGGTTTGCTGAGCATCGGGTAGTGCTGCCCGTCGTCGTCATTACTGAGCTCGAGGCCAAGCGCCATCACCCCGAACTCGGCTACTTCGCCCGGCAGGCGCTTCGTCATCTCGACGATCTCCGGGTCGAGCACGGGCGCCTTGATGCCGATATCCCGGTCGGTGCCGACGGGGGCAGCGTCCGCGTCGAGCTGAACCACTCCGACCCGGCCGTTCTCCCGGCCGGCTTCCGGCTCGGTGACAACGACACGAGGATCTTGTCCGTGGCGTGCAGCCTCGCGGCCGAGGGCGACGACGTGGTCCTGGTCAGCAAGGACCTGCCGCTGCGGGTCAAGGCGGCTGCTGTCGGGCTGACCGCCCAGGAATACCGGGCCGAGCTGCCGCCGGACTCGGGCTGGACCGGCATGGCCGAACTGGACGTCACCGCGGCGGACATCGATGAGCTGTACGAGACGGGACGGCTGGAGCTGTCAGCGGCGCGCGATCTGCCCTGTCACACCGGACTGGTTCTGCTGTCCGGCGTGACGGGGGCGGGCAGCGCACTCGGCCGGGTACAGCCTGACAAGTCGGTCCGCCTGGTCCGCGGCGACCGGGAGGCGTTTGGCCTGCGTGGCCGGAGCGCCGAGCAGCGCATCGGATTGGACCTGCTGCTGGACACCGAGATCGGAATCGTGTCCCTCGGCGGCCGGGCGGGGACCGGCAAGTCAGCGCTGGCGCTGTGCGCGGGCCTTGAGGCGGTGATGGAGCGTCGGCAGCACCGCAAGCTCGTGGTGTTCCGGCCGTTGTACGCGGTTGGCGGCCAGGAGCTTGGCTATCTGCCGGGGTCCGAGGCGGACAAGATGAATCCGTGGGCGCAGGCGGTCTTTGACACGCTGTCCGCGGTCACGTCGCCGGCCGTGATCGAGGAAGTGATCGACCGGGAGATGCTCGAAGTGCTGCCGCTGACCCACATCCGGGGTCGGTCGCTGCACGACTCCTTCGTCATCGTGGACGAGGCACAGTCACTGGAGCGAGGCGTCCTGCTCACCGTGCTGTCCAGGATCGGGGCAGGCTCGAGGGTGGTCCTCACGCACGACATCGCCCAGCGTGACAACCTGCGCGTGGGGCGGCACGACGGCGTCGTGGCCGTGATCGAGAAGCTCAAGGGCCACCCCCTGTTCGCGCACGTGACCCTCGTACGGTCAGAGCGCTCGCCGATCGCTGCGCTGGTGACCGAGATGCTCGAGGACTCCGGGTTGTGACAGTCAGTCGGCCTCGGCGCCGCGGCTGATCAGGGCGTTCGCGATGGCGAGGTCGTCGGTGTAGGTGATCTTGAGATTGCGCTCGCTGCCGCTAACCGCGGCAATCACCACCTCGGGCAGGTAGCGCAGCACGATACTGCAGTCGTCCGTCGCGGTCACGGCGGCGAAGGCAGGGTCGGCATCTGCGAGCTGGTAGGCCCGGCTGATCACTGAGAGTCGGAATCCCTGCGGTGTCTGGCATCGGGCCAGGGCGTGGCGAGGCAGGACCCGCTGGATAGTGCCGTCGGCGACTTCGACGATCGTGTCGGACGAGGGGACTACAACCCCAATGGCCTGCCACTGGTCAAGCGCCGCTACGCAGTCGGCGATGATCCGCTGATCGACCAGCGGCCGCGCGGCATCGTGAAAGAGCACCTTCGGGTCGCCGGGCACGCTGGCCTGCAGCCACGCGAGCGCCTGCCTGGTCGAATCGGTGCGGCTGGCTCCGCCCTGGATCACGGCCGCGACCTTGCCATGGCCGGCCAGGTCTCGTGCAACCTGTTCCTGGATGACCGCGGCGGTCACGACGAGGACGTTGTCGACCCCCGGTGCTTGCTCGAATGCCTGCACGCAGTGCTGAATCAGGTTGCGCCCGGCAAGGACGCGGAGCTGCTTGGGGCTGGCCGAGCCGAACCGGCTGCCCGATCCTGCCGCCAGCACCACGGCGACGGTGTGCATGGGGCGGACCCTACCTGGTCGGGTTCGCTGGCGTGCGCCGGCGCCCGCCGGCTGCCGCATCACTGTTAGTTACGCTGGGTGGCACTCTGACTACCACGCGCTCCTAAGGAACGTGAGTACCGAGGATGCTGACGCCGCCGGCGGTAGCCGGATGGCGCCCGATGCGAGTGCCTCACCGGCCGGCAACGACGCCGAAGCCGGAGGCGAAGCGCGCCCGAGGGGGCGCCGGTTCTCTGGCCGCCGCCCGGCCCGCGCCGCGCCATCCGGGCCATCCGCGTCCGGCAGCCGCTCTCGTACCGGCGGCATTGCCGCCGATGTCCCGACCGCCGCAGCACTGGACGCGATCAGCCTCGATGGCGGTGGCGCAGGAGCAACGGCGCCGCAGACAGCGGAGGCGATCGTCGGTTCCGGCGCGGCCGATGTGTCGGCGGAGCCGGGCCCGGGCAACCCCGGTAGCGGGCAGCCAGGGGAAGCCGGCGGGACGGGGCCAGGCACGCAGGCGCCCGCTGCCGAGGTGCCGAGCGAGCAGAGGCCAGCCTGGCCGGTCGCGCGGCGCCGGGGCCGGGAGCCAGCTGCCGACAACGCGCCGAGCGCGGGCGTCATCTCGGCCAGCAGCCTGCCCGGTGCTAGTCGGGTCGCTGCCAGCGGCCCGGTTGTCACCGATGCCGGCGAGCCCCTTCCTCGCGGCGCTGGCGGCCGTGCGGCGGGCGCAGACGTGGCCGGAGCCCCGCCCTTGTTCGTCCTCGACGCAAGCCGGTCTGTCCTGAGGTGGGCACGCCACCGGTATCTAGGACTCAGCTCAGCGACGGGTATCTCGGTCGCACTCGCGGTTTGCGCAGCGGCATGGTTCTCGGCCGGGACGACGGCTGACGCGGTCCGCGGCGTGGCCGCGCTGTGGTGCAGCTATCTGGTACTTGTCGGCGGGCGGGCGGTCGCCCATCAGATCGCGACCGCGGACAAGGACCATCGCGTCGTCGGCCCGGTTCGCTGGCTCGCTGCGCTCGGTGGCAGCGTCGCCGAGGCCGCCGTCATCGCAGGTCTCACGGTCGGCACCGCGGTGCAGCGCTACCCGGGCACGTGGGCGCTGGGCATCGGGGTCGTCGGCCTGGTCGCGGTGCGGAATCTCATGACCGCCTCGTCGACACCGTACGGTCTTGGACATCCGCCGGAGAGCCTGCTCGGCCGGACGTGTGAAGCCGTGATCACAATGGCCCAGGGAGGCCGCATCCTGATCGTCGGTGTTGTCACGCCATTCTGGGGACCACGGACGGCTTTGCTCCTGCTACTGGCCTGGGCGATCAGTACCGTCGGGTACGGACTGGCGGGCCGCGCGGTCACGGTGGTTACCGCTGAGGTTCCTGCCGAGGGCGAGCAGTCCGCCGTTCCGTCAGCGAGCCTGCTCCGGCTGCGCGACGATGGCATGCTCGCCCGCTACCTGGGTGGCCTGGTCCGCGGCATCCTGCTGCCGCTCCCGCCTGCTCTGCTCGGGCTGGCAGCAGTCACCGCCCTCGCGTTGCTCGGGCTGCACGGATTGCCCGGCCCGCTCCTGATAGCTCCTGCGTTCGTCCTTCTGCTAGCTGCGCCGGGTTCAGCCAATCCCCACCTCGGCCGGCACGACTGGCTGGTGCCGGTGCTCCTGCTGAGCTCGCAACTCCTGTATATCGGGGCGGTGGGCGCCGGCGGCCGGGTCCCGGGTCCGGTCGTGTATGCCTTGGCAGCGGCCCTGCTGCTGCGGTACACCGATCTCGCGTGCGCGCGGCGGCCCGTTCTGCTCATGACGCCGCACCATCGCGACAGGGCGCCACGGGAGTACGGCACGGAACTGGGCTGGGAAGGACGCCTGTTCTTTATCGGACTCGCCGCGGCGATGGGCGCTGCGACGGTCGGCTATCTCGTACTGACCGTGTATCTGGTGCTGCTGATAGGCGCGAAGGTCGTCCGCAGCTGCATCCTCTCGCCCGATGACGAACGCACGTGAGGCCCTCCCGGACGAGCACCGGCTGTCAGGGTCCGGCGCCGGGCTTGAGCCGCCAGCCAAGGACGCTGCCGATGTGCGTGGTCGGCTGGCCGAACAGCCGAATCAGGAACTGGCCGAGCGAGCTGGTCGGCTGAGTGACAGCCACCACCGCGCCGGGATCCCAGCTCGCCAGGTCGGCTTGAATCCGAGCCTGTGACGGGTGCGGTGCGTCGTAGTCGCCGTTGTACAGGTAATCGATGTAGTACGAGGTCGGCGTCATGCCAGATCGGCCAGCCCGGCCCTGGCGACCGGGCTGGTTCGGCGCGATGAAGTCACCGCCGATCATGCTGGCTGGCTGGCCGGTATCGGCCTGCCACCGCATGACCTCAGTGGTGCCTGAGTAGGGATACGGGGCCAGCAGCACCCGGGCGCCTGGCGCGAGGTGCAACGCGGTGAAGGTCGCGGCGTATCCGGCCGGCAGCGGTGCGGCCGGCGCCGGAGCGTACGGGGCGGGCACCAGCGGCAACAGGGCGAACACCGCGATGCCCGTCGCGATCGCGCCACCAGCGCGCCAGCGGGAGAACGGGGCCGGGCGGCGGCTGCGCACCAGATCCAGGGAGAACGCCAGCACCGCCGCTGCGCACGCGTCGGCCAGGATTGCGAGCCGGTCGGGCACCATGCCACTGACCACCGGCAGATGCTCGACCAAGCTCCAGGGCAGCAGGAACGACGGCAGGGTGACGGTCGGCTGGAGGGGCCTCGCCCCCATGCCCAGCCACTCGAGCAGCAGGAAAGTTATGCCAGCGACACGGACCGGCAGGTGTGACCAGAACCGGACGATCGCGAACAGCAGCACGATGATCAGCGGCACGCCCAGGTAGGCGAGGTACTCGGGCAGCGGCTGGGGATAGTTGTTGGCGAGGTGGCCCATGGCTGGGGTGTGCAGGACCACGCCCTCGGACGGGTCAACGAAGGCAATCGGCAGGGTCCCGAGGCTGGTCAGCCGGCCGTGATAGCTGATCACCGTCGTCGCTGCGGCACCCTTGGCAGCGACACCGTGGAACTGGACCCAGAGGCCGCGGGAACTCAGCACTAGTCCGACGACCGCCGCGGTGGCGAGACCGATCGCGGTCGGCCGGACAGCAGGGCGCACCTCACGCGGCCTGCTCACGGCCAGCACGATGAGCAGCAGCACCGCCGCGATGACCGCGTCGATGAGGGCTTCCTCACTGATGAAGATCTGAGCGGCGGCCATGAGGCCTAGCCAGATGCCGTTCCGCACGGGCCGGCCCTGCCCGGTGGCGAGCCTGAGCACCCGGTCGATCATCAGCGGGGGCAGCATCGCGAGTACTAGCGGATAGTGCCCGATGCCCGAGTTGACCAGGGCAGGGGAGAAGCCGTACAGCGCACCCCCGAGAGCCGCCGCGAGCGGGCTTGCGTGCCACCGTCGGAGCACGTAGAACATGCTGGCGGCCGATCCTGCGAAGCCGATGACGAGGAGAACCGTCAATGCGACTTGCGGGCCGGACAGCAGCGTGACGGGGGATAGGACTACGCCGGGCAGCAGCAGGGACGTATTCCACATCAGGTTGACGCCATGCGGGGCGTTCATCGCCGTCGTCATCAGCGCTGGCAAGCGGAAATGCTGAACAGCGGTCGCGGTGTAGCGCATGAACCAGGTGGCCTGGTTGACGTCCGCGATATCGCCGTTCTGAAGGGTGCTCGCCGGGCTGACGAGAATCCGCGAGGTCACGTAGACGGCGCCCAGGAGGTAGCCGTACAGCGTTATCGCCTGCGGGCTAGCGAGCCGGGCTAGCAGTCCACGACGGGCTGGCGATTCCGGTGACTCGACCACCTCCGTGGCAAGTCTCGTCACCGCTCCTCCTTTGGGAATTCTCTAAGCTCATCTTCAGGTAGTAATAACCGCGCCGTGCTGCGGCAAAGTTAAAGCAATGGCCTTAGGCGCTTGTCAGCAACTGGTGGATCGTTATTGTTCCGGTACTGCGCTTTGCACCCGCCCAGTTGCCGGGTCGGCGAAAATGTAGTGGTCAGTTTACGGTACGGTCGAGAGCGGCCAAGGCGAATAGCCTCGCCTGATGCCTGATCATGCAGCGCAGGGCCGAGACTGCCCTCGGCGGTTTCCTGCCTGGCATGGCCGATAGGCTCATGGCGCTGCAGCAGCGCTCACCGGGAGTCATGGGTGCAAGACCTCAAGGTCAGCGGTCCGCGGGTTACAGTCGCCGCTCGGCCCGCACGCCGGCCGCTGAGCCGGGACAGCGTGCTGTGGCTGGTCGTCGTTGCGGGTGCGTTCCTCGCGGCCGAGCTTACGCCGGCTTTGCTCCGGATGCCGCTCGGAACAGACGAGATTACCTATATCGCAAGGACGAGTGTCCATGCCTCCGGCGTCATGCTGCCGCCTGTGCACGGCCAGGGCGCGGGCCTGCTGGCTGCACCGGTAACGCTGGTCACCGATTCGCTGCTGGCTATCCGGATCTGGATGGCCATGTTGTCCGCGGTGGGGTTGTTCCTCGCCATGCTGTGCTGGCGCGGACTACGCCCCATGTGGGTGCTCGCGCTGGCGGGCCTGATCCTCGCGAGCCTCGCTATCACCCAGGACAGCGGCGTCCAGATCTATCCCGATTGGTGGGGAGCACTCGCCGTCCTGGCGCTGACCGGGCTCTTGCTGCACGCCGTCGGCGGCACCATGCGAAGCCGGCACGTGCTGCCCTTGATCGCCGTCGCGAGCCTGGTCATTGTCGTGATGCGACCGCAGAACCTCGTGTTCATCATGGGCCCGGCCATCCTTGCCGTCATCGTGGTGCCGGGCTGGCGCAAGCCAAGGATCCTGGCCGCCATGGCCGCCGGGACCGCGCTGGGCTTCCTGGAGTGGGTCATCGGCGCCTACATCTGGTACGGCGGGCTCGCCGCGCGGCTGCACGAGGCGGGCCAGGAGCCGCCGGCCCTGCGCCCGTACTTCTCGCTCGGCACCCAGGTGAAGGTGCTCAGCGGGCCCTGGTACTGCGTGCCGCCAAAGGGCTGCCAGGGCTGGGTCATGCCGGGCGAGTCCGTCTGGTGGGCGGTCTTCCTCGGGGTGTCGGTCCTGGGTTTGGTCGTCACCTGGCGCACGGCGGCGCGGACGTCTGCCGTGCTGGCAGCGGTCACGGCCGTCTGGGTGATCGCGCTCTACGTGTTCCTCGTACCCTTCGGCGCGCCGCGGTACATCATGCCGTCGCTCGCGCTGATGTCCGTCCTCGCTGCCGACGCGGTCGTATGGCTTGTGACCAAAGCTCGCTGGCGGAGGCCGGGCGTGGCGTTCGCCTGCGTCTTCCTGCTGTCTGGGATCGTCTCGCAGCGGTTCGTGGTCCAGCAGCTCGCGGCCGCGGAGCAGAGCGGGCGGCCATTCCTTGCCAAGGCCGACCGGCTCCGCGAGCTCGGCGTCAAGCCGCCGTGTGCCGTGGGGTCAACGGCGGTTGCCTATTACCTGGGCTGCACCGCTCCGTGGGATGGCGAATCGATGCACGAGGTGCTTTCTGATACTCCCCAGGGCTTCAGCGGCTGGCAGCGGGAGCGGCTGGCCGAGGGATCGGTGGTCTATGCCCCCCTCGCCAGCGGGCAGGCGATAGGGCAGTAATAAGCGGCGTCCCACAATGCCGTCGTGCGCTTCCCGTACGAACTGGATTTAGCCGTTGGGGC
Source organism: Streptosporangiaceae bacterium (assembly GCA_035631375.1). Taxonomy (GTDB): domain Bacteria; phylum Actinomycetota; class Actinomycetes; order Streptosporangiales; family Streptosporangiaceae; genus JAJYUU01. The sequence goes on from DASQIW010000182.1 coordinate 9,528, forward strand.
CGCTGAATGCGCCGCTGTCGCTGCAGATAGGGGTGCTGCCAGTTATGCCACCATAGGTGCTGGCAATGCTGGAAAGCGCCGAATTGGTACTTCCACCGCTGCCCGCGCTGCTATTGCTTGACGCCTGCAGTGAGGTGAATGTCGATCCGAGGATCAATTGCATAGTCGTCCCGGTAAGGCTCGGATCCTGTTGCAGCGTGACGTTCGGGATGACCCTGGCGAGTGTCTGGGCCTCGGGCAGCTCAGCTGAGCCGCTGTACTCAATAACCGAGCTGGTGTAGGTATTCGTGGTGGCGTCGCCGGGCGCACCCACTACCGTAAATCCGCGCTGGCTCAGTGCAGCGGACGTCGACGTGGCCAGGCCCCCGGTCGTTGACCCGTTCAACACCTGCACGCGCACATCTGCTGGGCTGACGGTCTCCACCGACGACGACGCATGGGACTTCGTGGCCTTCGGCAGCGAGGTGTCGTGCGCAATGGCCGAGAACAGGTCGTTGGCCTGCGGCTGTGCCCACTGCACCCAGTTCGGGTTGCCGGAGTTGGGGGTCTCCGACGAATGGAGCCACTGGGCGTTCCCGGTATAGGTGGTCCACGGCACCGTGACGAACTGCACATTGTGTGCCTTGACGCCGCGCAGCGCCTCGCCGATTCTGAGCATGGCCGGCGCCGTCAGGCCACTGTCCGTGACGACGTCCTGGTGTGAGGTCAGCGTGTCGATGACCGACAGCATGGTGGAGGGACTCTTGAGCAGGCTGCTGGACTCGATGCCCCTGAACAGCGAAGCCATCAGGAACTGATCGCGCTGGATTCGCTGCGTGTCCGACCCCGTGCCGAGGTCTTCCCTGGTGCGCCAGAACGCTAGTGCCTCGCGGCCATACACGTGGTGGACACCAGCGGACAGGTTGAGCCTGGACAGGGGGATGTCGACGGCCTCGGGCAGGCATACGTCGACGCCGTGCAGAGCGTTGATCACCTGCTCGAACCCGGCGAAGGTGAGTTCGATGAAGTCGTTGACGTGGATGCCAGTCGTCTGCTCGACGGTCTCCCACAGACAGCCAGGTCCGCCATAGGCGTACGTCGCATTGATCTGCTCGATGTCATAGGACGGCTGAGCGTTCTGCCCAGACGTGCCACCCTCGGGCGTGCAGTTCAGGATCGGCACGACTGAGTCGCGCGGGAAGCTGAGAACGTCGATGTGGTGCGCGCCAGGAGCGATGTGGACCAGGATGATTGTGTCGGAGCGGGCCCCGGAGACGCCCTCCGTCCCGCCGATCTGGCCATTCACCCCGACCCTCGTATCCGAGCCGATGAGCAGGATGTTCTCGGCATTCGGGTCGGCAGGCGGCCGGTTCGCCGGGTGCAAGTCGCCAGACACGTCGACACGGGCGATGCCGTCCCAGGCCGCGCGGTATTTCAGGTAGATCGCGAGAACCCCGCCACCGACGACGACGGCGAGCAGGACGGCCAGCGAGGCCAGGACCGCAGTGGAGGTCTTGAGCCGGCCGCCGATCCAGCGGGGTGGGGTCTGGCTGCCGGCGGGCGGCCACGACAATCTGCTGTCAGACTCGTCGTCGGCGGGCATGACTCCCCTGGGTCGGCGTGAATCGGCCTGGTCAGCGACCAATTCTTCGGGCTCAATGGTACGTGGTGCCCAGGAGATCGCGAAAAAATTGGACCTCGATGCATAGGTAGCTGATAGTTCCCTGAATGTGACTGTGACGGTTGCCACAGCCGCTGCCTATCTCGAACCACTGCGCCGCAATGACAGGCCCGCTGCGATCACCCGTACAGTTGACCCGTGGTGCCACCCGACATGGCCGACGGCGGCCCCGGCGCTGATCCGCAGCCGACGCACGTGGATGCGGGTGAGGCGAGTCAGCCTGCCGAGACCGGTGGCGCCGACAAGTCGGCCGGTGTGCCGCCTATCACCGCTGTCATGGCTCCGGCATCCAGAACGCTGCTGCGCAGACGCTCTCCGAAGGAGCCAGCCGGCCGGGTCAGGTGGCTGCGGCCCGCTGATGCGGCAGGCGTGTTGCTGGCGCGACTCACGCTCCTGCCTGCCGTGCTGCTGGTGGCCTGGCTCATTCCCGGCGTGCCTCTCCTGCTCGCGGGCGCCTTCAACCCGGCACCCATGCTGCTGATCTCGGTACCGGTGGCCGTCGTCCTCGTGATTGTCGGTCTACGGGCCGTGCCCGCGGGCTGGCCGCGGCTGCTGCCGTCCGGCCGCACTGCCGAGCCTGGCTGGACTCGCTGGTTCGGCCTCCTGGCCACCGTCGCGGTCGTAGCCGCGCTGACTGCCTGGCAGCTGCGCGAGAATTCGCAGGCGCTGATTGTGGTCCGCGACCCCGGCACCTACCTGCAGACGGGCTACTGGATCGCGCAGCACGGGTCGTTGCCGATACCGCAGACGCTGAGCGCTTTCGGCGGCGCTCACCCGGGCTTGCAGTTCGGTACCACCGGGTTTCTCACCCGCGGATCCGGGATGTACCCGGCCGTCACCCCCGGTCTCCCCATGGTCCTGGCCGGAGCCTTCTGGGTGCACGGCACAACCGCCGCTCTCGCCATGGGAGCGGTTCTCGGCGGGCTTGCCGTCCTGAGCTTTGCCGGCCTGGTCGCTCGGCTGGTCGGCCCGCAGTGGGCACCGGCAGGGGCACTCGTCCTCGGGATCAGCATGCCGCAGCAGTACGTCAGCCGGACCACTCTCGGCGAGACGGCACTGCAGATCACGCTATTCGGCGGTCTGTGCCTGCTCGCTGACTCGGTAGCTTTGCGCGCAGCCAGGCCGGCGGCAGGGTGGGTGTCGGTGGCGCATCCGGGGGAGCTAGCCGCGACCCGGTGGGCGCGGCTGGTGCCGCCTGAGCGCTCCCTCGCCGCCCTGGCTGGACTGTCGCTCGGGTTCGGCCTGGTGGTGAGCCTGGACGCGCTGCCCTTCCTGGTTGCGGTTATCCCGTTCGGCTGCGCCCTCATCATCGGACACCGGCCCCAGGCGATCCCGTTCCCGATCGGAATTCTTTTCGGCGTTGGCTACGGACTGCTGGGATGCTTCCTGCTGGATCGCCCGTTCCTGGATGCAGTTGGCCGGTCGACTGGTCTCGCCGGGGTTGTGGCGGTGTGGCTGATCGCGGCGTCGGTCGTCGTCATCTATGGTGCGCGGATCGGCTGGGTACGCCGCTGGGTGCCGAGGGCCCTGGCGGCTAGGCCCCTGCGCTGGCTGCCCTGGGCCGGCGCGTTCGTCGTGGTTGCGGCGCTCACCGGTCTGTTCGTCCGGCCGTACGTCCAGCGGATGCACGGGCACCCGGCACTCGCCGACTACACCTTCATCGCCTCGCTGCAGCGCCAGCAGGGGTTGCCGGTCGACCCGACGAGAACGTACGCGGAGCAGACGCTCTACTGGGTGATCTGGTACATCGGGCTGCCAACCGTGCTACTCGGCCTGGCCGGTGTCGCCATGGTGCTGCGCCGGAGCTTGAGTACGCTGCTGACCTGGCGGGACCCGACCAACGTGTGGCGCATGTGGGCACTGCCGACCGCAATGATCTGCGCCGGTACCGGCGCGGTGTTGTGGGCGCCAGCAATCGTGCCCGATCAGCCCTGGGCGAGCCGGCGCCTGATTGTCCTCGCGATACCTGGCCTCATTCTGTGCGCCCTGTGGGCGGCCGCGTGGCTTGGCCGTCGCGCTCGTGACCGGGGCGCGCGGGCGGCTACCGCGGCTGCAGCGGGGCTGTTCTGCGTGGCGGCGATGCTCGTGCCGACCGTGGCGACCACGTTCGGGCTGGGGGTTACTCATAGCGGCACCGCGGGGGGCCTGCGGTTCGTGACGCAGGAGGGAATGGCGCTCAAGCGCATCGGAGCTGGCCAGACCGAAGCGGTCAGCGGCATGTGCGCGCGGATCCCGCGTAATGCCTCGGTGATCATTGTCGGCTGGCCGACCGCGGCGCAGTTCGCTCAGGTGGTGCGCGGCATGTGCGGCGTGCCAACGGCGTGGATGCGGAGCCAGCCGGCCGCATCTATCCAGACTGTCATCGCGTCGATCGATGCAGCCGGGCGCGAGCCGGTTCTGCTGGCGGCCTCGGCACGGCAACTCGCCGTCTTTGGCGGGTCTCCGCAGCCCGTGCTGAGCCTGAGTGCGAACGGGGACCCCCACGAGCTGACCCAGCTCCCCACGGCACCGCAGAAAGTGAGCTATCGAGTCTGGATGACGGTGGTGCCCGCCGGAACTGTGGGAGCTTAATCGGCCAAGAATGAGGTCGGCATTGCCCGGCTGGCCAGGCCCGGTTTCGCTGGCTCGGGCGGCCTCCAGCGGATTTGCCAGCGGGCGATGGCGCCCATACAGTAGGGAGACGCGACGCGGGGTGGAGCAGTTCGGTAGCTCGCTGGGCTCATAACCCAGAGGTCGCGGGTTCAAATCCCGCCCCCGCTACCAAGGTAAGTGCAGGTCAGAGCCCGCAGGATTCCGGTCTGCGGGCTCTCGTTTTTCCATGTGCACGCGTTTGAAGCGGAGGGGCTCCCTCTGCCGTTTCTCGCATCCGGCCGCGCGTTGCCAGGCAAGACCTGGCAAGGGTTTCACGCAGCGGCCCGAGGGTACCTGGGTCGGCTGGACGCTCTGGGCTGCTGCATGCACCGGGGCGTCCGCCACTGCCAGGATTAAGGGCGTAGCTTCGCAACCTCACTAAGCGATCAGTCAGCGACGGGCTTTCGCTGGAGGGAGTCCAGGTGACGGAGCCTGAGAACGCGTCAGGTCAGATCGGTCGGTGGGTAGCGTGCTATTGCTGCGGCTTACCGTTTGAGGCCGACAACATGGTCGCATTCGACTGGTATCCCGTCCCGGCGCACGGGATTCCGCCGCTCTTGGGGCCGCCCGCTGGCGCGGTGCGCCTCATGCGTCGAACGGTCTTCGGCCGTCGAACTGTGCGAATCGGCGTCATCGGAGCCCGCGGACAAAAGCCCGCCGAGGATTAGCTCCGCCAGTGTGGTTGCCACCTGGTGCTGAACCTCCAGGTCGGTCTGAACGCCCTGGCGCATCGCAAAGGCCACGTCCGAGTGGCGAATCCGCTCGCTGAGAGCCTTCCAGTCGATCTTTGCGTCCCTCCCTGCGGTGGCATAGCTGTGCCGAACATCGTGCGGCCTGATCGCAGGCAGACCGGAGGCGTCAACAAGCTTGCGGAAACGCCGGGTCATGGTGTCGGGGTGCGTCGGCCGGCATCTTCCCAGCAGAACAGCAGCCCGTGGTCGTCATAGCCGAGCCCGAACTCTGCCCGCTCTGAGCGGATCATGACCACGCGGGTGGTCTCCATGGCGAGCGTCCTGGCTCAGGCGAGAGGTCGAGGCTTGCGGGTGCATTGGCTCCCTGCGGCCTCTCCTTAACCCACTGGGTTCCTTGGCATCTGGCGCGACGTAGGAACGGTCGCTCTGGGTCGCCTGGCACCACCGACCGACTGTGCCGTGTTCATTGCGACTACCCAGTGTCACGCGGTCGGTTCGTTTCTGTGGCTGTCACTCGCCGGTATGGCTAAGAAAGCGGCAAATGGCTGCGCTCAGAACGCGACGCAGTGATACTCGGCGCTGTGATCGGCGCAGGCTTCGCCGAGCTACTGGCAGCGGCACAGGATGGCAACGAAGAGGCGTTTACACAGCTATGGCTGGACGCCAACTCGGCGCTCCTGCGGTACCTGTGGTTGACCGCGCCTGAGGCGGCGGAAGACATAGCTGCCGACACCTGGGTGTACGTAATACGGGGCTTGCCGCGTTTTCGCGGCGATGAGGCAGCGTGGCGGGCCTGGCTGTTCACTACTGCCCGCCGCCGGACCGTTGACCACGCTCGCCGGCGGTCCCGGCTGGCCGATGTGCCTATCCAGGATCTGCCAGCATCCCGGCTGCCCGCTGTCGCCGACCCGGCCGATGTCGCCCTGGAGCACATGAGTACTCGGGCCGTGATCGCGCTGCTCGCGCAACTGCCGCCACTGCAGGCTGAGGTTATCTTGCTGCGAGTCGTCGCCGGGCTGGACACCGAAGCCGTGGCGAAGCTCGTGCGGCGCAGCCCGGGTGCGGTGAGAGTCGCTGCTCACCGGGGACTGCGCAAGCTGGCGCAGATCCTCACCGAGGCGGGTGTAACGCTATGACCGGCCGGCGCGTTTCGGGGGGCGACATGCCGAACTTCTCGCGGAGAACAGGACAGGACGCGTCCGGAATCCCGGACGCGGCCCTCGCGGCGCTGCTCGCGGCAGGAACGCCCCTGGCGGACCCGTCGCCACCCATGCAGCACGTAGCCGACGCCCTGGCTGCGCTCCGGGCGGCTCCCGCTAGCGATGAAACTGCCGGGAAGATTGCCGCCCTGGCACAGTTCCGCCAGCGCGTCGGCGTGTCATCGCATCCGATCCGATCACGCCGCAGGAGGCCCACCTTGCTCTCCCCGCTGCTCAGCGCCAAAGCCGCCGCGGTCGCCGCGGTTGCCGTCGTCGGCCTCGGCGGTGTCGCCACCGCCGCATTCGCAAACGCCCTGCCGTCCGCAGCCCAGAAGCTCGCGCACGACACGATCGGGGCTCCTAGCCCGCACGCGGGCAGCAGCGCGCATCCGGGTGATAAGGCGAATCGTGGTCACAGTGGAACGCCGGTCGGCCCGAACGCCTCCGGTCCCGCGGCATTCGGCTTGTGCACCGCCTATGCGAGCGCCTCGCAGCATGGCACCGCTGCCCAGAAGGCAGTGGCATTCCGCAACCTGGAGAAAGCAGCCGGCGGCGCGGCTAACGTCGCCACCTTCTGCGCGTCCGTGGCCCACCCCGGCGCTTCCGCCACACCAGAGACCGGCGCCCCCACCTCGCACCCAACCGGGGCTCCGAATCCGCTTCCGACCGGGGGGTCGAACT
>DASQIW010000183.1:0-22064 GCA_035631375.1 Streptosporangiaceae bacterium
CGGATGAATCCTTCGCGATAGTGAGCCAGGACTTCGTCGATCTGGCGGGAAATGACCCGGCCGGATTCAGCCTGGCGCAGATGATGAGCGACCTGAAGGAGCTGACGGGCTAGTCCTTACGGGCGCGGTAGGGTGCGGTCATGCTCGCCGGGCCACGCCTTCGCCAGGTCGCGCTGGTTGCCACCGACTGCGACACGACGGCCGCGAAGCTGCAGGAGGAGTTTGGCTGGCCGGAGCCGTTCCACGACCCAGGAGTCGGGCGTTTCGGGCTCACCAACGCCGTGTTCCCCGCCGGTGACACATTCGTCGAAGTCGTGGCCCCGATTCAGGCTGGCACCACCGCTGGCCGTTATCTGGAGCGCCGCGGCACCGACAGCGGCTATATGGCGATCTTCCAGATGCCGGATCTGGCCGCAGCGCGACACCGGGTGTCTGCCGCGGGCGTGCGCGTGGTCTGGACGGCTGACTTCGCCGACATCGCGGGTACCCACCTGCATCCCAAGGACGTGCCCGGCGCCATCGTGTCGCTGGACTGGGCAGACCCGCCGGAGTCGTGGCGCTGGGCCGGCCCGGAATGGACCGGGCGCGCCCCGGCACACCGGCCCGGCGGTGTGCGTGGCCTCACGATCGAGGTGATCGATCCGGCAAGCGCCGCCGAGCGCTGGGCCGAAGTGCTCGGAATGACCGTCACGCAGCAGCCCGATGCGGCTGTCATCGAGCTGGCGCATGCCGGGCAGGACCTGCGGTTCGTGCCAGCAACCGGCCGCGGCGAAGCAATCACCGAGGTCCGGCTCACTGGCGAGCGCCATGGCCAGCCGGTCTGCCTCGCCGGTGTGCGGTTCGTCCGGGAGCCGCGACCGGGTACCGCCGAGTCGGACGGGTGACGGGGAGCGACGTGAGGCGCGATCGCATCGCCGTGGTCGGCGGTGGCATCGGCGGACTTGCCGCGGCCGCGTTCCTGCGCCGGGCGGGCCTGCCGGTCACGGTGTACGAGCAAGCCACCGCACTCGATGAGGTAGGGGCGGGGCTAGTGGTGGCGCCCAACGCGGCCCGGCTGCTCAGGCGCCTGCCCGCGGTGCGGCCCGAGGACGTCGGGGTGGCGCTGGAAACCGGCTGGGAGTTCCGGCGCTGGGCGGACGGAACCGTACTGTTTGCTCAGCAGCTCGGCGAGGCTTGTGTCCGCAGGTACGGCGAGCACACGTGGACGATGCACCGCGCCGACCTGCTGAATCTGCTGGCTTCCGCGCTGGGAGAGGACGTGATCCAACTCGGCAGCCGCTGCACCGGCGCGTCACAGGATGCCGACAAGGTCACCCTGACATTCGCGACAGGCGAGCCGGTGCACGCCGATGTCGCGATAGCGGCCGACGGCATCCATTCCGTACTGCGCGAGCATGTCACCCCGGCCAGCTTCCCCCGCCCGTCAGGCCTGTGCGCATGGCGATCGCTCGTACCGGCCGACGCTGTGCCCGACTTCGCACGCCGGCCCGTGCAGACGCTGTGGCTCGGGCATCGCCATCACCTTGTCCACTACCCCGTCCGCCGCGGGCAGCTCGTCAACATCGTGGCCTTCAGCCCGGCCCTGCCCGGCGAGGTCGAGGAGTCCTGGTCGGCCGCCGGCCGCCCGGAGGACCTCGCCGCGGAGTTTGCCGGCTGGGATCCCAGACTGGCTGCGCTGATCGATGCGGCCACACAGGTTGGCCGCTGGTCGGTGCTCGACCGGGCACCGCTCCGCCGCTGGGTCAACGGGAGGATCGCACTGCTCGGCGACGCGGCCCACCCGATGCTGCCCTTCTACGCACAAGGCGCCGGGCAGGCTCTCGAAGACGCCGTGGCGCTCGCTACCCTGCTCGCCAGCGGATCAGATGACCTGCCCTCGGCGCTGACGCGATACGAACGACTTCGGCTGCCTCGGGCCAGCCGCGTCCAGGAAGCCAGCCGGGGTCGGACGGCTCACCACCATCTGCCAGACGGCCCGGAGCAAAGGGCCAGAGACGCGGCGTTCGCTGCCGAGGACCCGCTCAGTCACAACGACTGGATCTACTCCTACGACGCCGAGGATGAGGCGGCTGCCAGTTACAGCGCGGCGACGATATCGAGCAGCTCCTCCTCTGACTTCGACAGGTCGATCGGGTCCCCGTAGGGCTGCGGCCAGTCCTTGCCGGTCTGCCAGTAGACCTCGACCACGTTCTCCTCCGGGTCACGGAAGTAGCAGCCGATCGCATTGCCGTGGTTGACGACCATCTCGACGGGGAATCCCCGATCGACGATCTCGGCGTAGAAGGACCGGAGGTCGGCCAGCGAAGCCACCCGGAACGAGATCTGCTGCGGCTCGGACTTGCGGTCATCCGAACGCACCATGGCAAATTCGTGGTGCTCAGCCGCCGGGTTCGCGCTGAGGAAGACGATCCAGTCATCAGGCCCCCGGTCGGTTACCGACATGCCGAGAAAGCCCGAGTAGAAGTCGATCATTAGCTGCGGGTCGCGGACGTAAATCCCGACGTGGCCTAAGCCGGTTACCTTCGGCATGCGCAGTCCTCCACTCGGCGCTCGAGCTGCCGTCCGACCGACTTGCCGGTGAGCTGTGGCGCTGACCCCGTTTTACCCCGCTCCTGGTGGGCGTGGCGAGCCCCTGGCTGCCAGGTTCGCTGCAGATCGTCGCCGCGCGCCTGTGCGGTTACGTTCGTGGCCGCTCCTTGATCCCGGCCGCCAGCAGCTCCACTACTTCAGCAATGCGCGCGGCCCGTGCGTCGGGCCGCCGGGTCGTCGCGTCGATCCAGCGCAGATAGGCCTTGCGGTAGAACTGGGCCAGGGTGTCGAAGAACGCCGCGGCTTCATGGTTGGCCTCCAGGGCCGAGGCGATATCGGCGGCGAGGTCGCCGCGCTGCGGGCCTTCCGGCTCCAGTTCGACGATCACCTCATCGCCGACGGCGACACCCGTGGACTGCATCCACATCGGGTTGATGGTGAACACCCAATCGCTGCCGTCTGGCGTGACCCTCCCGCGCAGACGCCGGCCGCAGTCGCCCCCCGCTACCGGCTGGATCGTTCCCCCCACGGGATGGAAAGCCTTGGCACCCCAGGTCTCATCCGGGTCGAACGGAATGGTGATCACCGCCCGGCCCGTGGAATCAGACGTGACGTGAGAACGAAACTGCTGAACGCGCATGTCTCATAGTGGCACCGCACGCGGAATGGGTGCCGCGCCTCCCGGCTGACGGCAGCGGGGGTTACGTCTCCGCACTCGGCTGTTGCACGATGGGCACGAGCGCTGCGCCAGGCTCGAGGAGGATGCCGTGCTGTCGAGGGAAGACAACGAGATCCTGACGCGAGTGGGTCCCGGCACGTTGATGGGAAACCTGCTCCGCCGCTACTGGATCCCCGCATGCCTGAGCTCGGAGATTCCCGAGGCGGACGGGCCGCCAGCCAGGGTCCGGCTGCTCGGCGAGGACCTGGTTGCCTTCCGCGACACCGACGGCCAGATCGGGCTGCTCGAGGAGATGTGCCCGCACCGAGGTGCTTCGCTCTTCTACGGCCGCAACGAGCAGTGCGGGCTGCGCTGCAGCTACCACGGCTGGAAGTTCGACGTCACGGGGCAATGCGTGGACCAGCGCAGCGAGCTGAAGAGCTTCGCGCACCGGATCAAAACCACCTCCTACCCCGTGCACGAGTCGGGCGGAATCGTCTGGGCTTACCTCGGCCCGGCCGACACCATGACTCCGTTCCGCGACTTCGGCACCGAGACGCTGCCGGCCGAGCACGTCGCGGCCGTCAAGGAAATCATCTACTGCAACTGGGTGCAGTCCATGGACGGCGACGTTGACACCGCCCACATCTCCAACCTGCACCAGTTCGACGCCATCGACGACGTGCCTGACGACGGCACCGATGAGCCGGGCTACCCGTCGGGCTACATGTCCATGAAGTTCTGGCGGCACGACCCGCGGGCCCTCATCGAGGTAGAGGACACCTGGCACGGGTTCCGCTACGCGGGGATCCGGCAGACCCCGAACGGCTACCGGCACGCCCGGATTACCGCCTACATCTTCCCGGCCAGCAACATCATCTCCCAGATCCCGTTCAGCACCCGGCAGATCTTCGTCGTCCCTTCCGATGACTACACCACGTACCGGTACAACTTCACGACCCAGCCACCGGCCAATCCGCGGGGGCTCGGCGGGCCGCCGTTCTTCACCTTCGAGAAGTACCCGTTCGAGATGATGCCGCGGAACGGGATCGCTGCCCGCACCTACACGCGTGAGAACGACTACCAGATCGACCGGGTCGCGCAGAAGGGCACCTCCTACAGCGGGATCCGCGACTTCCGCAGCCAGGACGCGATGGCGACAGAAACCGCCGGGCCGATCTACGACCGCACCCGCGAGCACCTCGGCAGCACAGACGTCGCGGTGATCCGCCTGCACCGGGTGCTGCTGAGGGCGGCCAAGGGCCTGGCGGAGGGCAAGGAACCCCCAGCGCTCGGCGGCAGCGGTGACTTCCGCGCCATCCGCGGCGCGGAAAAGGTGCTGGCCGACGGCGAGGACTGGCGCGTGCTCGGCACCGACGACGACCCCATCGTTGCGGAGGCCCTGCTCGCAGCAGACAGTCACGCCGGCTTGACCGAGGTGAGCGGCGACAGCGGGCTACGATAAGCGCGAGCCGAGCAAGGAGGCCTGCGCGATGCGTTGCGGCGGATCTGCTGTGCTCTGTCTTTCCGCGCTCATCCTGGTGGCAGGCTGCGCAGCCGGCCAGCCCGCCAGCCACGGTGCGAGGCACTCGGCATCCGCGGCTGCCGCAGCTTCCGCGTCAGCCTTAGCGAACGCAACGCCAGCACCCGCCGGCACACCTGCGACGGTTCAGATAGGCCAGTACACACAGGAGTTCGCCGGCGCGGTGCCGTCCGACCCGGCGCAGGCGAGCGTGATTGATGGGTTCCGGCAGGCCGAGGTGCTGTGGAACAAGTCTGAGCAAGCCTGGCAGCTGGTCGCGCCGGTCACCGAGTTCATCATCGGCAACGCGCTCTCGCATCTCAACCAGGCCATCGCGGTCGATAAGCAGCAAGGGATCGTCATCGTCGGCACCGATGAGTTCTTCATGACCGCGGTCACCAGCCTCACCGCGAACAGCGCGACCGTGACCACGTGCGACAACGGGAGCAAGCTCACCGGCATGCAGAAAGCGACGGGGCAGATCGACAACACGTATGCGCCGCCAGCGAATGAGGCTTACCTCCTGGAGCACTGGAACATGGTCCGGCACTCGGGACACTGGGCCATTAGCACGTACTCCGTCATCAGCCTGCCCGATCCGCGTGCACAGTCCTGCCAGCCGTGACCTGGCCCGGACGTCCCGAAACTGAGTACCGCTCAGTCGCCGGGCCGGACGAGGCCGGTCTCATAGGCGAGCACCACTGCCTGCACCCGGTCGCGAAGCTGCAGTTTCGCGAGGATCCGCGCCACATGGGTCTTGACCGTCGCCCCGCTGAGAGTCAGCTGCTCAGCAAGCTCTGCATTGCTCAGGCCACGCGCCATGAGCCGGAGCACCTCGGCCTCGCGCGGCGTCAGCTCGGCCAGGCCGGCCTGCGCGCCTGCGGGGCCCGGCGCGGGCGGCGGCGCGAACCGCTCGACCAGCCGCCTGGTGATCGAGGGCGCGAGCAGCGCGTCACCGGCCTGGACCAGCCGCACCGCGGCGACTAGCTGCTCGGGCGACACATCTTTGAGCAGGAAGCCGCTGGCACCCGCGGTAAGCGCGGCATAGACGTAGTGATCGATGTCGAACGTGGTCAGGATGATGATCCGGCAGCTGCGCCCGGCCGGGGCCGCCAGGATCCGCCGCGTCGCCTCGAGGCCGTCCATGTCCGGCATCCGGATGTCCATGAGCACGACGTCGGGCTGGTGCTTGAGCACCGCCGCCACTGCTTCCTGCCCGTCGGCAGCCTCGGCGAGGACCGGGATGCCGGCCGCACTGAGGATCATGCGGAAGCCGCCGCGCACCAGGGCCTGATCATCGGCGACTACGACGCTGGGCGCCGCCAGGGCGACCTCGGTCACCGCCCGGCCGCCGGGGTCAGCCCTGGCGCGTTCACCCGGACAGGCGCCGGAGCTTCCACCGGGATCCGCGCCCGGACGCGCCACCCGCCGCCCGGCTGCGGCCCGGCGTCGACTTCGCCGCCGTATACGGCCACGCGCTCGCGCAGGCCGAACAGGCCGCGCCCGGACCCAGGCACGGCAACGGGCCCGACCGACGGCATGGACCGGCCGGCATCGGTGACCTCCAGGAGCAGGCTGCCGTCGCTGCAGTCGACGCGAACGGTGGTCGCGGGCTTGCCGGCGTGCTTCAGCACATTGGTAAGCGCCTCCTGGACGACCCGGAACGCGGCCAGGTCCAGGCCAGGTGGCAGGCTCGGCGGCACCTCGCCGACCTGCAGGTCCACCGGGAGACCGGCGGCCTTCATCCGGGTGACCAGGCTGGGCAGCTGGCCAAGGCCGGGCTGGGGTCTCAGCTCGGACTCGGCAGCTGGTCCGCCCGCCGGCGACACCTCCGCCGTCGCCTGGCCAGGCTGTGCCGGGCTGAGCAGGCCGAGTAGGTGCCGAAGCTCGGCCATGGCGGCCCGTCCGCTCGACTCGACAGCGAGCAGCGCCGCTCTGGCGTCCTGCGGCGCCGCGTCCAGCACCTGCCGCGCCGCGCCAGCCTGCACGATCATCACGCTGACGTTGTGCGTCACCACGTCGTGCAGTTCGCTGGCGATCCGAGCGCGCTCGGCTTCGAGGGCCCGCTCGGTCGCGGCCGCGTGCTCGGCTTGCAGCCGCCTGATGCGCTCCCGCGCGTGCCCTGCGGCGCCCACGATCGCGATGCCGACGAGCGCCACCAAGGCGACCAGGGCATCCAGTCGCCAGCGCGCGCCCTGTGGCACGAATACGCCGCCCGGGCCCGGCACGATCCGGACGCCGCCCGGCCCGAGGAGCTTCATGGGCACGACGGCGATCGCGCCCGATTGCCCCTTCCAGAACACGTACGCGACGAGCACGCCGGCCAGAGCCACGCAGAGCAGGGAAAGGCCGCGGAACCGGCTGTGCACCACTGCCGAGTACGCGGCCAGCAGCATGGTGAGGAAGCTCAGGTCAGTGGCGGCCTGTCTGGCCGCAAAGACGCCGACGACCAGCACCAGGAACGCGGCCAGCGGAAACCGTCGCCGCGCGGCGAGCGGCACGGAGGCGAACATGGCGGCTGCGACCTCTCCTCCGCTCAGGTCGCTATAGGTCCGCTTGGCCACAACTAGCGCGAGGATCAGGGTCACGAAGGCGAGCACTATGTCGGCCCGGATGGCGCCGCGCGGAACAGGTTCGCGCGGCGTCGACCACCGGACGAATGCCAGCACGCTCGCCAGCCAGGCGCGCGGGCCCTGGCTGACTGCTTCCTCGTTCACTGAGCCATTGTCGCCGATCCGCGGCGATGCGGCGTCGGTCGCGCTGCGTAGGCCGCTACATCGCGAGGATGACCGGCGATCGACAGGCGTTCAGAACGGGAACGGGGTTACATCCGGCGGCTGACGCTGCCTCGGGCCGCGGCACCCTAGCGTGCCCTGCATGGATGCTCTAGTGCAGCTCAGCAACGTCACAAAGCGGTACGACAACGGGGGCCCAGCCGCCGTCGACGACGTCAGCCTCACCATCGCTGCTGGCGAGGCCGTCGCGGTGATGGGCCCGTCCGGCAGCGGGAAATCCACACTGCTGAATCTGATCGGCGGCCTGGACCGGCCGACCAGCGGTGCGGTGACCGTAGCAGGGCAGCGGATCGACCAGCTCGGTGAGACCGGCACCGCCCGGTTCCGGCGCACGCAGGTCGGCATGATCTTCCAGTTCTTCAACCTCCTCGAGGACCTCACGGTGCTCGACAACGCCATGCTGCCGGCGCAGCTCGGGGGCATGCGCCGGCCAAAGGCACGGGCCAGGGCCGGCGAGCTGCTTGCCGCTCTCGGCATCGAGCGGCACGCAAACGCCTATCCGGCCCGGCTGTCTGGCGGCGAGCGGCAACGGGTGGCGATCGCTCGCGCGCTGGTCAACCGGCCCGCGCTGCTGCTGGCCGACGAGCCGACGGGGGCCCTCGACACGGCCACCGGCGACCAGATCGGCCGGCTGCTGCTCGACCTCAACGCCTCCGGCCAGACGCTCGTGCTGGTCACCCATGACCCGGCGCTCGCTGCCCGGTACGCCCATCGCACCGTCCGGCTCACCGACGGCGCTGTAGCGTCCGACGAGACCAGACCGTCAGCGAGGGATGCGGCAGCAGGGGTCGGGCGATGAGCGCCGGAGGGCCGCTGGCCCTGGCGGGTCCGGTCGGCCGGGTGGCCGGCGGCGGGCTGACCCGACGGCGACTGCAGACGATCGTGATCGGGCTGGTGCTGCTGGTGTCCTGTGCAGCATCGGTACTCGCGCTCGGGCTCGTGGTGGAGTCCGAGTCGCCGTTCGACCACGCGTTCGCTGCTCAGCACGGCGCTGACGTGACCGCGGTCGTCAATCCAGGCCGCGCTTCGCATGACCAGCTGGCGGCCACCGCGCACCTGGCTGGCGTCACCGCCGCGGCGGGTCCGTTCAGCCAGGTCACGACCTCCGCGGAGGCGCCAGCGCCAGCGCAGTTCGGCGGCGGGATGGCGCAACTCCCCGCCATCACGCTCGCCGGGCGGGCATCGCCGGGCGGGCCGGTCGACCAGCTGGTGCTGCAGTCGGGCCACTGGGCGACCGCGCCAGGCCAGGTCGTGCTGGCCACGGGCCAGTCCGGGCCGCAGATCGGGCTCCCGCTCGGGGCACATATCACCCTGAACGGCCTGCCGGGCAAGCCGACCCTGACGGTGGTCGGCACGGCCAACTCGGTCACCGGGTCGGCCGACGGCTGGGTCGTGCCCGCCGAGATCGGGAGGCTCAGCTCGCCGTCCACACCCGTCAGCGAGCAGATGCTGTACCGGTTCGCCAGCGCGTCCACGCTGACAGCGCTGCACGCCGACGCCGCCGAGCTGACCAGGGCACTACCCGCGCGAGCCGTAGCGGGCACGCAGAATTACCTGGCCGCCCGGGATAGCGAGACCAGTAACGCAGCCCCATTCGTGCCCTTCCTGGTCGCCTTCGGCGTCCTCGGCCTGGTGATGTCGGTGCTGATCACGGCGAACGTGGTGAGCGGCGCCGTGGTCGCGGGCTACAGAAGGATCGGCGTGCTCAAGTCGATCGGGTTCACGCCCGGACAGGTGGTGGCCGCCTACACCGGTCAGGTGCTGGTGTCGGCCATCGTCGGCTGCCTCGCCGGTGTCGTTCTCGGCAACATCCTCGCGATGCCCGTGCTCGCCCAGACAGCAAACGTGTACCAGGTCGGCGCACTGCACGTGCCGGTCTGGGTCGATGTGATGGTCCCGTTGGTGATGTGCTGCCTGGTCGCGATTGCGGCCGTGCTGCCCGCGCTGCGGGCCGGGCGGCTATCTGCTGTCCAGGCGATCGCGACCGGCCGGGCTCCGCGCACCGGCCGTGGCTACGGGGCGCACCGGTTGCTTGGCCGGCTGCCGCTGCCTCGCCCGGCGACGATCGGCCTGGCCGCACCGTTCGCCCGGCCGGCCCGCACGGTGATGACCATGACCGCGATCGGGCTCGGCGCGACCGCGGTGACCCTCGCCGTCGGACTGACGTCCTCGCTCAATGACGTCGTGCAGGGTCTGTCGCACGCAAACGCCGAACCGGTCCAGATCCAGCTACCCGGCGGCGGACCAGGGCCAGGCATCACCGAGGTCCCGCAGGACTGCCCGCCCGGCGCGGTCGTCACGACCCCGAAGGGCTCCCACGTGTGCGGCGCGGGCGGACCGCAGCCGTCTGCCGCGGCGGCCCAGCGGGCAGTCCAGACGGCACTGGCGGCCCAGCCCGGCACGGCGCACTATGTCGCCGAGGCGAACCAGCAGGTCTCGATCGTCGGGTTGACCCAGCCGGTGTCCGTCACGGCGTTCCGCGGCGATGCGACCTGGACGGGCTACGACCTGATCAGCGGCCGCTGGTACAGCGGCCCTGGACAGGTGGTCGTCGGGAGCCGCTTCCTGGCCGTCACCGGTAGTCGGGTCGGCGACACGGTGACGCTCGAGGTCAACGGCAAGCAGGTCCCGGTGAAGGTCGTCGGGCAGGCCTTCAACACCCGGGACAACGGACTGACGATGCTCACCGACTGGCCCACGCTGGCGAGAGCCGAGCCGGGCCTGGCACCAGACACCTATGACGTCGGGCTGCAGTCCGGCACCTCCGCGACTGCGTACGCCAGCTCGCTCCAGAACAAGCTCGGCAGCCACTACTTCGTGGCGATCAACGATGCTCACTCGGACGTACTGGATGTGATGCTCGCGCTGATCGGCACGCTGACACTGCTGCTGGCCATCGTGGCCGGCCTGGGAGTGCTCAACACCGTTGTGCTCAACACCAGGGAGCGCGTGCACGACCTCGGCGTCTTCAAGGTGATCGGGATGACGCCCCGGCAGACGACGGCGATGGCAGTGTGCTGGGTGGCCGGCGTCGGGCTGATCGCGGGCGTGATCGCAGTGCCGGTCGGCATCGCGATGCACAGGGCAGTGCTGCCGGCGATGGCCAGCGCCGCGGGGACCGGCCTGCCGCCGAGCTACCTGACCGTCTACCACGGCGTCGAACTCGGCGCGCTGGCCCTGGCCGGAGTAGCCATCGCAATCGCGGGGGCTTTGCTGCCCGCCAGCTGGGCAGCCGCCATCAGAACCGGCGCCGCCCTGCGCGCGGAGTAACCAGACCGTGAGCCTGGCTGGCCGCACGAGCGACGGCCGGCCAGGCGTCACGGTCAGCAAGAAGGCACGTGAGCCTCAGCTTCCGGTGAGGCGGCGTGCTGAGGATATTCAGTGCGAGCCCGCGCATCTGCACGGGCCTGCTCGCGGGAGGCGTCGTCATGGTGGTACTCGTCACGCTCCCGGCCCGCTTGGATGAATCCAACGCAGCCGAGATCAGCGCCGGCCTGGTGGCGGCAGCCGAAGGCCATCCGCAGGTACTAATCGCCGACATGTCACGCACGAGATCCTGCGACTGGGCCGGGGCGCGGGCGCTGGCCAGCGCCTTCAGTCACGCCACCACGCGAGGAACCGAGCTGCGTCTGGTCACTGCGAGCGACGCCGTCCGGCGAGTGATCAACCTCAACGGCCTGGACCGGCTGATGCGGATCTTCGACGACGTGAGGTCCGCCTCTTCCGTACCCGCAGCCGGCTAGTCCCAACTCACCGGGCGGCGTGCTGCCAGAACCACCGGGCGTGTGAGGCTGTTCCAGAAGGCCGGGCATGGTCTTCCCTGGGGGGAGGAGATCTACCGTTGAGCCTTATCAAGCCAGTGCCGGTGGCGCCGCGACCGGTGGCCCAGCTAGAACCGGTGATCGGCGCCGGGCGGTACGAGGACCTGATCCAGGCTGCCGCCCGATTCCGTACCGAAATGTCCGGACGAGCTGTGTGGAACATCAGCTCGACGGCGGTCGGCGGCGGGGTCGCCGAGATGCTGCACGCGCTGCTGGGTTATGTCGAGGACCTCGGCATTCCGAGCCACTGGACGGTCATCACCGGCGATGCCGGATTCTTCGTGATCACCAAGCGACTGCACCACGAGCTGCACGGCGATCTGTCCGGAGGGATCCTGACTGCGGCCGACGCCGGTCACTACGCCCGGATGCTGGCCGCCAATGCCGTCGAGTTGCTCGGCCAGATCCGGCCCGGAGATCTTGTCCTGCTGCACGATCCGCAGACCGCGGGCCTGACCGAGTACCTCACCCATGCCGGCGCCCTCGTCGCCTGGCGCTCGCACATCGGAGTCGACTGGCAGAACGACGCCACGGCGGCGGCCTGGAGCTTCCTGCAACCGCAGGTTTCCTCTGCCAAAGGGTTCGTCTTCTCCCGGCGCGAGTACGTACCGCCCTGGATCCCCGAGCACAAGGTCGCGATCATCCCGCCGTCCATCGATCCGTTTTCGCCGAAGAACCAGTGGCTGGACGACGCCACCGTGCGTGGCATCCTCGCGACGATCGGGGTGCTGGACGGCGCCGCGCCGCACGAGCCGACCGCGTTCCAGTGCCGCGACGGCAGTACCGGCCACGTTCGGCGGCCCGCCGAGATCACCGGCGACAGCCGCCCCTCAGCTGACGACCAGCTCGTGGTCCAGGTGTCGCGATGGGATCCGCTCAAGGACATGGCGGGTGTCATGCACGGATTCGCCAGGCACGTCGCCCCGTTCTGCGACGGATACCTCGTGCTGGCTGGCCCGGCGGTGGCGGGCGTGACCGACGACCCGGAGGGAGCGGCCGTGTTCGCCGAGTGCCTGCTGCAGTGGCGCGAGCTGCCAGCGTCTGTCCGCAATCGGATCCTGCTGGTCACCCTGCCGCTCGACGACCCCGACGAGAACGCCGCCATGGTCAACGCGCTGCAGCGGCACGCCTCGGTCATTGTCCAGAAGAGCCTGGCCGAAGGATTCGGGCTCACCGTGGCCGAAGGCATGTGGAAGAGCCGGCCGGTCGTCGGATCGGCCGTCGGGGGCATCATCGACCAGATCTCACCCGGCACGGGCGTCCTGCTTGCAGACCCGCACGACCTCGAGGCCTTCGGCTCAGCCGTCCGGGAACTCCTCAGCGACCCGGCCGAGGCTGACCGCATGGGACACGCGGCTAAGGCGCACATCAATGGCAACTATGTCGGCGATAAACACCTGCTGCGGTATGAGAAGCTGTTCGCCGCGATGGCGCTGGACGGCGCTGAGCGCTAGGCAGCGACCGCGTACCGAGCGACCCCGTTCCCCGCCGCGGGAAGTTATCGGGAACGCTCGCGGTTTTCGGCACCGGAGCACTATCCGTCCGGGACCGCACGCGAAGGGAAGCCGATGGAGACCTGGGACGCGATCCGGGCTCGGCGCAATGTCCGCAGCTACCGCGCCGACCCCGTGTCAGCCGCCGATCTCGAGCGGATCGCCGAGGCCGCCTGGCGCGCGCCCTCCGCCTCGAACCGGCAGCACTGGACCTTCATAGTCGTCACCGATCGCGACCAGCTCCAGGCCCTGTCGGCCGTCTGGCGCGGCGCTGGCCACATCGCGAATGCGGCCGCAGCGATCGCCATGGTGGTCCCGCAGACCGACGACGATCACTCCCGCGAGGTTGACCGCTACGACCTCGGTCAGGCCACGTACGCGATGATGGTCGCCGCTGCGGACCTCGGCGTCGGCACCGGTCACGCGGGCGTCGGCGACCAGGCTGAGGCGCGGAGGATCCTCGGTGTGCCCGCCGGCCACGACGTCGCCTACCTGATCGGACTCGGCTACCCGGCCGACCGGCCGCTCAAGCCGATCGCCCGGCCCAACCGCCGGCCTATCGCCGAGGTCATCAGGCACGGCCACTGGTAATCAGGCGGACTGCCGGAACACTTATGGCCCGCGTCGCGGTTAGTACTTGCTGGCCGTCACGCAACAACCCGGAAAGCCACGCGCATGTGCTCTGCCTGCGGTATCCCCACGCACGTCCTCACCGACGATGAGGTCGCTGCCCCCGCCGGCCTAGCCCAGCAGGCCACCCCCGCGAAGTTCGCCGCGCTCCGCAACCGCGACTGCCGCCCGTACCTGTTCGGCGCGGCACTGGCGATGATGGCCGACAACATCGAGCACGTCATCACGTACTGGGTGCTGTGGCAGAAGTTCCACTCCCCGGCGCTCGCGGGCTTCGAGGTGATCAGCCACTGGGTGCCGTTCCTGCTCTTCTCGGTGTACTTCGGCTCGCTGGCCGACCGGTTCGACTGCCGCCGACTGATCCAGGCCGCGCAGGCGCTGTTCATGCTCGTGTCGGCGCTGTGGGGTGTGCTGTTCCTGACCAACTCGCTGCACGTCTGGGAAGCGTGCCTGCTGTTGATCCTGCACGGCCTCGCGGGCGCGCTGTGGGGACCCGGCGAGCAGCTGATGCTGCACGACTTCGTCGGGCTAGAGGAATTGCCGAGCGCCGTGCGCCTGAATGCGACCTTCCGCAGCCTGGGCATTCTCTTCGGGCCCGTTGTGGGCTCCGCGCTGCTGCTCGGCCTCGGCCCGACCCGCGGCATCTTCGTGAACATCGCGATCTACCTGCCGCTCACGCTGTTCCTGTCCCGGACGAAGTTCACCGGTCACGTCCGCGACCAGGGCATCCCGCGCGCTCGCGTGGGGCTCATGGACTCGCTGCGCGTGCTGCGCACGGTCCGGTCCAATCACACGCTGGTCAGCATGATCGTGCTCGCCGGGCTCGGCTCGTTCTTCGTCGGCACATCGCTGCAGACCTCCATGCCCCTCTTCGCCCAGCACCTCGGGGCAGGCCACGCGGGTATCGCCTACGGCGTTCTGCTGTTCGCCAACGGCGCGGGCGGCGTAATTGGCGGGCTCCTGCTGGAGATGAGCGGCCGGATCCGGCCAACCGTGCGCGCGGCCGTCGTGAGCACCGCCATCTACGGCGTGACCAGCGTGTTCTTCGCACTGACGAGCAGCTACCCGATGGCCGTGGCGCTGCTGCTGATGGGCGGGGTTGCCAACCTGGCCTCGATGTCGATCACCCAGACCGTCGTCCAGCTACTAGCCCCGGCCGCTGACCGGGGCCGTGTCGTCGGCCTCTGGGGCGTGTCCGCCAACGGCCTACGGGCCGGCAGCGGGTTCACGGTCGGACTGGTCGGTGCTGCTATCGGACTCCCGTCGTCGCTCGCGTTCAGTTCCGCCGCGTTGTGCGCTGGCACCGTCGTCGCGGGCATCTACGCACTGCGCGGCCGGTCCAGCGCCGCGGCCGAGCACGCCGACGAGCCGGTCCCGGCGAAGTAGCGCCGCGTCCCGCCTGGCGGACGTGCACTAGCCGGGACCAGGGTGCGCGTATGAAGCTTGGTCCATGTACAGCGCCTCGGACCCGCGGGCCACACTTGCCCCTGCTGCGCCGTCGGGGCCGGCCGCTCCCACTGCAGTCGGATACCCGGCCGACTACGTGGTGTTCGGCGACTCAGCGCCCGCGGAGGTGGACGGCGACGGCAGCCGGCACTGGTATGCGCGAGGTCAGAACTTCGTCATCGGCTACTCCGAGTGCGCCGCGTCCATGACGGCGCGCCGCGCGGGCCAGCCCGACGAGTGGATGCTGCTGCTCCCCGGCCAGCAAACCCGCGCCCGTATCTCGGCTGGCGGCGAGGTCGCGCACACGGCCGGCTACAGCCTGGCGGTGATCCCGCCGGGCGATAGCGAGATCGAGATCACCGGCAGCGGCCAGGTCGTGCGGATCTTCAGTGGCAGCGCCGCTGATCTGGGCGCCCTCGCCGTCAACGCGGGCTCCTACACTCGCGACCATCTCAACGTGGCGCCGTGGGCGCCGTGGCCGCCCGCCGCAGGCGGGCCGCGGATTCGCATCTACAGCCTGGACGTGCCCAGAGTCGAGGGCCGGCTCGGGCGGATCTGGCGCTGCTCGACGCTGATGGTCAACCTGAGCTGGCCGTATGACGGGCCCAGGGACTCCACGAAGCTCTCACCGCACTCCCATTCCGACTTCGAGCAGGGGTCGCTCGTCGTGGCCGGCGAGTACGTCCACCACATCCGCTGGCCGTGGACGTCCGACCGGAGCACCTGGCGAGAGGACGAGCACGTGGTCTGCGGGAGTCCGTCGGTGACGATCATCCCGCCACCTACGGTCCATACGTCTCAGGGTCTGGGAACGGGCAGCAATCACCTGATCGACATCTTCGCGCCGCCGCGCCGCGACTTCTCGGAGCGGCCCGGCTGGGTGCTCAACGCCGACGAGTACCCGATGCCGCCGTCCTAGCCGGAGGCCGTGCTCAGGCTGGCCGCGCCGACCGGCTCGCCCGGTGCTCGGCGAAGACTCCGATCCGCCGGATCGACTGCCAGCGCTGCCGGGTGCCGAGCAGCGCGGTCATGACGGATTGGATGGTGACCAGGTACATCAGCTGCCGGTAGACGACCTGCTGCAGCGGCAGCAGCCACAGGCTGCGCATGCGCTCTCCGTCGAGGCGCAGCGCGTAGCCGCCTGCTATGGCCTGCAGCGCGACGAACGACAGCCAGAACGCGGCGACCTTCACCGGGTTGAGAAACACGAGCCCGTAGAGCGAGAAAACGTCCACGACCGGCGCGATGAGCGGAAGCAGCACATGGAAAACTGCCAGATAGGTCAGGCAGTACCGGCCGAACCGGCCGGACTGGCCGGACTCGATGACTGAGCGCCGGTGCTTCCACATCGCCTGCATAGTGCCGTAGGACCAGCGGTATCGCTGTTGCCACAGCTGGCGCAGGGTCGACGGCGCTTCGGTCCAGGCCAGGGCGTCCGGCGCGTACACGACCCGCCACGGGGACCGGGACAGCGCCATGGTCAAGTCGGTGTCCTCGGCCAGCGTGTCAGTACTGACACCGCCCACATAGGCCAGCGCGCCTCGCCGGAAGGCCCCGATGGCTCCGGGCACGGTGGGGATGATGCCGAGCATGTCAAAGAGCCGCCGGTCGAGGTTGAAGCCCATGACGTACTCGAGGTGCTGCCAGCCGCCTAGCAGCCCGCGCCGGTTGGCCACCTTGGTGTTGCCGCTCACCGCTCCGACGTCCCTGGCCGCCAGGGGCGCGATCAGGTGGTCGAGGGTATCTGGCTGGAAGATCGTGTCGCCGTCGACCAGTACGAGGACGTCACTGTGTGACTCGGCGATGCCGCGGTTGAGCGCGCCCGCCTTGCCGGTGTTGGCCTGCCTGATGACGCGCACGTACGGCAGCCGGAGACTTCCGGCAACGGCTGCGGTGTTATCGGTGGAGCCGTCATCGACGACGACGATCTCGATGCGGCCGCGGTACCGGCTCGTGGCCATCGACTTGACCGTCGCGCCAATCCCCGCCGCTTCGTTGTACGCCGGAATGACAACCGAGACATCGGGGTAGTAGGCATGCCGGTGCGCGGTGCGTCGGCCAGCTTGACGGTGAGCGCGGCGCCTGTGCGCCGACGCGAAGCCGACGAGCAGGCACACCCGCAGCACCGTGAGCACGCTCGCCGCGATGAGGACCACGGCCACGGCGCCGATGATGTGATCGGCCGCCTGCTGGGTCCACACCAGCACGGTGCCGACGAGCCGCTGGCTGGTTGAGGCGGGCGCGTCGCCTGACGGCAGCCCGAGCGCGTTGGTGACCGTCGTGAACCGGTAGCCCTCGGCACGCAGCCGCGTGATGATCTGGGGCAACGCGGCGAGGGTCTCCCGGCGGTTGCCCCCGCCGTCGTGGAACATGATGATCGCACCCTGGCCGCCGCGAGGGCTGGCCGCGGCGACGATGTGCGCGACACCGGGCCTGGCCCAGTCCCTGGTGTCCAGATTGGTGAGGACAACCAGGTAGCCGTCCCGCCCAGCCTCGCTGGCCGCGCGCCAGTCAGCCGCCGTCAGCGCCTCCGGCACGGAGGAGTAGGGCATCCGCAGCAGGCGAGTGCGGATGCCGGCGGCGCCGGACAGGGCGTTCTGCGTCAGGGTCAGCTCGAGGCTTTCGCGCCAGCCCGCTGTCGCCAGGTTGGTGTGCGTATAGGTGTGCGAGCCGACTTCGCTGCCGTCTCGGAGCTCGGCCTGGACCAGGCCGGGATAGGTCGCCGCGTGTGCGCCGACGAGGAAGAAGGTGGCCGGCACGTGATATCGGTGCAGGACCGCGAGGATCTTCGGCGTCCAGGTCGGATCCGGTCCGTCGTCGAAGGTCAGAGCCGCGGTCCGGGCGGGCAGCGCGTAGCTGGTCGCCCGCGAGCCCGATACCCCGATGACCGGGCCGCCACCGGCGACCGCCGCCGGAGCAGAAGCAGCCCTCGCCGCCGCGGACGGCTCGTCAGCGCTGTTCTCGCCGAGCACCCCATGTGTGTATCCCTCGATCACCAGGCCGACCGCGAAGACAAACATCAGCAGGCCAACGAGGATCCAGTGGCCGCGCGGCGCGGCGCGGCGCCGATGGCTGCTGCTGGCAGGCCGGGCTGGCGTGCCGCCCCGCTGGCGCGGCGGCGAGACCGGCCGCGGGGCGAGCACGCGTCTAGGGGCCATGGGAGCTCTTGTGCGGGTTCGGCGACTTGGCTTGCCCGGACGGGGTCCGACCAGCCCGATTAGTGGGGACAGGGAACGCAGTCGATGGGCCGGGCGACACCGGGGAACGGGCGGACACGTGCGCGGACGGTGACGGAGTTCCAAGCCGCGTACCGGCCGGCTGCCGGACCGCGCCGGTCCCGGCGCGCTGACCGCCAGCCGGCTGCTTTGGGGCAGCCCACTGCGTGAATGGCGCCTGCGGGCCACCCGCCACGGCGACCACGACCGCGAGCAGGCACGCCGCCAGCGCGACGGCCAAAGCCAGGCCAGCGCGCCGCATGAGCCGCCGGCGCCGGCCGGAGGGATCAGCGAATACGTGCCCGGAATGCACGGGGAAGAGCCTAACGAACGGGCAGTCCAGCTAGCCCGGGATTGTGAACTCCTGACGTCCCGCCTAGCGCCTCGTTACACGCCGAGCAAGTCCGCCAGTTGGCGGGCGTTGACCTGGGCGTAGTCGCTGTAGCAATTGTTGAACAGCACGTGGGTGCCGGCGGCCGTCTCCGCGAGCTCGCGGATCCGCGGCGCCCACTCGCGCAGTTCCCCTTCGCCGTAGCGATAGCCAAACCGCTGGTAGATGTCCTTGCTCGTCCAGTTGTCTGAGTGACCGTGCAGTCGCACGACCGCGAGGTCGCTGGTGGCCGCCAGCACCGGCGGGATGGAACTGGGATAGCCCTGCGGCATGTCCACGCCGACGTAAGGCAGGTCGTGGTCCGCGAGGAAGCCCAGCGTTTCCTGCTGGTTGTCTGGAGTCATCCACGTCCGGTTGCGGAACTCGATGCACGGTCGTCGCGGCGCAATGCGCTCGGCGCACGACAGGATGTAGTTCTTGCTCGTCCGCGAGATGGGAAACCACTGCGGGAACTGGAACAAGATCGCGCCCAGCTTCCCGCTCTGCTGCAGCGGCTCCAGCGCGGCCAGGAAGCGATCCCAGGCCTGATCAGCCACCGCGCGATCAACCTGGCGCAGGTAGACAGTGCCCTTGGCGGTGGCCGGCACCGCCTCGCGAAGATCGGCCGGCAGCGCAGAGATCCGCGTCGGGTGCTGGGTAAACAGGCTGAACGCCTTGATGTTGAAGGTGAACCCCGGCGGGGTGCGCTCCGCCCACGCCCTCGCGGTCTGCTCGGCCGGCAGCGCGTAGTACGTCGCGTCGACCTCTACCAGCGGAAACTGGCGTGCATAGAAAGCCAGCCGCTTCGCCGGGTTGTCGGCTTCTGGCGGATACCAGCCAGACGCGAGGAGCGTGCGGTCGGTCCATGACGCCGTCCCGATGCGGATCTCACCCATAGCTAAGCCACTCTTCCCGGCTGATTCGGAGCGCTCCTGAGATTGCAGCAGGATCGGCAGGGCCACAATGAACATCGTGAAGGCGGTCAGCACCGGCCACAGTATCCCGTAACGGGTCAGAAACGCGCCGATGGTGGCACTCGCGGTGAAGACCAGGATGGAGAGGGCGCGCCGCGGGGCGCGCTGATTCTTTCCGCCCGCGAGCGTGGAATCGGCGTGCAGGCCGGTGAACGTCAGCGTCATGAGGTTGGTCGCCAGGTCGGGGATACCCCAGCGGCGCATCAGGGCGTTCTGGAGTCCCATCGCGCACGCGAGAATTGCGATGACCGGATAGCGGGCGTCGTTGAATGGCCTGGGGTGGGTGAGTACCACGACGAGAACCGCGAGGCCAATCATGCTTGCCTCGATGGCAAACCCAGCCCGCCGCCCCGGCTCCTCAGCCCGCACGAGCCTGCCCCCTGCCACCGCACCAACGGCAAAGGCGCCGAGCGCGACCAGGTAGGGCCACACCGTGGCGCCGGGGAAGACGGAGGAGAACCGGTGGGTTCCGTGCACGCCGATCGAAAAGGCCAGCAGCAAGATGTTGCCGGTCATGGTCTCGACGAAGATCAGCCCGAGTCCCAGAAAGCTTGCGGCGTCGAGCAAACCGCAAACAACAGTGATGCCATAAACGCCCACGGTCAACGGCGGCAGCCAGAATGACCGGTTCCTGACCGCCGGGCTGGACATCCCTGCCTGCCTAGGGGCTAGGGCACGATTTCGCGCCCAAGGACGAATCGGTTAGCTGGCCCTGCCCATACCCAGCATTTGTCAGGAGATCGCGACCGGCTGGCGGGGTGCTACAGCCCGCTGGCTAATCTGAGATCGTCGGCGCGTGCCCGGGGAGGGGGTGGACAGATGCCCGCTGAGCGGCGCCAGAGGTCCCAGGATCTCGTGGACTACGAGGTCCTCGATTCCGCGGACACGCTGGCCGGCGCACCCGGAGACGACCCGCTCGACCGCGGGCTGGCCACCCCGGAACGCTGGTCGGCGGGGATGAAATTCGGCACGACGGCCGCGGAGCAGCAGTGGGGTGCGTCCCTGGACAGGCAGCTCGCCTGGGAAGATCCGGACGACGGCGTCGATCCTCCCGACCAGCGGCCGGACGGCGTCAGCGGGGACGAGAATGCGACGGACGGGGACCTCGGCATCCCGTCCGCCGCTGACAGTGCGGCTCCGCGGACGGGCAGGCTGATCAGGGCCTATGACGACGCCGCGGTTTACCGCACCTGGGAGACCTCGGCGGTGGCGCGGGATATCGGGATCGACGGCGGCGCCGCGAGCGCGGAGGAGGCGGCGCTGCATGTCCTGCCGGACGAGGACACCAGCGCCAGCTAGCTGGCCCCTGTGCGTCGGCCGCACGCAATTGTCACCATTGCGCGTTCCAGACCGATACTCTGGCCGCCTCCAGCCAGGCCGCAGTCCTGGCGGTCTCAATGAGCGAAGAGGTGACCATGCCGCTGCGATTCGGCCGGCTGAGACCGCTGCTGCTGCCCGGAGCCCTTGCTCTGTCCCTGATCACGACGCTGCCGCCGGTCGGCAGCTTGGCACGGCAGGACGAGGTCGCGCAGGCCTTCCAGTTCGTTGTCTTCGCAGCGGCCGCGCCGGCGCTGCTAGTGCTGGGCTGGCCGGCTCTGCTCGCGCGGGCGAGCCCGTCACCTCTGGTGTTGCCAGTCTGGCGCAGGTTGCGAGTACCGCCAGTGCGGTCTCGGCGGCCGGCAGTCAGGGCCTCGGTGGCCCTGCTGCCTTCCCTGGCCCTGGTCATCCTCTGGCGGGTGCCCGTGGTTCTGGCCGCTGTCTCCCGTGACCCAGTCCTGACTGCGCTGGAACTGGTCACGCTGATCGCCGCAGGGTGCGTGCTGTGGACAGAGCTCGCGGGGCCTCGCGTCGCACGCGACCCGCTGCCACGTCCGCTGCGCGCGGCCATGGCCGCGGTGGCGATGTGGTCGATCTGGGCGATCGCCTACATCACCGGGATGTCGTCCACGGGACTTTCGCACGCGCAGGCCGCCGTGCCCGACCACCAACTCGCCGTTGGGGTCATGTGGGCCGTCCCCGCCGTCTGCTACGTGCCGGTCATTTTCGCCACGATGATGAGCTGGCTGGGCGGGCGTGAGGAGTCAGCCGGGGAAGCGGTCGGCTTGCTCGCCGACCCCGCCTGGCCCGACGCGGCCGGCCGGCTGCAGCCGCCGCGCGGCTGGCGTTAATCCCTGCCAGACCCGCGCGCTAGGCGAGGTGCACGTAGTCGTAATCGAACGGCTGGCCGTTGATGCCGTTGCGGGGCGGCGCGATCCAGGAGGCGATTTTGCCACGGTCATACACGGCATGCATGAGCGATCGCACGTAGGTCTTGTCCACGTCGGTGGGCAGCCACTCGGTCTTGCGCAGCTGCCATTCCGCTGGGCTCAGCAGTTCTCCTGACGGGCTGGCCTCGATGCCCGCGAACGCGCCGACCTTGCGGTTGAAGGCGATGTGCGGGAGACCCAGCCGATGCGGCAGCCCGGCCGATTCCAGGATCTTGTTCCACCGGTTCACGCCGATGGTGCAGTCGGCGATGTACTCCCGGCGCAGGTCGGTGTTCAGCCCCGTCAGCGCGGCGACCTCCGCCTGGCCGATCTCGCCTTCCACCAGGGCGTCGACAAGCATGCCG
>DASQIW010000184.1:0-3369 GCA_035631375.1 Streptosporangiaceae bacterium
CGGCTTTCGGCTCCGGCACGCCTGGCAGCTCGACCACGGGCGCCTGCGGATCTGGCTGTACCAGCGCGAGCCGCTGGCCACCCCGGCAGGCTCCGCGGCCCGTTCAGGGAGCGCGGTCGGGCAGGGTTCGGGGGAGCCCGAAGCGGGGCAGGACGCTGGTGTCGAAGCGGGTCATGGCGCAGATCCGGTGTGCGATGCCTTGTGCGGTCGATCTCGATCCCGATCATCACTGCTGCCATCTGCGGCTCCTCACCACCGTCACCGAAGAGAAGGGATCCGTGGCGGGCATGCCTGATTCCGGATCTGAGGCGTTTACTCCTCTTACGAGCCACACCACGGCGAGGCCCCGGCAGGCCGGCGCATCGTTCGAAAGCCAGACCATGAAGCGGCCGGCAGCGGATATGAGGGCCAAGCCCATCGGGGCCTCTCAACGCTACGGCCCGACTCATTTCCATCCCGGCCAGATCCGCAACGCCTACCGGAAACACAATCAGCGGATATCGCGTGTCGAACGGCCACCGACCTGTAACTCTTTGTAATGGATTGTCTCCAATCTGGCATTCAATCGGCTAAGCCCGTCGGCCAAGAGCCGTCACAGCGGACGTCATCGAGTTACCGGGCCACGGCGAGCGTCGTCCTCTCATCAGCGGACGCGCTTGGCGAACGCGTGCTGCTCAACCGAGAGGGACATCAGGTCCTCCGGCTCCACGGGGAGCCGAGCGGGGATCCAACGCCGGCAGGTGTCAGGCCACATCAGGCGACAACCAGCCATGGTTCGTGCAGCTAGATCGCCCATCAGGCCACACCCAGCCACGTCCAGCGAAGCTGCGGATGCGCCTGAGAAGCGGAAGGCCGGCGGTTCGACCCCAGCCCTGACCACCCACATTTATCAGCGTAAACGTGCGTTAAACGATCTGCTATGTGCGATCAGCGACACCTTTTGTCTCATATCTAGGCCATCTGCTGTCGGCGGCGCTTGAAGCCTGGTCGCTTTCGGCGCTCGAAAAGTGAACGGTTGGCGGGCCAGTTTATTGCTCAGTCTCGCTTGTGTTGCGGATGCTGGGAAGGCTGTTGATGCCTCTGCCGCGGAGCCGGTAGCTGGCGCCTTTGAGGGTGAGCACGTCGGCGTGGTGGACGATCCGGTCGATCATCGCGGCCGCGACGGCCTGGTCTCCGAAGACTGTTCCCCAGCCGGAGAACGGCAGGTTGCTTGTGAGGATCAGCGATGCGTGCTCGTAACGGGATGAGACGAGCTGGAAGAACAGGTTCGCGGCGTCCTGCTCGAACGGAAGGTAGCCGACCTCGTCGACGACGATGAGCCCGTAACGTCGCAGCCGGGTGAGCTCTTGCGGAAGCCGTCCGGCGCGGTGGGCTCCGGTCAGGCGGGTGACCCAGTCGGTGGCGGTCGCGAACAGCACCCGGTGTCCGTGGCGCGCGGCGACGATCCCGAGCGCGGTCGCGAGGTGCGTCTTCCCTGTTCCGGGCGGGCCGAGCAGAACGACGTTGCGCGCTTCGGTCAGGAACGCTCCTGACGCGAGCGAGGCGATCTGCTGCCGGGTTGCTGGCTGGGTGTCCCAGTCGAAGTCCTCAAGGGTCTTGCGGGCGGGGAACCCGGCGGCGCGGATGCGCAGTTCCGCGCCGGATGCGTTGCGCGCGCTGACTTCGCGTTCGAGGACGGCGGCGAGGTAGTCCTCGAACGACCAGCCCGCGTCCCTGGCCTGGTCAGCCAGCCGCGAGGCGGCTTCGGTAATGCGAGGTGCTTTGAGCGCTCCGGCGAGATGGGTGATCTGCTTGACTGTCTCGGTCGTCTTCGCGGCGCCCATCAGTTCAGCTCCCCGCTGGTGATCCCGAAGGCGCGGTCGTAGTCGGCTAGGTCACGGGCCAGATCTTCCCCGGCGCCGGCGGCAGCCCGGGGACGCTGGAACTCGCGTCTCAGCGCGGCAGCCGCATCCTGGTGGGCCGGGTCGGTGATCACCGTCCCGCGAGCCCAGGCGCGGGAGTGGTCGGCGACGATGCGGCCGTCCGCCCGGACCCGGACGCGTTCCAGGTCCGCGGTCACGTCGACGAGCCTGCCGATCGCGTGAGGGTCGACGGAGTAGTCGCTGGTGTCGATGCGGACGTAGTAGTCCCGGCCCAGCCGGACGCGGTTTCTCCATCCCAGATGCAGCGGGACCGGCGGCAACGGCAGCATCGCGGCCCGGTCTGCCTCGACGAGGTCGGCAGGAGACGCACCGAGGGTGCGCACCACTCTTTGGTTCGCGCGTTCGAGCCAGTCAGCGAACTGCGCGGTGAAGTCCGTCGGCGAGATGAACTGCCTGCCGGGCATGAACGAGGTCTCGAACCAGCCGTTGCGGCGCTCGACGACACCCTTGGACTCCGGGTCCTTCGGCGGCAGCAGCACCAGTCGTGTCGCGAGCGTCCCCATGAACGCGGCGACCCCTTCAGCGCGTCGTTTGCCGCGGCCGATGCCGGGCTCGTTGTCCCAGATCAGCCGCCGCGGCACCCGCCCCAGCTGCTGGATCAGCTCCCACGACCCCAGCAGCAGATCCTCTGTCTTGCGGGTCGGGATCATCCTGCCGGTGATGAACCTTGAGTGCGCGGCCGTGATTACCAGCACCGGCAGCAGCCTGGGCTCCCCGGCCTCGAGCGGGATCTTCCGCGGCGGGAACCACAGGTCGCACTGCGCCGCGTCCCCGGGCGCCCACGACAACCGGTCCGCCGGGTCGGGCTTGCGCTGCTCGGGCCGCAGCCGGCGCACGTTGTCACGGAACCAGCGGATCGACCCGTCCCAGCCGACCCTCTCCGCGAGCACCGTCGCTGGAATATCCGGCGTCTCCGCCAGCAACTGCCGCACCCGCCCCTCGAACGGCGTGAACGACGTCGGCTTCGGCGCCCGCTCATACCGAGGCGGCGACTCCGAGCTCACCGCCTTGATCACCGTCGTCCGCGAGATCCCCAGCCGCGCCGCGATCTGCGCCTTCGGCACGCCCTCAGCAGCGAGCCTCCTGACCAACGCCCAGTCCTCCA
Organism: Streptosporangiaceae bacterium; assembly: GCA_035631375.1. Lineage (GTDB taxonomy): Bacteria > Actinomycetota > Actinomycetes > Streptosporangiales > Streptosporangiaceae > JAJYUU01. The sequence continues at coordinate 3,028 of DASQIW010000184.1, forward strand.
AAGTGATCACTCTCCAATCGTTGAGTGTTCACTTTTCGAGCGCCGTTACTGTCCAGTTTTCGAGCGCCGTCGACACCTGGGCACCGTGAGCAACATCTGCCTAGCGCCACTTGATGTGCGACGGATCGGCCTCACTTGATCGTTGACACGCCTTGGAGCTTTCCCCGCCTAGGGTTTGCCGGACGGTGGCTTCCTGCCCAGGTTCCGGAGCTGGGTGAACAGGTCACTAAGCCCTACCTCGACTAACCCTAGACGATCAGTGCAGCGACTTAGCGCGCCACGGGTTGCCTAATACTCCAGCGGCACTTCGTTGTATTTGACCTGTCTTCGCTGGTAGTGGCT
>DASQIW010000185.1:0-9553 GCA_035631375.1 Streptosporangiaceae bacterium
TCACCAACGGCGGTGGCAAGCCCACGATCGGATTGCAGCGGTGGCTGACCAGCGCGACGAACCCGGTGGTCCCGAACTTCGCCGCCAACGTGTGCTTCTCCGCCAACTCGTTCCCCTGCTGGGGTGACCAGGTCACTATGGACGGAACGGACTCGATCGGGGCGGTCAACAACCTCGATAGCGTCACCGATCCGCTCTTCCCCGGTTCGCCCAACGACATCAATCCGGTGCCGGCTTTGCAGTTCGGAGAGACGGCTATCGATCTCACGAAGGCGAACGTCTTCCCGGCCGGGACGTGCAAGGCCTTCGGCAGCGCGTTCGTGAAGAGCCGTTCGTCGGCGTCGTTCACCGCCGAGGTTAAAGACTTCATCGCCCCGATCCCGGTGAACATCACCAATTGCGGGTCAATCAAGATCATCAAGCACAGCGATCCACGCGGCGCAAACAAGGTGTTCAGCTACACCTCCAACCTTCCGGCTGAGGCTCCGGGCACTATCAACGGCGTCCCGCAGGGCGGCGTCGCCTGCCCCGGCAACGGCAGCGCGGGCGTCCAGGCCGATGGCAGCTTCTGCCTGAATGACACCGGAAACAGCGCAGGCGGTGACAGCGCTGGAAACACCGTCTTCAACCCGTCCCTCCAGGCAGGCACGTACACCGTGACCGAAGGCGCCGATCCGCCCGGCTTCACGTTTGAGAGCTTGTCGTGCACCGGCGGTACATTCCAGACCAGCGGCAGGACCGCCACCATCACCCTGGCGCCCGGCGACCAGGTGGTCTGCACCTACGTCAATCAGCAGAACACGGCGACCATGTCCACCCAGGTCTCCGACGCCGGTCCGGTGTTCCCCAGCAACCCCATCCACGACACGGCCACGGTCGTCGGCAACCAAGCCGGGGACACACCGAGCGGCACGGTCACGTTCTTCCTCTGCGGGCCCATCCCCACCGGCTCGTGCGCGAGCGGCGGCACCACCATCGGGACGGGAACGCTGACCGGCTCGGGCGCCACCGCGAGCGCAGCCTCGCCTGACGTCAACACGTCAGCTAGCGCGCTTGCACCAGGTCGCTATTGCTTCCGCGCCGAATGGCCAGGGGACGCCAACTACCCCGCGCCGCTGACCGAGGAAGGCGGCACCAACGGCACCAACGAGTGCTTCTCCGTCCAGAAGATTCACACCACCACCATCACGACGCCATCGGCCGGCTCGGGCGGGACGGTCAGCTTCGGGTCTTCGGTGAGCGACCACGCCCTCGTGCAGGCCATCACATCCGGCGGGGGCACGCCGACCGGCACCGTCACGTTCTTCGTCTGCAACCCGAGCCAGGTGAGCGGAGGGACTTGCCCGGACCCGAACGGCACCCAGGTCGGCAGCCCGGTGACCACGCAAGCGGCCAGCGGCTTCGACCCGCCAGCCGCGACCGCCGACTCCAGCGCAGTGACGGTCAACCAGACCGGCACGTGGTGCTTCCGGGCGGTCTACACGCCTGGCGGGGCCAACGGAAGTAACTACATCGGATCAAGCGACGCCAGCTCCGGTGAGTGCTTCACCGTCACCGACACCACCACGAGCACCTCAGCTCAAAACTGGCTGCCCAACGACACCGCAACGGTCACTTCGGCCAACGGCGCACCGCTGAACGGAACGCTGTCCGCCCAGCTCTACACGGGCAACAGCTGCGGCGTCACCTCTGGTTCGGCCGTCGCCGGGCAGCTCTACCAGAGGACGCTGACGAACGCCACGTCAGCGGCGGACACCACGCTCACGACCAGCAACACGACCTACCTGGTGAGCGCCAGCGCTAGTGTCTCGTGGCTGATCATCTTCACGAGCACTGATCCCAATGTCGCAGGGTCCGTGCACTGCGAGGTGACGACTCTGACCATCAGCAACTGAACTGAACCGACCTCGGCTCGGGTGCCGAGACACGATAGAAACGGAGGGGGCCGGCTCAGCCGGTCCCCTCCGGCATGCCAGCGAGGCGCCACCCTCCGGAACTAGTTGCCTGCCGGCAAGCAGTGTAGGGTTACCAGACAGTGGCTGGACAGGTGGCGCACGCCGATGCAGCCCGCGAGCACATTGCCGACGAGCCGGCCCGCGGGCGACTCCTCTTGTTCGCCACCGTGTCGATCGCCCTCTTCATGGTGTCGGTGGACCAGACCATCGTGGCGACCGCGCTGCCGTCGATCCAGCGCGACCTGCACTCGCAGGTCAACTGGAGCAGCTGGACGATCACGGTCTATGCGCTGGGCCAGGTGCTGGTCATGCCGCTGGCCGGGAAATTCGGCGACCAGTACGGCCGGAAAAAGATCTTCCTCGGCGCGGTCGTCCTGTTCACCGCCGCCTCGCTGGCCTGCGGCCTGGCCAACAACATCTATCTGCTCATCGTGCTCCGGGCGATCCAGGCCCTCGGTGGCGGCGCGTTCATGCCATCGGCCACCGGCATCATCGCCGACCGGTTCGGCGCGGGCCGTGACCGCGCCCTGGGACTCTTCTCCAGCGTCTTCCCCATGGGCGGCATCGTCGGGCCCGTGCTCGGCGGGGTCTTCGTCACCTACTGGTCCTGGCGTGGCATCTTCCTGGTCAACATCCCCGTCGGCCTCATGCTGCTCGCCCTCGGCACGGTCGTGATCCCCCACATTCCCCGGCGCCGCGACCCGCACCTGGACATCCGCGGCGTGATGCTGCTTGGCGCCACGCTGTTGTCCGCCATGCTCGGCATCGGCTATCTCGGCGGATCCCGCAGCGACCCGCTGAGCTGGTTTTTCCTGCTACCCATGGGCATCGCGCTCGCGGCCGGCACAGCTTTCGTCCGGCACTCTGCCAGGGCCGAATCGCCGTTCGTCTCGCTGCGCTTCCTCACCGGTCGCGGCTTCGGCGTCATGAACCTGCTGAACTTCCTGTACGGCAGCGTCCTGCTGGGGTTCGGGCCGCTGGTGCCGCTGTACGCCGAGACTCGCTTCCACCTCGGCGCGCTGCCGGCCGGCACGCTGCTGACGGCCCGCGCGGTAGGAATGATCAGCGTCGCAGCGGTCTCGGTCTGGATGCTGCGCCGAACCGGATACCGCTGGCCCATCGCGGTCGGCTTCGTGCTGGGCGTGGTCGGGCTGGTGGGCACATCCGCCAGCCCGCACGGGCTCACCCCCTACGCCTGGCTGGCAGTGGCGGCCGCGGTGGCGGGTGTCGGCATGGGCGTCGCAACGCCAGCCGCGAATAACGCGACCCTCGAGCTCGCGCCCGACCAGGCGGCCGCGGTCGCGGGGCTGCGCGGCATGTTCCGCCAGTCCGGCGGCATCAGCGCGATTTCCATCAGCGCGGCCATCGTGGCACGCAGCGCCGATCCCGGCATTGCGCAGGCGCATATCTTCCTGGTCTTCGCGACCATCCTGTTCTGCTCGCTGCCGCTCGTCCTTCTCGTCCCTGAGCACCGGGGCCGCTGGTAGCGCTGCACGCGGTCGTGCTGGCGGGGTGGCCGAACGGTCTGATATGCCGGACCAAGACCGTCACTTGTCCGGAGGTGGCCGCCATGGAAACACTGGCGAACCGGGTCGAAGCCCGCCGCGCCGCGCTCGAGGACAGGCACCGGCCCTGGCGCTCGCGTCCGGTCGCGGCGATGCTCGACTCGGTGGTGACGCAGTATCCTGACCGGCCGTTCGTGATCACCGAGCACGACGTGCTCACCTACGCCGAACTGGCCGACTGGTCAGTGCGCCTGGGCCGCGGACTAGTAGCAAGCGGCGTACGGCCCGGCGAACGCGTCGGGCTGTTCCTGCCCAACGGCGCGGAGATGATCGCGGCTAGGTTCGCAGCCGCGAGGGCGGGCGCGGTGGCGGTCCCGATCAGCTTCCGGCTGCACGCTCGGGAGCTTGCCCAGCTGCTGACGCTGTCGGGGGCCAGCGCCCTCATCACCATGGAATCGTTCAGGGAAGTTGACGCCCTGGCCGCGCTCGATGAGATCGCGCCGGGCTGGGATCAGCCGGGCGGCCAGACGGCGCTTGGCGACCTGCGGGTGATCGTGACGGTGCCCGAGCCGGGGAACGGCCCGAGGCGGCCGGAGGCGATCACGCTGCGGCAGCTGGAGCGTGATCCGGACGAGGCTCTCGACGCCGAGCTCGCGAGCCGGGCTGAGGCAGCGCGCCCCGCTGACTTGTCGATGATCTTCTACACCTCTGGCACTACCGGGGTGCCCAAGGGCGTCGAGTACACCCACGACATGGAGCTGCGCAGCGCCTATGGCTCCGCCTACGCGCGGGCGTTCGAGGACGGCCGGCGCATGCTGTTCGCGCTGCCGCTTAACCACTGCTTCGCCTACATCGAAGGGCTGATCGCGGCGATGTTCGTGGCCGGCTCCATCGTCGTGCAGGCGGCCTTCGACCCGGTCGCGACCCTGACCGCGATCGAGCAGCACAAGGTCGGCGAGGCGCTGTTCGTGCCGACCATGAGCCTCGCCGTGGTCGGCGCGGCACGCACGTCGCGCGCCGACCTGTCGAGCCTGCACTCGGTGATGTCGGCCGCGTCAGCAGCGCCGGCCAGCCTGTGGGCCGAGCTGGCTAAGCTGCTCGAGGTCGAGCAGCTGGTCACCGCGTACGGCATGACCGAGACGGCGGCAGCGAGCACGTTCACGCTGGCGGGAGGGCCGGTGGACGACCTCGAGCAGACGGTGGGATATCCCAAGCCGGGCGGCATCGCCGGGGAGGAGGCCCTGAGCGGACGGGTCATCGACTACAAGACCGTGGACCCGGTCACCGGCGACGACCTCCCCCCCGGCGCCGAGGGAGAGCTGGCCGCCCGCGGTCCCGTCGTCACGCCGGGCTACTTCCGGCAGCCAGAGGTCACCGCTGCGGCCATGCTGCCCGGCGGCTGGCTGCGCTCCGGTGATCTTGGCTACGTGCGGTCTGACGGCGCCCTGGTGCTGACGGGCCGGGCCAAGGACATCTACAAGTGCGGTGGCGAGCTCGTGATGCCCGCCGAGGTTGAGGCGGTCCTGAACCAGCGGCCAGATATCGTGCAGGCATTCGTCGTCGGCATTCCTGATGCCCGGATGGGCGAGGTCGGGTGCGCCTGGGTTGTGCCGGAGAGCGGTGCCACGGTCGACCCGGCGGAGATCATTGCCTACTGCCGGGCCGAGCTGGCCAGGTTCAAGGCGCCTGCTTACGTGTTCACGGCCAGCGCAGCCGAGCTGCCGCTCACGGTATCGGGCAAAGTGCAGAAATTCAGGCTGGCCGAGCGGGCCATCAGCCACCTTGGTCTGTAGTCAGGGCCCCGCCTGAGGCTGGGCGGCCGAAGTTCAGGAACCTGCATGTCATCCCGGCCGCCTCCCGTTCGTGGTGGTAGCAGGGGCCGGACGAAAGCCCGGCCTGACAGGCACACCAGACAGAAGGGATGCAGGTCATGACGAATTACGTGCTGGCGTTCCGCGGGCAGCCCGATCGCAGCGCCGCGGCTGGCGAGGAAGAGGCATGGGGCGCATGGTTCGGCCGCATCGGGTCGTCCATCGTCGACCGGGGTAACCGCATCGGCACGGGGCACGCCACCGTGCCGGCAGCTCATGGCACTGATCCGGCAACCGCAGTGCTGACCGGGTACGTCGTGGTGGCCGCTGCCGATCTCGCCGCGGCGACGGAACTGGCTCGCGGCTGTCCCGGCCTAGCCAACGGGGTAAACGTCGAAGTCGCCGAGGTCATGTCGATGTGACCCGGATGCTGCTGATACCGACGCGCCGCAGCCGGAGGATGTCCGGCTGCGGCGCCGCGACTGTCCGAGGTTCCTGATAGACACGATTCATGGCAAGTCAGGTAACGCCGCGCGAGGCAGCGCGGCAGCTGGCCGAGCGGGATCCGGTCCTGGCCAGACTGCTGGCCGACGCGGGCCCGCCGTCGATCCCGGTCTCGCATGAGACCCACCTGGCCACTCTGGTCAGAGCCATCACCTATCAGCAGCTCGCGGGTGCGGCGGCGCGATCCATTCACGGCCGCCTCCTCGCCGCCCTCGAAGGCGACGTGACAGCCGAGCGCTTGCTTGCGCTTCCCGAGGACGCGTTGCGCGGCGCCGGGCTGTCCGGGGCCAAGACGGCGTCGCTGCGCGACCTGGCCGCCAAGGTGCTCGACGGCACCGTGACGCTGGAGCCGCGCCGGCTCGCCCGGCTGAGCGACGACGACATCGTGACGCAGCTGTCCAGTGTGCGGGGCATCGGGCGGTGGACGGCGGAGATGTTCCTGATCTTCCAGCTGCGCCGGCTCGACGTGTGGCCGACGGGCGATCTCGGTGTCCGCCGCGGCTACGGCCTGGCGTGGGATGTCCCGACGCCGACGCCGAAGCAACTCGAGGCGCTCGGCGAGCCGTACCACCCCTATCGCAGCATCGTCGCGTGGTACTGCTGGCGGGCATCCGAGCTGTACGGCAAGCAGGCCGTCGCCGTCCCGGTGGGGTGATGCTGCGCCGTGGGCCTGGCGCCGGTCATTCTGGGCCCGGCGCCAGGCCATCGGCTCTCAGCTAGCCGGGAATCGCCGACTGGCTTCCCCGGCGATCGGCAGCTTCTTGTTATAGACGGCGTTGTTGCTGGCCGACATCACTTTCGTGTCGAAAGCCATCTGGATAACCATGGTGGCGAAGGCCTTGGACATGAACGTGAGGACGGCCGGGTCGTTGTTCGACAGGTTGTCGCACCAGCGGAACGGGTTGTCGACACAGCCTCCGTCGAAGCTCGGGACGTTGCCCTCGAAATTGCCGGTGGAGCCTCCGAACAGATCGACTTCGTGCTGGGTCTTACAGCAGTCCTGGCCGGTCAGCAAGCCGCTGGCGGGGATGCCGACGGCGTTGAAGTTGAACGCATCCGTCCCCACCGGAGAGAACAGCTCGTGATTCTTGCCGATGGAGTCGAAGTACGCGATTGCCTGGTCTCGCGCGAGCGTCGACGCCTTGTAGACCCGGTTGGGGAACGTGCTGGACACGGTGCCGCCGAAGAGGTCAGGCCCGGCCGGGTCGAGGACCCCGATGGTGTAGTTAGGCGTCGCCGTCACGTCGGCGTCAAGGTCATAGCCGATGTGACTGCGCTCAGACGACGTCAGATTATTGACGTAATACGTAGAGCCGAGCAGACCCAGCTCCTCGCCGCCGAACCAGATGAAGCGCAGCTTGTTCCGCGGGGTGACGTTCTTCATCTCCTGAGCGACGTCCAGAATCGTGGCCGAGCCGGACGCGTTGTCCAGCATCCCGGCTCCGTAAATGGCGTCCAGGTGGGCGTCCACGACCACCACATGGTTCGGATCGCCGCCCTTTGAGTCAGCGATGACATTGTAGTCAGGGGTATTGGGCTTGACGACCGCCGGGATCTTCAGGCTCAAGACTGGCGGCGACTGCTGGGCCTGGTCGTACAGGCTCTGGCCGACAGCGAACGAGGTAAACGCTACCGGGATAGTCGGGATGATCGGGTTCCCGGCCGCGTCAACCAGGCTGCCGATGTCGAGGCCAGTGCGGCCAGGGTTGCCCTCGTTGAAGATGATGACGCCTGACGCTCCCGCGGCCTGGGCGTTCTGCACCTTGACTCCGAAGTTGCAGCTGCCCCGCTGGATCAGCGCGATCCGGCCCGGCGCGAAGCCGCTGAAGTCACTCGCGCTGCAGCCGCTGGCCGAGGTTGGTGACGGAGTCGGCGGAAGCACGATGCCCCCAGCTGGCTGCACCATGCCGTCAGTCACCGATCCCGTGCTCTGCCCCGGGCCCCACTCGTCGTTGAGGACGAAGTCGTGGGAAACCGGAGAGCTCTGGCTGAACGTCGGGATGCCGGTGTAGGCGTAGTACGTGAAGGTGTACTGCTGGATGGTGACGTTGTACCCGGCGTCCTTCATCACTTGCGCGACGTAGTCCGCCGACGCCTTGTAGCCGGGTTCACCCGAGTTGCGCGACGGGTGCCCATCGGGGCCCGGATTGGCGTCAGCGATGGCCTGGAATTCCTTCATGTGATTCCAGAGATCATCCGTCTGCACGCATTCCAGGAGCTTGCTCGGGGTGTCATTGACCCGCGCGGAGCACTCGGCTGACGTGGGCGCGCTGGCGTTCGGCGCCGCCGGCGTGCTCGCGCTCGCGCGGGGCACCGCGAACAGTCCTAACGCCGTGGCCATGCAAAGCGACATGACCAGCGGCCGCACTCGCCGCAGCCGTGAGGGCTGTGACATAAAACCATCCCCTTCCGATAGCGTGACCGGAACCGCGCTGGCCCGGTCAAGGGACTCGCGTCAGGAGAACTGCGTGAGGTTACCGGTAAAACGCGAGATGACGACGCGCCCGCGTTGCCGGTACCGGGGAAAGCAGAAGGCGAGAAATCAGCCGGAAGCCGCACTCAGTCTGCTCCTGCTCCTGATCGGGGGCCCGCGGCGTGAGCCGTCCGCTCGGTACGCCGCAGACTTCTCGGCCCAGTCACGGTAGGCCGTTGGTCAAGGGAGCGTCAAGCGCCCGCCTGGTTCTCTCGGCCGCGCTAGGTCGGTCTACCCCCGGCCGGTCAGCCCGGTCGCTGACGCCCGGTCTGGGTGGCTCGCCAGCAGTTCCGCCAGGTGGTAGGCACGGCGCCCGGTCAGATGGCGTATCTGAGTCCGGCAGGAAAAACCGTCGGCCACAACGGCCCCGTTCCCCTCCGGAAGGTCAGCCAGCGCCGGGAGGAGAGCGGTGCGCGCGATGGCCACGCTCACCTCGTAGTGCCCGCGCTCCATGCCGAAGTTGCCCGCCAGCCCGCAGCAGCCGCCGACCCGGTGCACGGTCGCCCCAGCCCCGGCCAGCAGCGCGGCGTCGGTGTCCCAGCCGAGAACCGCATGGTGGTGGCAGTGCGGCTGCGCGACCGCGCGCAGTCCGCGCAGATGCGCGGGCGGCAGCCAGCCGGGTGTCGCCGTCAGCAGCTCGGCGAGCGTGCGAACCGATGCACCCGTGGCGGCGACGGATGCGCCGGCGAGCCCCGCCGCGTCTCCCCGGAATGCGGCCACGCAGGACGGCTCGAGGCCGACGATCGGCGTGCCGGCGGCCGCGTGCGGGGCGAGGCCGGCGAGCGCCCGGGTCATGACCGTGCGGGCGGTGCCGAGCTGGCCGGTTGAGATCCAGGTGAGACCGCAGCAGTCGCCGGCCCGCGACAGCGTGACCGAGTAGCCCGCCGCCTCCAGCACGGCGACAGCGGCGATGCCCGCCTCCGGGCTGAAATAGTTGGTGAACGTGTCGGTCCACAGCACGACCAGCGTGCCGCTGCCCGCCGGACGTTCCGGCCGGGCCGCGAACCAGTCGCGGAATGTCGTCGGAGCGAGGCGGGGCAGGCTGCCGGCGCGGCGCGGGTCCAGTCCGGTGAGCAGCGCACCGAGGTGCGCGAGGCCGGGAGCTCCGAGGAGAGCGTTGGCGATCCGCGGCGCGCGGGCCGCGATGGCAGCCCAGCGCGGCAACCAGCCGAGCGCGTAGTGCGCGGGCGGGCGCAGCCGGCGCCGGTACCGCTGATGCAGCACCTCGGCCTTGTAAGCGGCCATGTCCGTGCCGGTCGGGCAGTCGGCCGAGCACGCCTTGCACGCCAGGCACAGGTCGAGCGA
>DASQIW010000186.1:0-9422 GCA_035631375.1 Streptosporangiaceae bacterium
CGGAAGGGACTATCGGCTGTTGCCGCTCGCTGATGCCAAATTGAGACGATTACGCGGTGCGGCGGCCGCATCGAAGCCACATTGTGGGTCTGGCGCCCCCGGCGCCAGAAATTTGAGGACACAGATGGACGTCAACTGGACTGCGCTGCGTGCCGCCGCCACGGCGACCGCCGCCCGCGCCTACGCGCCGTACTCCGGACTGCGCGTCGGGGCCGCCGCCCGGGCCCAGGACGACACCATCGTCACCGGCTGCAACGTGGAGAACGCCTCGTATGGACTCACGCTCTGCGCCGAGTGCGGCCTCGTGAGCGCGCAGCACGCGGCGGCCGCGGGGCCGCTCGTGGCGGTCAGCGTCGTGGCCGCAGACGGCGCCCCGCTGATGCCGTGCGGGCGCTGCCGGCAGCTACTGCTGGAGGCGGGCGGGCCGGGCCTGCTGATCGACACGGACACCGGGCCGCGCCGCCTCGGCGACCTGCTGCCCGGCGCCTTCTCCTCCGATGACCTACGCTCGCGGCGTGACCGCGATGCCTGACACCGTCGAGCTGATCCGGGCGAAGCGAGAGGGGGGCCGGCTCGCGGACGACGACATCCGCTGGCTCATCGGGTCCTACACCCGCGGTGACATCGCTGACGAGCAGATGTCCGCCCTGCTCATGGCGATCTACTTCCGCGGTCTCGACGCTGCCGAGCTCCACGCCTGGACCGACGCCATGATCAATTCAGGCGAGCGGCTGGACCTGGACGGGCTCACCGCGCCGACCGTTGACAAGCACTCCACCGGCGGCGTGGGCGACAAGGTGTCGCTGATCCTGGCCCCGCTGGTGGCCAGCTGCGGGGCCGCGGTACCCCAGCTGTCCGGTCGCGGCCTCGGGCACACCGGCGGCACCCTCGACAAGCTGGAGTCCATCCCCGGCTGGCGCGCGAGCCTGTCCAACGCCGAGATCATGACTGTGCTCGGAGAGGCTGGCTGCGTTATCTGTGCGGCAGGCGCGGGCCTTGCTCCCGCCGACCGGAGGCTGTACGCGCTGCGCGACGTAACGGGCACCGTGGAATCGATCCCGCTCATCGCCAGCAGCATCATGTCCAAGAAAATTGCGGAGGGAACGGGGTCGCTTGTGCTCGATGTCAAGGTCGGCAGCGGCGCCTTCATGCGCGACCTTGACTCGGCCCGCCAGCTTGCCCGCACGATGGTTGACCTGGGCGGCGCACACGGCGTCAGGACCAGCGCGCTGCTGACGGCGATGGACTCCCCGCTCGGGCACGCGGTCGGTAATGCGGTCGAGGTCGAGGAGGCCGTCGCCACGCTCGGTAACCAAGGGCCCGACGATCTCGTCGCGGTCACGCTGGCGCTCGCCACCGAGATGCTGCGGCTGGCAGGGCTGAACGCCGATCCAGCGGCCGCGCTGGCGGATGGCCGCGCGATGGCCGCCTACCGCGCCATGATCAAGGCGCAGGACGGCGATCCAGACGCCGAGTTGCCGCAAGCGCGCCACCGCGCGCTCGTCACCGCTGGCGCCGACGGCTTCGTTACGGCGCTGGACGCGCTCGCGGTCGGCACCGCTGCCTGGCGCCTCGGCGCGGGCCGGGCCAGGAAGGAGGACCCGGTATCAGCTGCCGCCGGCGTCATCTGCCTGGCCAAGCCGGGCGATGCCGTGACGACCGGGCAGACCGTCCTGGAACTGCGCACCGACGACGCCGGGCGGCTTGATCGCGCCCGGGCGGCGCTGGACGGCGCGCTGACCATTGGCCCGGAGCCGCCGGCGCGCGTCGATCCGGTCATCGAGCGGATCGGCTGACCGAGCGAAGCGGTAACGTCTGAGCTGTGGGAATGGAGACGCTCGCCAGGTCGGCGTCGTGGGAGTTCAGCGGCGACCCGGCCACATCGGATGCGGCGCTGCGCCAGGTGCTGCACGGGCTGCCGGGCGTCGATCAGGTCGGGGTCAGCGAGCGCGTGGCAGCCCTGGCCACTCGTTCGATCAAGAAGGACGCCAAGCTCGCCGCCCTGGACCTGGCGATCAGCATGGTCGACCTGACCACCCTCGAGGGCGCGGACACGCCCGGCAAGGTGCGCGCGCTCTGCGCCAAAGCCGCCCGTCCGGACGTCACCGACCCCTCAGCGCCGTCCGTCGCCGCCGTGTGCGTCTACCCCGATCTCGTCCAGGTGGCGCGCCACTCGCTGCCGGGCGCCGGGGTGGCGGTGGCGTCCGTGGCGACCTCGTTCCCCTCTGGGCGGGCGTCGCTGGACGTCAAGCTAGCCGACGTGCGGGAGGCGGTGACTGCAGGCGCCGATGAGATCGACATGGTCATCGATCGGGGCGCGTTCCTCGCCGGCCGGTACGGTCAGGTCTACGCCGAGGTCAGGGCGGTGCGCGAAGCGTGCGGCAGCGCGCACCTGAAGGTCATCCTGGAGACCGGCGAGCTGGCAACCCTCGACAACGTCGCGCGGGCGTCCTGGCTGGCCATGCTGGCCGGCGCTGACTTCGTCAAGACCTCGACGGGAAAGGTAACGCCCGCCGCCACGCCCGCGGTCGCCCTCGTCATGCTGGCCGCCGTTCGGGACTTCGAGCAGGCGTCCGGCCGCCGCGTCGGGGTCAAGGTCGCGGGGGGCATCCGCACCGCAAAGGACGCAATCCGGTACCTGGTGCTGGTGAACGAGGTGGCAGGCCCGGCCTGGCTGACGCCGGGTTACTTCAGGATCGGCGCATCGACACTGCTGAACGATCTGCTGATGCAGCGCACCAAGCAGCGGACCGGCTATTACGCCAGCCCTGACGACTTCACGATCGATTAGCACTCGGCCGGGTCAATGCCGCACTTGGTCACGGCGTTGGAATAGTTTGCCCAGGTCAATAGCGCATTCTGGCGCGCTGCGGGAATAGAGTCTGCACCGGCAGCGCGAGCGGGGGCGGGTCGTCCACGTCAGCTCGGCGACACCGCGTCCCCGTCCTGGAGCCCTAACATGGCCTGCCCGAACTGCGGTGGTCTCGACCGCCGCGCACTCCTCGGTCTCTTCGGGCTCGGCGTCGCCAGCGCCCTCGCCGGCTGCGACGTCAAGCCCCAGCGTGCTGCCACCGCCGCCAAGCACCTTCGCCCCGCCTCGCATCCCGTCCCGACGGCCCCCAGCGCGGTTCCGGCTCCCATACCGCCGCCGGTTGCCGGGCCGTCCCAAGTCATCTCTCACGGACCACCCGAGGCCGTCGCAGCGAGACAGGTTGCCATCACGATCGACGACGGGTTCTGCGCCGAGTGCGCTCAGGCCTACGCCACCCTCGCCCAGACCACCGGTGTCCATCTCACCTTCAACCCCAACGGCTGCTACGGCGAGATCTGGACACCGCTGGCCAGCACCCTCCGACCGCTCATCGAGGCCGGACAGGTCCAGATCGGCAACCACACCTTCAACCACTGGTCCATGACCGGGCTCAGCGACACCGACGTCACCGCCCAGCTCGAGCAGAACGAGGAGTGGATTCAGCAGACCTACGGAATCACCGCGCGACCCTGGTGGCGTCCGCCTTACGGCTACCACGACGCGCGCACGGACGAGCTCGCCGCCTCCATTGGCTTCACCAACGTGCTGATGTGGAACGGCAGCTACGGCGACTCCACCCTGCTCAAGCCCGCCGAGCTCCTGAACATTGCCCGGCAGTACTTCCATCCCGGAGCGATCATGCTTGGCCACGCCAACTACCCCACCGTCACCCGGGTCTTCCCTCAGCTCGCCCAGATCATGGCCAACCGCGGGCTGCACGCCGTCACCCTCGACGAGATGTTCGGAACAAGTCGTAGCACCGGACGATCATCATGACCGAATCTGGCCCACCGTCATAGTTGCCGGGGTTCGGCAATCAGCGGCTACGGTGAGAAGCGCACCGATGGGCAGGAGTCAGCATGAGCAACGCCGTTCCTGGGCGTGACGGTAGAGCGATGGTTCCTGGCGCTAGGGTCGTGGCGTCTTGCCTAGCGATCCTGAGCGCAACGGCCGCGGTCATACATTTCGCGGTGGCCGGCACCCACTTCCATGAATACTGGGCGTTCGGCGTTTTCATGCTGGTCGTCGCGTGGCTGCAGGTGCTGTGGGCGGCGGGGGTCGCCATCAGGTCCGCTCGGTGGTTGCTGTGGGCCGGGGCCGTTGTGAACGCCGCCGTGATCGTCGTCTATATCGGCACCCGGACAGTCGGCGACGTTATCGGCCCGACGCCGCGAGATGTCGAGCCGGTCGGTTTCGGGGACGTTCTGTGCACCGCGCTCGAGGCGATCGTGGTTGCGAGCTGTCTCTGGCTCCTGGCCAGCCCCAGGGATCGATGGGTGCCGCGCAGGCAACTCGTTGCCATGCCCGCCGCAGCGGGAACGGCCGCCGCAGTCCTGCTGAGCGTTGCCCTGCTCGCGGGTGGTCCGGAGATGGTCATGACCGCCGCGGCTGGCACCACGGCTCCCGGAGCGCAGCACGTCATGCAAATGCCCGCGGCGAAGGCATCCGCGATCAGGCTCGCTACCACCTCGCCAGGCGGCGACATCACCATGCCGGATCCCAACATGCAGATGGAGGCGGGCATGCAGATGGCAACCAAGACCATGTGCACCTCCGTCCCCACTGCTGCCCAGCAAGCCGCCGCGGTGCGGCTTGTCGATGTCAGCTGGCAGGACGCCAGCCGATTTCGCAGCCTGGCCGTCGCGAGAGCCGCAGGGTATGTGCCGATCACACCGCCCGCGCTGAGCGTTGTGCACTACCTGAACTACCGGTATTACCTGGCGACCCTGCGGGGCGGTCCGGTCCTGAACTTCGCCGAGCCTCAGTCCCTGGTGTACGCGAACACCCCGAAGGGTGCAGTCCTGGTGGCCGCCATGTACATCGCGCCGGACAGCACGGACATGCCACAGCCAGGAGGATGCCTCACGCAGTGGCACGTCCATACCAACCTGTGCCAGACGGCACTCGGCTTTGTCGTCGGCGTGACGACGGCCGCCCACCCGGTATGCCCGGCCGGATCGATCAACCGGATAACCCAGCCGATGATGCATGTCTGGTTCGCGCCGATCCCAGGCGGGCCGACCGCGGTCGACGCGTCCGCCGAGCAGATCGTGAGTGCTGCCGAGCGGGTCGGCGGATTCGGCAACGGTCCGGCCTGACCCGATCGGTCTACGATGGCCCAATGACGAGCAAGGCCGGTGCCGACCTGACCGTAGCGGACGCCATGGCCTGGGAATACGCGCCGGCGCCCGAGTCGCGCGACGTGGTCAGCATCGCCGCCGAGTACGGGCTGTTTGTCGACGGCGAGTTCCGGCCCGCCGCCGACGGGACTACCTTCGCCACGGTCAACCCGGCCACGGAGGAGCCGCTGGCTCGCGTTTCGGATGCGGGTACGGCCGACGTCGAGGCGGCAGTCAAAGCGGCGCGACGGGCTTATAAGCAGGTCTGGCGACGCATGCCGGGCAGCGAGCGGGCCAAGTACCTGTACCGGATCGCGCGCATGCTGCAGGAGCGTGCCCGCGAGTTCGCGGTGCTGGAGAGCCTGGACAACGGCAAGCCGATCCGGGAGTCGCGGGATGTGGACGTCCCGCTGGCTGCCGCGCACTTCTTCTACTACGCCGGCTGGGCAGACAAGCTGGAGCATGCCGGGTTCGGGCCGGCCCCGCGGCCGCTTGGCGTGGCAGGCCAGGTCATCCCGTGGAACTTCCCGCTGCTCATGGCGGCGTGGAAGCTCGCCCCGGCGCTGGCGGCCGGGAACACGTGCGTTCTCAAGCCAGCCGAGACCACACCGCTCACCGCCCTCCTGCTCGCGCAGGTCTGCCAGCAGGCCGGGCTGCCACCGGGCGTGGTCAACGTGCTGACCGGCGGCGGCGACACCGGCGCCGCGCTCGTTAGGCAGCCGGGTGTGAACAAGATCGCGTTCACCGGGTCGACCGACGTGGGAAAGCAGATCGCCGCGGCGGTGGCCGGTACTCCGGCGAAAGTGACCCTCGAGCTCGGGGGCAAGGCGGCGAACATCGTGTTCGACGACGCGCCGGTCGAGCAGGCGATCGAGGGCATCGTCAGCGGCATCTTCTTCAACCAGGGCCACGTATGCTGCGCGGGCTCTCGGCTGCTGGTGCAGGAGTCGGTCGCCGACATCGTGCTCGACCGGCTCCGCCGCCGCCTGGCGACGCTGCGGCTCGGCGATCCGCTGGACAAGAACACCGACATCGGGGCCATCAACTCCCGCCAGCAGCTCGACAAGATCACCGACCTGGTGGCGTCCGGCGACGCTGAGGGCGCGGAGCGCTGGTCGCCTCCGTGCGAGCTGCCGGATCGCGGGTTCTGGTTCCCGCCGACCGTTTTCACCGGTGTCAGCCAGTCGCACCGGATCGCCCGCGAGGAGATTTTCGGACCGGTGCTGTCCGTGCTGACCTTCCGGACCCCGGAGGAGGCGATCGCGAAGGCCAACAACACGCCGTACGGCCTCTCGGCTGGGGTGTGGACCGAGAAGGGCAGCCGGATCTTGTGGTGTGCGCAGCGCCTGCGCGCGGGCGTGGTGTGGGCCAACACGTACAACCGGTTCGACCCGGCGAGCCCGTTCGGCGGCTACCAGGAGTCAGGTCATGGACGGGAGGGCGGTCGGCACGGCCTGGCTGCCTATCTCGATGTCTGAGCGGCTGGGGGTCCGCAAGACCTACAAGCTGTTCGTCGGCGGCGCCTTTCCGCGCTCAGAATCCGGCCGGTCCTACCCAGTGCACGGATCGGACGGCCAGCTGCTCGCGTACGCGGCGCAGGCGTCCCGCAAGGACCTGCGGGACGCGATCGTGGCGGCCCGGCGCGCGGTGCCCGGCTGGTCGGGCGCGACCGCGTATAACCGTGGCCAGGTGCTGTACCGCGTGGCTGAGCTGCTGGAGGGGCGGGCTGCGCAGTTCACGGCCGAGGTAGCCGCGGCCGAGGGCGTGTCGTCGGAGCGGGCGGCGGAGATCGTCGAGGCGGCCATCGACCGCTGGGTGTGGTACGCCGGCTGGAGCGACAAACTCGCCCAGGTCGCCGGTGCCGCCAACCCGGTCGCCGGGCCCTACTTCAACTTCAGCGTGCCCGAGCCAACCGGCGTCGTTTGCATGCTGGCCCCGCCGGAGTCCAGCCTGCTCGGGCTCGTCAGCGTGGTCGCGCCCGTCATCGTCACCGGCAACACCGCGGTAGTAGTGGCGAGCGAGCCCTACCCGCTGCCGGCAGTCACCTTGGCCGAGGTGCTCGCGACCTCGGATGTCCCGCCGGGAGTAGTGAACGTGCTGACTGGTCGCGTGACAGAACTGGCCCCGGTGGCGGCTAGCCACCGGGACGTGAACGCGATCGACCTGACCGGCGCGCCAGACGCGGACCGCGCCGCGCTGGAGCGCGCCGCCGCGGGCAACCTCAAGCGGGTCTACCACGGTGACGAGGAGTGGGAAGAGCCGCCCGGTACAGGGCGGCTACTGGCGACGGTCGAGGTCAAAACCGTCTGGCACCCCGTCGGCATATGAGCGAGACAGCCCCGTCGCTCGACGCGGATTACTTCGATGGCTGGTATGCGAACATGGCCAGCTCTCCGGAGGTGGACGAGATTCACCAGCGCCACCTTGGCCTGCCGCCCCACCTGCTCTCGACAAGCCTGCTCGGCTGGAATGGCATCGCCGAGGTCGTGACGGCGCTGCGGCTCGGTGCCGCAGGAACCCTTGTCGACCTTGCCTGCGGACGGGGAGGCTACGGTCTCGAGATCGCCGCGCGCACGGGCGCCCGGCTGATCGGCGTTGACTTCTCCGCGGAGGCGCTGCACCAGGCCCGCGAACTGGCACGGCAGCTCGGCAGGACGGCCGAGTTCCGCGTTGGCGACCTGGCGAGAACCGGACTAGACGCCGGCTCGGCCGACGGCGTGATCTGCGTCGACGCCATCCAGTTCGCTGAGCAGCCACAGGCCGCCTACCAAGAGCTGCGGCGGATCCTCGTGCCCGGTGGGCGCGCTGTGCTCACCGGCTGGGAGGCCGTCGACGGGAACGACGGCAGAGTGTCGAGCCGCCTCCGGAACGTATCCATAGGCAACGGCCTTGCGGCGGCCGGTTTCGACGACGTTGAGGTGCGTGAGCAACCGGCCTGGCGCGATAGCGAACGAGCCATGTGGGAAGAGGCTGCCGGGCTCGACCCAGGCGGCGACCCTGCGCTGCAGTCGCTGCACCACGAGGGCGTGCGCGTCCTCGCGAACTTTGACCTCATCCGCCGGGTCATGGCGACCGCGACCGCGCCAGGACCCGAGCCAGCCGTGTGATTCACCACTTCTCGGTTGGCCTGCTGAGCTGCACCGTCGTCAGCGACGGGCAGCCACAACCGCCTTGGGAGCCACCGCTCGACAGCTTCTTTACGCCCGACTCCGGCGTGCCGGCCGCCGATCTTGCCGCCGCAGTCGCCGCCGAGGGCACGGACCGGACGACCCTGATCGGCGGCTACAACTGCCTCGTCGTCGACACCCCCGCTGGGCTTGCGGTGATCGACACCGGTCTCGGCGGGCGGTTCTTCGGCTACGGCCCGGCCATTGGCGGCCAGGTCGGCAAGCTCGGCGAGGGTCTGACGGAAGCAGGCCTTTCGCCCTCCGATCTTGCCGCCGTTGTCTTCACGCACCTGCACCAGGACCATGTTCGGGGCGCAACCTGGCCGGGTGAGCTGGTGTTCCCTGAAGCGACCGGGTTCGCGCACGCGGCGGAGATCGCATTCTGGTCAGCAGGAGCCGCTGAGATGGCGGCGGTAGCAGAACACGTCGAGTCAGCGCGCGAGGCGATCGCGCTCTTCGGCGACCGGTTGCGCCCGTTCGAGTACGGCGCCGAGATCCTGCCGGGCGTGCGCACCGTCGCGGCGGCGGGCCACACTCCCGGTCACACCGCGGTGCTGCTGGAGTCGGCTGGCGAGCGGATGCTGTGTACCGGTGACTCGTTCTACGACCGTCTCCAGTTGCGCAATCCTCGCTGGAGCACTCCCTGGGATCTCGACGCGCTGCGTGCGACGGACAGCCGCCGTCGGCTGCTGGCCTGGGCGGCTGACGAGAACCTGGCCGTGCACGCCTACCACCTGCCGTTCCCCGGCTTGGGTTCGAGCGTGCGGCGCGGCAACGCCTTCGAGTGGCACCCTGTCGCGTAGGCAGAAATGTCAGACCTCCTCGATAGTGTGACCGAAACAGCTCGGTTAGCTGCCGTGGGGAGGTGAAGCTGGTGGATGACGACGTCGAGTCCGGCGGGCCCGGGGTGGACGAGGATGGCCGGCTGAACCTGTTTGGCCAGTACGCCGCCGCTGGCGGTGTGCCGGGTGGTCCGTGGGATGACGAGGTGGACGCGGGCTGGGATCCGTCGGATCACGCCGATGCGTGGGAGGACGACGGGGACGGGGCGGAGGCGTGGCTGCGGTCGCTGCCGCCGGTGCTGCGGGCGGAGGTGGAGGCCCG
>DASQIW010000187.1:0-3704 GCA_035631375.1 Streptosporangiaceae bacterium
GAACGCCGAGACGGTCGGCCTCATCGGCGACCGCGAACTGCATCTGGTCAAGCCCAGCGTCCGGATCATCAACGCCGCCAGAGGCGGCATCGTGGACGAGACAGCGCTGGCCGCGGCGCTCCGCGACGGCCGGGTAGCCGGCGCGGGCATCGACGTCTACGCGAAGGAACCCTGCACGGACAGTCCGCTGTTCTCCTTCGACAACGTCGTGGTGACGCCCCACCTGGGCGCGAGCACCGCGGAGGCGCAGGAGAAGGCCGGTACTCAGGTCGCCAGGTCGGTCCGGCTCGCGCTGGACGGCGAGTTTGTGCCCGACGCCGTCAATGTTCAGGGCGGTGCGGTGGCCGAGGACCTGCGGCCGTGGCTCCCGCTCGGCGAGAAGCTCGGCCGGATTTTCGCGGCCCTGGCCGGCGGGGCGACCGCGTCGGTGGCAGTCGAAGCCAAGGGCGAGCTCGCCGGGCTCGATGTCAGCGTGCTGGAGCTGGCGGCCATGAAGGGCCTGTTCGCCGACGTGACCGAGGAGCCCGTCACCTATGTGAACGCCCCGCTGGTCGCCAAGGAGCGCGGCGTCGAGGTCACCATCACCGCGGAGGCGGTCAGCAAGGACTGGCGCAACCTGCTCACCATCCGCGGGACCGGCCCGGACGGTCACCTCGTCTCGGTCGGCGGCACTCTGACCGGGCTGCGGCTCGCGGAGCGCCTCGTCGAAGTGAACGGCCTTGACGCGGAAATCGCGCCGGCCGAGCACATGATCTTCCTCGGATACGTCGACCGGCCCGGCGTCGTCGGCGCGGTCGGCCAGATTCTCGGCAGCCACGAGATCAACATCGGCGGCATGCAGGTCTGCCGGCGGGCCCAGGGCGGGGACGCCATGCTGGTGCTGTCCGCGGACTCGTCTGTCTCGCTCGAGCTACTCGGCGAGATCGCCGGCGCGACCGGCGCGCGCCTGGCCAGGGTCGTCGACCTGGACGAGGCCTGACGGTCGCTGTCGTCGCCGGCCGCCCAGTATCGTAGCGGGGTGGCTGAACGAAGCATCCGGCTCGCCGTGATCGGCGGCGACGGCATCGGACCCGAAGTCGTCGGCGAGGCCATCAAGGTTCTGCGCGCCCTGGGCACCGTGGCGATCGAGCCGACGAGTTATGACCTCGGCTCGGAGCGCTGGAAACGGACCGGCGAGGTGCTGCCCGCCGCGGCGCTTGCTGAGATCAGCGAGCACGACGCGATCTTGCTGGGCGCGGTCGGCGATCCGAGCGTGCCGAGCGGCCTGCTGGAGCGCGGCCTCCTGCTGCGGCTGCGGTTTGAGTTCGACCAGTACGTCACGCTGCGCCCGGTCCGGCTCTATCCCGGTGTCGCCTCGCCGCTGGCCGAGGTGCGATCGGAGCAGGTCGACATGCTGATCGTCCGGGAGGGCACGGAGGGTCCGTATATTGAGGCCGGCGGGATCATGCGCAAGGGCACGCCCGCCGAGGTGGCCACCCAGGACAGCGTCAACACGGCTTTCGGGGTCGGCCGGGTGGCCAGGTACGCACTGCAGCGGGCCGTCGAGCGTCCGAAACGCAAGCTGACCCTCGTGCACAAGAGCAACGTGCTGACCTACGCCGGCGATCTGTGGCGGCGCATCGTGACCGAGGTCGCCGCCGACTTCCCTGACGTGACCACGGAATACTGCCATATGGATGCCGCGGCGGTGTATTTCGTCACCCAGCCCGAGCGGTTCGATGTCATCCTTACCGACAACATGTTCGGTGACATCCTGACCTCGCTCGGGGCAGCGGTCGCCGGCGGAGTCGGGCTGGCCGCGAGCGCGAGCATCAATCCCGCCCGCACGGTACCGAGCATGTTCGAGCCCGTGCACGGAAGCGCGCCGGACCTGGCCGGGAAGCAGAAGGCCGACCCGACCGCGACAATCCTGTCCGCCGCGCTGCTCTGCGGCCATCTCGGCCTGTCGGCCGAGGCCGCCCGGATCGAGCAGGCCGTGTCGGACGACCTGCTGGAGCGGCAGGGCGCCTGGTCACCGCGATCGACGCCGGAGATCGGGGACGACATCGCTGAGCGGGTGGCGGGCTAGCACTGACCAGTGCCGAACTCAGGCTGGGACCAGGCGCTCAGTCTCGCGGTGACCTGCGGCGCGCCCGCGTCTCGGTCCTGGTGTACTTTGCGCTGCTGGGGCTCGCCAACGGCGTCTGGCTGGCCAGGATCCCGGCGATCAAGCACAGCCTGCAGCTGACCGACGGCGTGCTGGGCCTGGCGCTGCTGTCAGCTCCGGCCGGCCTCGTGGTCGTCGTGCTGGTCGCGGGCAGGATCGTGCACCGGGTGAGCAGCCGGCGGTCGACCATGATCGCCGGGATCTGCACGGCAGCGCTGCCGGTGGCGCTCGGCCTCGCACCCAGCCTGCCCGCGCTCATGTCGGCCCTGTTCGCCTTCGGCCTGGCTGCCGGGATGCTCGACGTCAGCATGAACTCGCAGGCCGTCCTCGTCGAGCGGGCCGCCGGCCGGCCCATGATGACCTCCTTCCACGCCTGCTATAGCTTCGGCGGCCTGGCGGGCGCGCTGCTCGGCGGCCTATTCGCGACGGCGGGGATCAGCCCAGCGGTCAACTTCACCAGCGTGGGCGTCCCGCTGGCGTGTGCTGCGGCCCTGGCAGGCCGGTGGCTGGTTGCCGATTCGGACCGGAACGGGGCCGCCCCGGTCGCCGCCGTCGCACCGGCCGCGGCACGCCGGGGCCGCCAATTCGTGCGATCGTGGACGCCCGCTTTGCTGCTCATGGCGCTCCTGGCGGCGTGCTCGCTGCTCGGCGAGGGCTCTGCGGAGGGGTGGAGCGCGGTCTTCCTGCATGACAATCTCGGCACGTCGGCGGGGCTCGCAACACTCGGGTATGCCGGATTCAGCGTCGCCATGGCGCTGGGCAGGCTCGCCGGGGATAAGCTCACCGCCCGGGTCGGGGCTGCGGTGGTCATGCGCGGCTGCGGGCTGCTCGCCGCTGCTGGCCTGTGCCTGAGCCTGGCGGTTCACCAGCCGGCAGCTGTCATCCTCGGCTTTACCGCGTTCGGAGCCGGCCTGTCCTGCACCTTCCCGCTGCTGGTGTCCGCGGCTGGCGGGGTCGACCCGGACCGGCCCGCGAGCGGGATTGCCCGGGTAGCGGGGGCGGGATATGCAGGCCTGCTTGTCGGCCCGCCGGTTATCGGCGGCCTCGCCTCGGTGGCCGGCCTGCGGTGGGCACTGGTGCTGCCGCTGGCGCTTGCGGTGGTGATCGCGGCGGGTGCGGGCGTGGCGGGTACCGGCGCTCGCGCCGCGCTAGCCACCCGTGCGGACGGCTAGCAGAGCTTCCATGCCGAAGACGAGCAGGTCGAGGCCGAGTTCGAAGTCCGCGTCCGGGTCCGCGTCGGCCAGCTCCGCCGCAAGGCTGGTGATCTGGGGGAACTCGCCGGGCCGAAGCCGCGGGTGACGAGCGTCGCCGTCGAAATCGGCGCCTGGCCGGGCTGTGCCACCCACCTCGTGCAGGAGCGTGCCCGTGAGGTACGCGGCGACCACCCGGACAATTCGCACGGCATCCCGGCCCCCGAAGCCCGCTGTCCGCAGGGTATCCAGCGCGTGCTCGGCCGGCCGGAGCATGGCAGCCGTGGCCGGCTCGCGGCCCGCCACGGCCACGCTGCACCTCGGGTAGGCACGGGCAGCCTGGCGGATCGTTCGCGCCTGAGCCCGCA
>DASQIW010000188.1:0-6150 GCA_035631375.1 Streptosporangiaceae bacterium
CTCACGTCCTTTCGGACACACGGACCTGAACCGTGCGCGTCTGCCGTTCCGCCACCCGCCCCGGGAGCAGCAGTCAGGTTAGCACGTCCGCAAGCTGTCCAACATCGCCGATACCATCGGATACGGGCAGGAGAGGAGGGCACCAGGGTGGGAGTCTTGCAGCGCTTTGAGCACAGGCTCGAAGGGATGGTTGAGGGTGCCTTTGCGCGGGCGTTCAAGTCAGAGCTTCAGCCGGTTGAGGTAGCGAGCGCGATCCAGCGCGAGATGGACGACCGCGCGGCGATCGTCGCCCAGGGCCGCACCCTGGTTCCGAACGACTTTGTCGTCGAGGTGGCCGAGGACGACTACTCGCGTCTGGATATGTATGCCGACAGCCTGGGAATCGAGCTCGCCACGCTGGCTCGCGAATACGCCAAGGAACAGGGCTACTCGTTCGTAGGACCGGTCCGGATGCGGTTCGAGGGCGTCCGTGACCTCACCACGGGGACATTCAGAATCCTGTCCGGTGTCATCCGCGGCACAACCGTCGAGGACGGCGAGATCAGGCGCCCAGCCAGCGACCTGCCCCAGCCGAGCGGCGGGTTCCGCGGCAACCCGCGGCTGCTCGTCTCCGGCCCTGACGCCGGTCCGGACGGTGGCCACCAGCGCACCTACGAGATCAGCACGCCGCTGGTGATCCTCGGCCGCGGCACCGACTGCGACCTCCGGCTCGTCGACCCCGGAGTGTCGCGGCACCACGCCGAGATCCGGGTCGAGGACGGCGAGGTCGTGCTCGTCGACCTCGGCTCCACGAACGGCACGTTCGTCAACGGCCAGCCGGTACGGCGGGTCGCGCTGGCCGACGGCACCCGGGTGACTCTCGGCCGGACGACCCTGGTCTTCCGGCGGGACGGTGCGTACTGACATCGCATTTACTGAAACAGTCAGGACAGGCGCAGCAGTTAACACACTCAGCGAGAAACACGAAGGGCAGGGAACGGGGTGGCATCGGCCCAGTGCCGCCCGCACGGACGCCGCGGGCGTCGTGACCAAGGACACATGATTTCATGAACGCGCTCGAGCTCACCCTCATCAGAATCGGGTTTCTCGCCGTCCTCTGGTTGTTCGTGATCGCTGCCGTGGGTGTGGTGCGGACCGACCTGTTCGGCCAGGTCACGCAGCGGCGACGGCGCACGACGTCGCCGATGCGGCAGCCTTCCTTGCGACCTCCAGCGGAGCCTGCCCGGCCGCCGCGCTCGGCGCGGGGTACACCCCAGCGTCTGACCGTGACGGCCGGCTCCCTGGCGGGCACGTCGCTCGGGCTGACCGACGAGCAGATCACCATCGGCCGGGCAGATGACGCCACACTGGTGCTCAGCGACGACTACGCTTCGACCCGACACGCCCGGTTGTTCCCGCAAGATGGACAGTGGCTGGTAGAAGACCTCGGCTCGACAAACGGCACCTACCTCGACCGGCAGAAGGTGACCGAGCCCACTCCCGTGCCCATAGGAGTCCCGATCCGCATCGGCAAGACCGTTCTGGAGCTCCGCAGATGACGTTCTCCCTGCATTACGCGCTCCGGTCCGACGTCGGCCTGCTCCGGGAAGGCAACGAGGATTCGGCCTATGCGGGTCCGCGGCTGCTGGCGATAGCCGACGGGATGGGCGGCCACGCCGCCGGAGAGGTCGCGAGCGCGGTCGCGATCGCCGCCATCGCGCCACTCGATGCGCAGGTCCTCATCAGCAGCGAGGAGATGCTGGACTCGCTGGGCGCGGCCGTGGCGTCCGCCCGCGACACTCTGCACGAGATGAGCGCGTCCGACCCCACGGTCGAGGGCATGGGCACGACGCTCACGGCGCTGCTGTGGATGGACGATCAGGTCGCGGTCTGCCACATCGGCGACTCGCGTGCCTATCTGCTGCGTGACGGCGACCTGTACCAGATAACGCGCGATCACACGCTCATCCAGTCGCTGGTCGACGAGGGCCGGCTCAGTCCTGCCGCCGCGGCCAACCATCCGCAGCGATCCCTGATCATTCGCGCGCTTCAGGGCAGCACGGAGGCCGATCCCGATCTCGCGATGCACACAGCCAAGCTCGGCGACCGCTACCTGCTCTGCTCGGACGGGCTGACGGACGTGGTCGGGGACGAGGACGTGCACGAGGTGCTCAGCGCGGTCCGTGACGCGGATGAAGCCGTTGGGCGGCTGATCGCGCTCGCCATCCGCAACGGCGGCCCGGACAACATCACCTGCATCGTCGCCGACGTCGTGGACGAGTCCGGACCGTTTCCCCCGACCAGGGGGAAGCAGCTAGCCGGGGCCGCCGCGAACGGCGACGCCAGGACGCTGCTCAGGGCGGCCACCGGCCACACCGTCGTAGGGAGTCCGGACGGCGCTTCCGGCGCCAGCATGAACGGGCACGCGGGCCGGACCGCATCCGATCCCGGCGGCGACGATCCCCAGGACGCGTTCATCCGGCCTCGGCGGCGATGGCCGCTCGTGACGTCGATCCTGGTCGTGCTCGTCCTGGTGATCGCTAGCGGGCTGTACGTCGGCTACCGGGCGACCCAGGGCCAGTACTACCTGGGCAAGGACGGCGGGCAGATCAGCATCTTCCGGGGCATCAACGAGAAAATCGCGTTCATCAGCTTGTCCAGCGTCTACGCGCGCACCGGCGTGCCCATCTCGCACGTGCCCGGCGAACTCACCCTCCCCACCACCCCGACCACGCTGGCCAAGTCCCGGGCCACCCTGTCGACGATCAAGCAGTCCTACACCTGCAAGCAGGACCGGCAGGCGTATGCCAGCTACCAGACGGCGCTCCGTCAGTGGAATGCCAAGTACGGAAAGCTGGCCCCCAACAAGAGGCCTCCGGCACCGGCGCCGAAGTCGCCCCCGCCGGGATACTGCACCGCGCTGGTGGGGGCAGGGTGACGGTGGCCACCGACGCTGACCGGCCAGTCGCGATGCCGCGCGGCCGGCGGCGCACTGAGTTGGTCATGCTCGGCTTCGCGGTCATCGTCATGCTGCTCGCCGAAGCCGCAGTCGGCCTGGGCCTGCGCGGGAAGCTGCCGGCACTGCCGATCGCCGTCGTCGTCTTCGCCATCCTCATGCTCTGCGGGCACGTCGCGATCCGCCGGTTCGCCCCGCACGCCGATCCGCTGCTCTTGCCGCTGGCCGCCCTGCTCAACGGGCTCGGAATCGTGATGATCTACCGGCTCCAGCTGTCTGGCCGCAACGGAAACCCGGGCCAGCATGTCACGGACATGTCGAGCTCAGCGACCACGACGCAGCTGCTCTACACCGGCGTCGGCGTGGCCGCGCTGGTCGTCGTCCTGGTGGTCATCCGCGAGCCGCGGGTCCTGCAGCGCTACACCTACACGCTGGGTGCCCTGGGCATTGTCCTGCTGGCGCTGCCGGCCCTGCTGCCGTCCAGTCACAGCGCCGTCAACGGCGCCAAGGTCTGGATCATCTTCGGCGGGTTCTCGGTTCAGCCCGGAGAGTTCGCCCGGCTGGCCCTGGCCGTGTTCTTCGCCGGGTACCTGGTCGCGAAGCGAGATGTGCTGGCCCTCGCTGGGCGGCGGGTGCTCGGCATTACCTTCCCGCGCGTGCGTGATCTCGGGCCCGTGCTGATCGCGTGGGGCGTCAGCCTGCTGATCCTTGTCTTCGAGACCGACATCGGCCAGGCCGCGCTGTTCTTCGGCCTGTTCGTGGTCATGCTCTACATCGCCACCCAGCGGACGTCGTGGCTGCTCATCGGCGTGGTGCTGTTCCTGGCCGGGTCCGGTCTGACCGCGCTCCTGTTCAACCACGTGATGGAGCGGTTCACGGTCTGGCTGCACCCCTTCCAGGGCGCTAACCCCACCGGTATCGCGTTCCAGCCCGTCCAGGGCCTGGAGGGGATGGCGTTCGGGGGGCTGCTCGGCACGGGCCTCGGCCAGGGACAGCCGTATCACACGCCGTTGGTGCAGAGCGACTTCATCTTCACTGCCTTCGGCGAGGAGCTGGGCCTGGTCGGGGTCATGGCTCTGCTGCTGATCTTCGGCCTGCTCGTGCAGCGCGGGCTGCGGGCCGCGCTCGGAGTCTCCGAGCCGTTCTCCAAGCTCCTGGTCGGCGGGCTGTCCTTTGTGCTGGCCCTGCAGGTCTTCGTGATCGTGGGCGGGGTGAGTGGCCTGATCCCGCTGACCGGGGTCACGACCCCGTTCCTCTCCGAAGGAGGTTCGTCGCTGGTGGCCAGCTGGATCCTGATCGCCGTGCTGATCCGGGTCAGCGACAGCGCACGCGGGCCGGCCCCGCAGTCGATCCAGGACGAGGGCATGACTCAGGTGGTGCGGGCCGCATGAATCGCGCGCTACTCCGCATCTCGCTGGCCTGCCTGGCCATGTTCGTGCTGCTGCTGCTCAACGTGAACTACCTGCAGGCGTTCCGGTCCACGAAGCTCGCCACCGAGACCGGCAACGTCCGGATCTTCAACCAGCAGTTCACCTACCAGCGCGGCTCCATCGTCGCTGCTGGCGACAGCGGCGATGTGACGATCGCCCAGTCCAAGCTGATCAAGGGCACGAACACCTACCAGCGGTACTACCCGGACGGCAAGGTCTACGCCCCGGTCACTGGCTACGACACCATCTACAGCACGTCCGGCATCGAGCACACCGAGGACAGCCTGCTCGCGGGCACCGACCCGCGGCTCACGGTGCACAATTTCACCGCGCTCCTGACCGGCAAGCAGAAGCAGGGCGCCACCGTGGAGCTGACTATCAGCCCGGTAGCCCAGCAAGCTGCCTACAGCGCGCTCGCGAGCTCGGGCCATCCGGCGGCCCTGGTCGCGATCAGCCCGAGCACCGGCGCGATCCTGGCACTGGCGTCGAACCCCACGTTCGACCCGAACCAGCTCGCGACGCTGGACGGCAACAAGCTGAACCAGGCCGACCAGCAGCTGCTGACTGACAAGTCACAGCCGCTGCTGAACCGGGCCATCTCGGAGACCTATCCGCCCGGATCCTCGTTCAAGATCGTCACCAGCTCGGCCGCCTTCTCCACGGGCCTGGTGAAGGACACGAATGCCCTGGTCCAGGCGCCGTCCCCGCTGCACTTGCCGAACGGGCACCAGTTGGTCAACGACGGCGGCGAGATCTGCGGTAACGGGAACCCGCCGATCATCCAGGCGTTCTGGATGTCCTGCAACTCGGCGTTCGGCAACCTCGGCATGAGCCTGGGCGCTCCCACCCTGCGCCAGTACGCAAGCCAGTTCGCCATGAACAAGCCGCTGTCGATTCCGCTGCCCGTGGTCCCCAGCGTGATGCCACCGGTGCCGCAGAACGACAAGTCGCTGACGGCGTTCTCGGCCATCGGCCAGTACAACGACGCGGTGACGCCGCTGCAGGAAGCGATGTTCTCCGCCGCCATCGCCAACCACGGCACGCTCATGTACCCGTACCTGGTGCAGCGGGTCGTCGGCCCGGGCCTGTCGGTGATCACCTCGGCTAAGACGTCCGTGCTCAGCCAGGCCGTCAGCCCGCAGGTAGCCGGCAATGTGCAGACCATGATGAACCAGGTCACGCAGAACCCTGGTGGCACGGCCTACCAGACCGCCGGCCCGCCGGCGACCAACATCGTCATCGACGGAAAGACGGGCACGGCCCAGAACGGCCTCAACAACGGCAACCTCAACGACGCCGTGTTCACGTGCTTCGTGCCAGGCACCGGTGGTCAGCCGTCGCCAATAGCCGTCGGCGTAATCGTCCAGGGCGGCGGTTTCGGCGCGGATGCGGCCGCCCCGATCGCCGTCCAGGTGATCCAGGCCTATCTGAGGGCGCACCCGTGAGCCGGCAATCCCTCGGTAGGCGACCACATCACGGCGCGTCGCCGGGTAACGTGACAAGCCGGGCGTGCGCCAGCAACCCACCACTGTCATCCTGGTCGCAGCCCTCACATAGCAGGACGGTAACCTAAGTGCGCGATATGACTCAGCCACGGCTGCTCGGCGGCCGCTACGAACTGGACGGGATCGTCGGTCGTGGTGGCATGGCAGAGGTGTTCCGGGCCCGCGACATCCGACTCGATCGTGTCGTCGGGGTCAAGACTCTGCGCGACGACCTTGCCCGTGACCAGACATTCCAGGCCAGGTTCCGGCGCGAGGCCCAGTCAGCGGCGTCACTGAACCA
>DASQIW010000189.1:0-67966 GCA_035631375.1 Streptosporangiaceae bacterium
GGGTTCGAGCCCCTGGCGCCCCACTCCTGTCTTGTGATCTTGCGGCTGACGTGCGGCATTCCGGCTCCCCGCTGCTGTGCGACGGGTTCCGGTTGATGGGTGACAGTGTCTCGGTTGATGGGTGACACCGGCTTCGGCTGACGGGTGACACCTAATTCGGCCGATCTTGACGCGCCGCCGGGTCTTCCGCCGTAGCCGCGTTGCCTGTGCGGTGTTCTGTCGATGTTCGCCCTCAGTTTGTCGGCGGTGCTCAGGCGACCGGTCATGCTGGCCAGCGACCCCACCCGCGCACGAGGAGGACTGATGCGCAGGACCTTATTCCTAGCTCTCTCCGCTGCCGCCGCGCTCGCGGTGTCGGCGGCACCAGCGGCGACCGCGGCCACCGCTGCGTCGACCACCGACCCGGGACCATGCGGCACGGTTGCCACGGCGCCGGCCTACACGCATGTCATCTGGATCCTGATGGAGAACCACAGCTTCGGTGACATCATCGGCAACACCGCCCAGGCGCCGTATATCAACGCGGTGGCTGACGAGTGCGGTCTGGCGACCAACTACCACAACGTGTCGCATCCCAGTCTGCCGAACTACATTGCCCTCACGTCAGGGCTCAGCGGCAGGCAGCTGAAGCCGTTCGACCCCGATTGCAGTCCATCGAAGAAGTGCAGCACGGCTGCGCCGAGCATCTTCGGCCAGGGCGAGACGTGGAAGGCATACCAGGAGTCGATGCCGAGTAACTGCGCTGCGGCGAACTCCGGTGAATACGCGGTGCGCCACGACCCGCCGCCCTACTACACGACACTGACCGGGTGCTCCACCTTGGACGTGCCGTACACCCAGCTGGCAACAGACCTGGCTAGCAACGCGCTGCCGGCGTTCTCGTTCGTCACTCCGAACCTGATCGACGACATGCACGACGGCACGATCCCCGACGGGGATACATGGCTGGCAGATAACCTGCCGACGATTCTCAACAGCCCCGAGTACACCAGCGGCAGCACAGCCGTGTTCGTCACCTGGGACGAAGGCACCGGCGGCAAGAACGGCGAGGCCTGCGCGACCAATATGACCGACCCCAGCTGCCTGGTCGCGACCATTGCCATCAGCCCGAGCACGCCCGTCGGCAGCACCTCGGCGACGCTCTTTAATCACTACTCGCTGCTCGGCACCACTGAGCAGCTCCTCGGCCTGCCCGCGCTGGGGGCAGCAGCATCCGCTCCGGCGATGACGTCGGCGTTCAACTTGTAGTGCTTAGGTCGCGCGGGCTGGCCGCCGGATCGGTCAGCCCGCGCGCCGACGGCGCCGCCGCGCCTGGGCCTCGGCCGGCTCGGCCACGCCGACCTCCGCAGAGCCGGCGGTCAGTTCCACGAGCCGCTGGCCGGCGCGCTCCTCGGCTGCCTCCACGCATTCCAGCTCAGCGTTGGTCCGCAGGATCGCCACCTCGATCGTAAAGGCGGCACCGGGATCATCGGCCCGCTCGCGTCGCAGCGTCTGCAGCGTCCGGGCCTCGGCGAGCAGCGCCCGCCGCTGCGCGCGGCAGAAGCCCCTGAGCTCGTCAGCGCCGCGCAGGCTGGCAGCGAGCACCTTCTGGACGAACTCGTCGCGGAACCCAGCGGTCCGCATGACCGGCTCACCCAGCCACTCGGTGAGCTGTTCCCGCCCGTATTCGGTGATCTCATGGACGCTGCGGTCGGGGCGCGGGCCTTCCTGCGGCTCGACGTGCGAAACGATGGTCCCGTCACGTTCCATTCGATGAATGACCTCGTAGATGTAACCCTTATTTAGCCCGCCGTACTCCGGGCCCAAGGCAGCCTCTATCCGGGACTTCATCTCCCAGCCATGGCTGGGCCCGTCCTCGAGGAGCGCGAGGATGACATGCTGAAAGGCCACCCGCAGACGATACCGGACGCTGCTGGACCGGTGGTGGATGCACAAGCGCACTAACACGAACCGGGATGGCGGTTAGCGACGAGGAGCGGGGGGGCTCCACAGTCCACTACCTAGGTAGTCCGGTTACGCCGCAATTTGTACCTGTGGTAACGGGTCGGCTGACCGATGGCCGGCCGCTCCAGCGCAGCGAGGCGGGGGCACGAGGCGCAGCGGTGACACTGACTGGTGTCCGGTCCGGGGGGCGGGACCGTCGCCCAGCAGCGGATGGCATCAGTGTGCGCATCCCGGCTGGGCAGAGCGTCGCGCTGTACGACCATGCCGACAGCTCCGCAGTCGAGTTGCTCGACGTCATCGGGGGCCTGCGCCGGCCTCGGTCGGGCCAGGTCAGCGTGGACGGCGTCGCCGTGCACCTGCTCCGCGGCGCATCCCTC
The DNA here is from genome assembly GCA_035631375.1 of Streptosporangiaceae bacterium. Classification (GTDB taxonomy): domain Bacteria; phylum Actinomycetota; class Actinomycetes; order Streptosporangiales; family Streptosporangiaceae; genus JAJYUU01. The sequence goes on from DASQIW010000189.1 coordinate 2,322, forward strand.
GAGCGCTACCGCGCACAGCGCGGACTGCTGTCCGGCCGCTTTCCGTTGCTGTCGTCGCCTTCGGTCATCGACAACGTGCAGGCTGCCCTGCGAATGCGGCGGCCCACCACCGCGGCGAAGAACCGGGCGGCGGAACTGCTGATGATGGTAGGCGTGGCGCATCTGGCCGCGCGACGGGTTGACACGCTGTCGGCCGAGCAGCAATGGCGAGTCCTCGTCACTCGTGCACTGCTAGCCGCGCCGCGGCTCATGCTCGCCGAGGATCCCGCGCCCGGCCTGGACTCGCGTGCTGCCCGGCGAGTACTGGACCTGCTCATGGACGCACAGGCACAGCTCGGCTTCACGCTGCTGCTGGCCACCAGCCGCCTCGCGACAACGGCGCGGTGTGACCGAGTGCTGAGCCTGTCGGATGGCGGACTCATAGCAGACGAGCTGACGAGCGACGACGCCTGGACCCGCGGCCGTATCGACAGAATCGGCTGACAGCCTGGCCGGCAGTGTTGTGGGGAGCGCCGTCGACGTGGCGGGCATTGTCGCTGCGTCAGCGGCGATCTGACAGATCCGACCTATTACATGAGTCGGCTGCGGTCACGACGGCGGTACCAGACATACCCACCGCTCCCAGCCGCGAGAGCGCAGCCGCCTGCGATCAATCCCGCGAGAGCTGCCGTGGGTAGGCCGCCGCCTGCCTGAGACCTGGAAGATCTCGGAATGTCGGCTGCCCCGGTCCCTGGAGTAGTCCCCGCTGCCGCATTAGCGCCGGCGAGCGGGCCTTGTGCCTTGTTGGATGCTGACGTCGCCCACTGGCCGCTGGGGGTACTGGTCGAGTACGTCTTGCCGTCTGCCGAGAGGGTGACCAGGGTTGACTGGAGCCACGTGAAGCTACCCACGCCGCCGGCATTGCTGTAGCACCCAACGGTGAACTCGAGCGACCCCCCGTTGGGGACGTGGGCGAATCTGAGGATCGCGCGGATATTGCCGTCGAGCTCTCCGCTGAACGGTCCCTGGACGTTGTAAGCGACGTTCGAGATGCTGCTCAGGAGCGTGCTGTTCACGTCGAAGATGGCCATCTGAGCAGATCCCTGATAACCCGACGGGCAGCCGTCACTCGTGGACCAGGTGGGCATCAGAGTGGTAGCCCCGCTCGCGGGATTGAACTTCAGGTGGCCCGGCTCAGATCCGACGCCTGCCATCGCAGGCCCCGCGCTGATTACTGCCGCCCCGGCCACCATGCCCAGCGCGCCGAGGGCGAAGGCCGCACGCCGGATCGTCCTGGCGAATCGGCGTCTGGTAATCGCATCGCGCGAGCCGCCGGTACTGATCTCAGTTACAGCCATGGCCGAAAACGTACTGCCCAGTCCGTAACTATCGGACGTACTGGCGGTGAGCAGTAGGCGAACGAATCGAGCTTCAGCTGGTCGAGACGAGGCTGGTGTAAACGACGACGTTGGACAGATAGCTGCGGGTCTGGGTGTCGAACACTCCACCGCAGGTGACGAGCTGCAGGGCGCTGTAACCATGGGAACCGTAGACCTGGCGCGTCGGGAAGTTCGTCTTCGGATACATCGCCACCTGGCGCACCAGGAAGTGGCTGACGACGCCGTCGGCCAGCCACACATCGACGTGGTCACCTGGCCGGAGCGCGCGAAGCCTGAAGAAGACCGCCGGACCCAGGTACGAGTCGACGTGGCCAAGGATGACGGATGACCCTAGCTGGCCGGGTGACGGACCGTACTCATACCATCCGGGCTCCAGAAAGTTCGTGGGGACCTGGACGGTGTGGTTCGGGTTGAGTCCCAGCTCGCTAAGCCGCACGCTCAGGTGGATGGCCGGAATGCTGATGGCGACTGGTACCGACCGGGCCGCCGGCCTAACCGCTGGCGTACCGGACGTCCCGCCGCCCGTAAAGAGGGGACCACTCAGCGAGCGCAGCTGGCCGCTGAGGCCGAAAGTGAAGGCCACCGCCGCGGCGAGGATCAAGCCGATCGCCACCAGCCACCAGTGGTGTCGCACTCGCTGAGCCCCCGGAGCGGACGACCAGCCCGGCGGAGCGTCCCCGGGCGGCGGCGAAGCCGCCCACCCGGTTCCGCCACCCGGAGCTGGCCAGCTCACCAGGTCGAACCCGGCTCGACGTCACCCTGCTCGGGTAGTTCCGGCCGGCGCCGGAGAGCCAGGCCCATCGCCGCCGCCGACCCGACGAGGGCAGCAACCCCGAGGGCAATCAGCAGGTCATTGCGGTTACCGGGGAGGGACGCTCCGCCCGCACCAGTTCCTGGCGCGCCGGAAGGAAGAACGGTGCTGGTGGGCGGCGGAGTCAGTGACGACGGGCTCGCGGAGGCTGACGGGCTAGCGGACGCGGATTCGGACGGGCTTGCGGACGCAGACGCGCTTGCGGACGCAGACGCGCTTGCGGACGCCGATGCGCTTGCGGAAGCCGATGCGCTGGCCGACGTCGACGCGCTCGACGAAGAACCCGAAGGCGGGGTGGTACCGGTGCTGTACGTGCCGTCAGCGTTCGCCGTGACGAAGAGGAATCCTTGATACGAGACGGTACCGACGGCGCCGGGCAGGCTCCAGCAGCCCACTGCCCACTCAACGGTGCCGGGGTTCGAGGCGGTTATTCCGCTGCCTTGCGTGGCGAGCAGGGCGCCGACGTTGCTGAGCAGTAGCTGGCCGGAGAGCGGCGTCGTCGGGGCGTTGTTGACGCTCGAGATACCGCTGACAAAAGTGCCGTCGGTCAGAAACTCCTCGACGTCAGCCGATGCTGTGAACCCGGAGGGGCAGGCCGTCGTGGTCCCCCATTTCGGCTGCGTCGTCAGGGGCGCCGGTCCCATGTTGCTCAGCGTCAGGCCGCCCGGGATCGTGCCCTGGGTAGCCAGCGCGAACCCGGCAGTCACCAGGCCCGCGCCGGCGATCATGCCGATCGTCGCTAGCAGCAGGGTCGCGCGTCGGATGGTGCTGGCAGTCCGCCATCTGGCAGCCGCGTCGTGCAGAGCGCCCGAGATCGTCTGAGTTGCTGGCATGCCTAGGGACCATACTGCGCGGACCTAAATCCTGAACATACTTGCAGTGAGAAGTAGGCGAACGGGCCGGAGCGGGCGCGGCGCCTGTAGCGGCGCAGTCCAGTGTTCACCCACGCTTTCCTGACGAGTCATCCAAGACCGTGTCGCACGTGATTCAGTGCTCCAATAGTCGGGTGGTCAGGTACCTAGTAACCGGGGTGGGCGAGCGGTCCGAGAGGCCGCCGACAAAGAGGGCGACTGTTTCGTGCGAAGTGGTGTGCCGTCCGTAGCTCAGGGCCGCAAAGGCGCGGTCCCGCGCAAGCTCACCTACCGGCTCAGCGCGTCCGACCGCGCATTCCGCGCTATCGCGAGGGCCGGGGGCGTTGTCGTGCTGGTGCTGCTGGGCCTGGTCGGCGCGTTTCTCTTCTACCGCGCCTCGCAGGCGCTGCATAAGGCTGGCTGGTCGTTCCTGACGACTCAGACGTGGAACCCGAACGGCGGTGGCTTCGGCATCGCTGCGGTGGTGGTCGGGACGGTCCTTATTGCCCTCGTTGCGGTCGTGGTAGCGGCACCGCTCGCTATCGGCACTGCCCTGTTCATTTCTGAGTACTCGCCGCGAAGCGTCCAGCGCTTCCTGGTGAGCGTGATCGACCTCATGGCCGCCGTGCCTAGCGTGGTGTTTGGTCTGTGGGGATTCGAGCTCCTGCAGTGGCGCATCAACTCGGTGGCGCGCTGGATTAACGACTGGTTTGGCTGGATCCCACTGTTCAAGGTCACCGGTATCACACCGCACGACACCCAGCCGACCGCGACGGCCTATACGTCCTCTACGTTCGCTGCAGGCCTCGTGGTCGCTCTGATGATCACGCCGATCGCCTGCTCGATCATGCGCGAGGCATTCAGCCAGGCTCCGGCCGGCGAGCGCGAAGGCGCATACGCGCTCGGGGCGACGCGCTGGGGGATGATTCGCGCGGTCGTGCTGCCATTCGGAGCGGGGGCGATGATTGGCGGCATCATGCTTGGCCTCGGCCGGGCGCTGGGCGAGACCATCGCGGTGCTCCTGATCATCGCGCCCGTGTTCAAGATCCAACTGCACATCCTGCAGCAGGGGACAAGCTCGATCTCAGCCCTGATCGCGGGACACTACGCCGAGGCGACACCATTCGAAGTCAGCGCCCTCATGGCCGCCGGACTCGCGCTGTTCGCGCTGACTCTGCTGGTCAACTTCATCGCCGCGGTCATCGTGTCGCGGTCCCGGTCCGGCGCGGTGAGCGAGGCCTGACCCGATGTCCGTCGTGGACCAGCCCTTTCCCTCGGCGTCGCCGTCGGCCGACGCCGAGCCCGGCGTGCCATCGGACCAGCAGGCGCACCGCACGACGGTACCGTCCCGCTCGAAACCGCGACCGCCGCGGACGCGCCGGCAGATCACCGGGATTCGCCGCGAGGACGTGCTGGCATTCGCCGGAGCGGTGGCGGCGGCGCTAGCGACTACAGCTCTGCTGTGGACGCAGCTGGCGCCCTTCACCGGGATCGTCGGCTACATCGTGGTCAGCTGGGTCCTGTTCGTGCTGATCTACGCCCTGCTCGTAGCCTTCGACAACAACAGGCCCACGGTGCGTGACCGGATCGCCGCCGCCATCGTATGGTCCCTCGCGTTTGTCGTGGGCGGGGCCTTGGTTTTTATCGTCATCTACACGGGCTTGAAGGGCTGGAACGCCCTGAAGCACCTCAACTTCTACACGCACGACCTGCACAGTGAGAAGCCGTTCGATCCGCTGACCAAGGGCGGCGTGCTGCACGCGATGATCGGCACGCTCATTGAACTCGGCATCGCGATGGCCATCGCGGCACCGCTTGGCCTGCTCGTGGCGGTGTTCCTGAACGAGGTGCCAGGGCAGCTGAATCGGCTGGTGCGCACCTTCATCGACGCGATGACAGCGCTGCCTGACGTCCTCGCGGGCTTGTTCATCTACGCCACCCTGATTCTCATCTTCCATCTTCCGCTGTCCGGGCTGGCCGCCGGTTGCGCGCTCGGGCTCACGGCGGTTTCCATCATCTGCCGGGCGGCCTACGTCGTCCTCCGGCTGGTGCCCGGCGGCCTGACCGAGGCCTCCTACGCTCTCGGCTCTGGGCACTGGCGCACGGTGTGGCATGTCACGCTGCCGACCGCACGATCCGGGCTCACGACCGCAGTCATCCTGGGCGCCGCGCGGGCGATCGGCGAGACCGCCCCGGTGCTGCTGGTCGCCGGGGTCACCCAATACACCAACTTCAACCCGCTCAGCGGGCCGATGAATTCGCTGCCTCTCGAGGCATACATTCTCGTGTCGAGCGGGCTGCAGCAGTTCGTGTACCGCGGTTTCGGCGCCGCCGCCGTGCTGCTTGCCCTCGTTCTGGTGCTGTTCATTAGCGCGCGTGCCGTCGGCGGCCGGGGTCCAGGCCAGCTGACGAGCCGGCAGCTGCGTCGCCTGATGGCCACGTCCCGTCGCGACCTGACCCGATACGCGGAGCGGACAGTGGCGGGTCACATGGTCGCGCCATCAAACACGAGAAGCACGGAGTGAGCGCATGAGGTGGGCGAGCAGGATCCGGGCACGCCGACTGGCGGCGGGTCTCGTCGTGGCTGCGGCTGCGGTGATGACCTCGGTCTACCCAGCGGACATTCCGGCATCTGCGGCCGCGTGCCCGTACACACCTATCAGCGGCGCGGGCTCCACCTGGTCCTACAACGCGATCAACGACTGGATCGGGAACGTCTCCCAGTACTGCATGCGGGTCAACTACAACCCCGTCGGCTCCACGTCGGGCCGGCAGGAATTCGCGAACGGCACCATCGACTGGGGCGCATCCGAGATCCCCTACGGCGTCAAGGACGGCAACATCGCCGACCCGGCTCCGCCGCGCGGCTACGCGTACATGCCGGACACCGCGGGCGGCACGACGTTCATGTACAACCTGAAGATCGGCAGCAGGCGTGTCACTAACCTGCGGCTCTCCGGCAAAGCCATTGCCGGGATCTTCACCGGGACAATCACGCGGTGGAACAACTCGATCATCCAGCAGGACAACCCTGGCCTGACGATGCCGAACCTGCAGATCGTGCCGGTCGTCCGTTCCGACGGCTCTGGCGCGACGTCGGAGTTCACGACGTGGATGCTCGCAACCCAGCCGGGGGCCTGGAACGCTTACTGCGCCAAGGTGGGCAGAAGCCCGTGCACGCAGACCTCTGCCTACCCGGTGCTGCCGAACTCGGCGATGCGCGGCCAGTCCGGCGATCTGGGCGTGTCGGGATACGTCGCTCAGGCACAGGCCGACGGCGCGATCGGCTACGTCGAGTACTCCTACGCGCTGCAGACCGGCTTCCCTGTCGCGCTAGTGCTCAATGCGGGCGGCTACTACACCGAGCCGACTGCACAGAACGTCGCGGTCTCGCTGCTCAAGGCTCAGATCAACACGGACAAGAGCAGTCCGCTCTACCTCACGCAGAACCTGTCGAACGTCTACACGGACACCGACGCGCGCACCTATGAGCTGTCGAGCTACTCCTACATGATCCTGCCGACCGACACCTCGAACGGGTTCACCTCCAACAAGGGCTTCACGCTCGGCGCGTTCGGCGCGTACCTGCTGTGCCAGGGTCAGCAGCCACTCGACGGCATCGGGTATTCGTCGGTGCCCATCAACCTGGTGCTGGACGGCTTCCAGCAGTTGCAGAGGATCCCTGGCAACCGAGTGCCCAATACGGGAACTGCGCAGATCAAGAGCTGCAACAACCCGACGTTCGACCCCACCGACACGCTCGGCCGGAACAAGCTGGCCGAGACAGCTCCATTCCCGCCGACCTGCGACAAGGCGGGCAACGGGCAGCAGTGCACCGCCGGCACCGGCGGTGCCAAGAAGACGCCCACACCAGTCAAGCCCGGCGCGGCCGGGTCGGGCGGCAGCGGCGGCTCGGGGAACGCCAGTCCGGGCGCTAGCGCGAGCACTGGAGCAGGTTCTGGCGCGGGATCGGCGGCTAGCGCTGCGGCGCAAGGCTGCAGTCCTGACTCCGGCAACTGCAATACCGCTGCGCAATCCGGTCAGGGTGGTTCTGCGACAGTCAACCCCGTCGCCGTTGCTTCCCCGGTCAGCCTTGGTGACGGGATACGGGTCGCCCTCATGGTGCTGGCTGCCGGCCTGCTGCTCGGCCTGATACTCCTTCCCCCGCTGATCGCTCAGGCGGGCCGGAGGCGCCGGCCGTCCGGCGGCACGGGCCTGCCCGGCGGTCCCGGGGGGCTGCAGTGACGATGCATTCGACGAGCGACTCCGTCATGTCGCGGATCCGGTGGTTCGGCGCGCTGGCCGTCCTGGCTGCCCTCGCCACGCTGGCGCTGATCGGCCCGCCCGGAGGCACTCGAGCCACGGCCGCAACCGGGACAAGCTTCGACCAGATCACCGGATCCGGGGCGACCGCCTCCACCGTCACCGTGTCCTGGCAAAAAGGGCTGCTCGGCACCGACAACCAGCCCATCGCCGGGGCGAACGACATCCGGGCGAACCCGGGCAACAACCCGCTGGCATTCATGTACCAGGACCCCGACTTCCAGCACCTGCAGGTCACCGTCAGCCAGACGCAGGAGCTCGCGCACCAGGGCATCACGATCTCCTGGAGCGGAGCCCTGCCGACGCAGCGAGCTGCCGGTGGGGCAAATGGCCCCATCGGGGGGAACTACCTGCAGGTAATGGAGTGCTACGGCGACTCCAGTTCCGGTCCATCACCCCAGGACTGCGAGTACGGCACCCAGAGCCAGCTGGGAAGTGAGAATGGCCCGCAGAGCACCGACTCCCGCCAAGGCGACCTCTGCGAGATCGACCCGGCCACTGGGCAGCCGTTCCTGCCCAGCACCGCCAGCCCGCCATCCAGCCAGAGCGGTGATTCTGCGCTGTGGGGCTGCGACTCGGAGGAGCCCGTGCAGGGGGCCAGCGCGCCCGACACCGACAATGCCGACTTCCCGCAGGAATACGCGATCCCCTTCGTGCCGGCCGACGGCTGCGGCACCCCGCCAGCGGCCGGCTGCCCGGCTTACGGGGTGACCAACACCAACGCGTTCTTCAATCAGTTCAACACCAACGAGGTGGAAGGGGCGATCACCGGCTCCAGTGGCACCGGGCAGCTGCAGTTCGAGACCCTGACAGGCATCGAGGCGCCCGGCCTCGGCTGCGGGCTGCTTGACCCGAGTACTGGCCAGCCGCGGAACTGCTGGCTGGTCATCGTGCCGCGGGGGACGTACGAACCCAACGGGTTCCAGATCAGCCCGAACAATACCGGCGTCGGGCAGCTCCTCGTTTCCTCGCCACTGAGCGCCTCGAACTGGGCGATGCGCATCCAGGTTCACCTCGGCTACGCAGCGGTCCAGGGCTCCTGCCCGATCGGAACGAAGGAAACCGAGACGGTCGGTACGCAGCTCGTAGCCAGGGCGATGCAGTCCTGGCAGCTCGCGCTCAATCAAACCGCGAACTGCCACACGATCTTCGGCTACTCGGCTACCACGGAAGCGGAAAGCACGCTGCAGCTGGACAACCCCAGTGCCAGCGGCGTCGGTCTGGCGTTCACCACGATCCCGATCGGCAGCGAGGCCGCGCGCGACGACACTCCTCCTCCACCCAATCCCCTGCCGCCGATCGTGTATGCCCCGGTCGCGGTGACGGCCGTCGGTTTCGGCTTCAACATCAACAACACCAATGGCCTGTACACCACGCCGGTCAATCTCTCGCCGGAGCTAGTGGCGAAGGCCCTCACTCAGGTCTATCAGTCAGACATACCTGACTACTTCCCGAATGCAACGTCCGCAGTCGGCATCGCCAACCCTGTCAACGAGTTCGGGCCAGCGTGGTTGCAGCAAAACAACCTGCTCAACATCAGCGATGACGAGCAATTCAAGAGGCTTAATCCCGATCCCAATGGCGGTTCGGAGAACGCGATCTGGAACAACGCCACGACGGCTCCGCTCGCGCCGATGCTGACCGAGGATCATTCAGCAGCGAACCAGCAGATCTGGAAGTGGATCCAGGGAGATCCGGGCGCCAGTGACTGGCTCAACAAGGGCACGAAGGATGTTCCGAACGGTGATGCCCTGGCTCCGGACCCTGACTATGAAGCACTGCAGCTTGGCACGGCGCCCGCGATCGACTCCTTCCCGCGCGCCTACGGCGCCTGCCTGAACGAGGGACCCGACACCCCCCCTACGGGTGCTCAGACGAAAGATGTCAGCAGGTGCTCCCTGGACCTGCTCCCGTACGTCAGCAACTATGACCAGGCAGCGGGCAACATCCTCAATGGCACCGACCCGGTGTTTACCACCTGGGACTCTCAGGCCACAGCCCCTGACGGCTCGTCCGGCTGGTGGGTTGTGGCCCCGCCGCAGCCGCTCGGCGCCAGGTGGATCTGGGGGATCTCGGGCACGTCAGACCTGGCCGCTTTCGGCCTGATCGACGCGCGCCTCTGCAACGACCCTGGCACCAGCTGCGTCGGCCCTAGCAGCGCCAGCCTGACGGCGGCAGTCGACTCCGCCAAGCCCGACAGCGCCGGCTTGCTGCAGGTCAACCCCGCGAGCCCCGGTGTCGGCGGGTACCCGCTGACTCAGGTGGTCTATGCCGCTGTGCCCACCACCGGCCAGTCCGCGTCCGCCCTCACCGACTACGCCAACCTGATTGCCTACGCAGCTGGCGCCGGGCAGGCACCCGGTGCCGCTTCCGGCAATCTGCCCCCCGGCTTCCTGCCGTTGCCGTCCAGCCTCAAGTCACAGGCGATGGCCGTGGTCAAGCAGCTGCAAGCCGACGCCAAGGGTTCATCGTCGCCGTCCCCGGCTGGCTCGGGCACGTCGAACACATCAGGGAGCGGTACCGGACCTGGCGGCGGCACTGGCACGAACTCGCTGACGCCGTCAGGCGGGGGGTCACTCAGCAGCGCTACTCCGACGGCAGGTCCCGGCATCACCCCGCCGCGAGCCCAGCTGGCTGCCGCGAAGACCGAGCGGCAGCCGGTCGGCGCCGTTCGCTGGCTGCTGCTGGCCGTGGTCATCGCCGGCGCCGCATGCGCCGTGAGCGGCATGGTGCTGCGGTCCGACGGCGTGGCGCGGTGGCTGCGCAGCATGCGGACGTGACCGCCACCCAAGATCTTGGCCGGCAGGGGTGCTGGTCAGGGGAACGTCCCACACCGGGGCGGGCAGCAGCAGGGCGTGCCTGTACGGCCACGTCCTCGATACGAGGAAGGGACCTAGATGTCTCCTAAACCCCCCACCACCGGGACCGGCAGGTCCAGGTGGTTCGGCCGCGGGACCACCAGGCTCAAGAGCCTGGCCGTGGTCGGAACGGTCACGCTGGGCTTCGCCGGAGCGGCGTTCGCCGCTGCGGGGCCGGCATCAGCTGACCCGACATTCCAGTTCGTCCAGGTCGGGTCCGACACGATCCAGTTCACCATGGACGCCTTCGCCAACACGGTCGGTGGCGGCATCATCGGCGAATACGACGCCGTGAACCCGCTCACGACCACCCCGGGCGAGACCATCACGCCACAGCTCGCGGGCGCGTCCGCCAGCGCGTACACCTCCTGCAGCTTCACCCGGCCGAACGGCTCGGGCGGGGGCTTCAAGGCGATGGCCTACGCCTACACCGTAGGCAGCGGCGCCGGTACAACCACCCTCGGCCAGTCCGGCACTCCGCCGCAGGCGAACTGCATCAGCATGAGCCGCTCGTCGAGCGCTCCGGGTAGCGTCAGCAGCGCCACCGGCACACCGGGTTCGCTGCTTTCGTCCGGCAACTTCGTGTACGTGCCGTTCGCCATTGACGCGGTCACCTACGCCACCGGTCCCATTACGGCTCTCTCCGAGACCACGCTGTGCGTGGCCTCCACCACGGGCTGCACCAACGTGACCAACGGGTTCGGCTCGATCACCTTCACCACCACGCCATCCACGATCCCGCAGGGCATGAACCTGACCGTCGCCCAGCTGCAGACGCTGTACAACACGTGCCAGCCGCTGACCGTGGGCGGCACTACCCTCAACCCGGGCACCTCGTTCAGCTCCACTTCAACCGCTGCGAACCCGGCCGTGTTCACGGCAACGGGCAGCAACCTCACGGCGAATCAGGAAGTGACCCTGTCGGGTGGCGTTCCTGCCGGTTTCACGGCCGGGACTCCTTACTTCGTCGTCGCTCCCACCGCTAACACCTTCGAACTCGCCGCCACCTCCGGCGGCACCGCCATTGCCGCGACTGCGACAGGCACTGCCACCGTCCAGACCATCGGCAATATCGACCTGTACGCTCCGCAGAACGGATCCGGCACGCTGGCCTTCTGGCAGAACACCATGGGCGTCAGCGCGCCGCAGGCGTGCTGGCACCAGACCATCGTGGCCGGCCCGGCCATCGGCGTTCCCGTCGAGGAGCATGACGGCAGCGCCCTGGCCAGCGACCCGAATGGCATCGCGCCGTTGTCGATCGCCAGGTTCGTCGCCGCTAAGTCCGGCGCGGACCCCGACCTGACCCACGGCTCAGTCCTCCAGGCGGTCACCTCGGCCGGCACGACCCCGACCGTGGTGCAGCCTCTCAACAGCGGTGGCACGATGAACGTCGCTGGCTGCCTGACCGGCACCAGCTTCAATCAGGCCACCTGCTTCCCCATCACGCGCGAGCTGTTCAACGTGATGGATTTCTTCGAGATCAACAACGTCACTCCGCCGTCCGGCAGCGTCGGCAACCCGGCCTTCAACGCGCAACTCGCCGGTCTGTTCGCTGGCGCGACTTCCGGGCTGTGCCGGGCGACGTTCACGATCGCGCAGCAGGGCTTCGCCACCATCGGGGCGAACTCCAACTTCCCCGACAAGTGCGGCGCGAGCACAAACGGCCTGCGGGTCCAGATGAACAACAACTCGGCGCAGGGCTAGCGGCTCCTGTCGCCGTGAAATAGAGCCGGCTGGGCGCCTGCCCGGACCCGGAATGTCCGGGCAGGCACCCGGTCATCGTCCCACACCCGGGACGAGCCACCTGCGGGCGCGCGCCCGCGTGCTCGCCGACAGAGAGGAAGAAAACCCCTGCTATGAACGAGAAATGGAAATGGGTGACGGCCCGGCGACTCCGCCGCGGCGTAGTCATCCTGGCAGCCGCGGGCCTCACGGCCGGGGCTGGCCTGGCGACAGCCGGCTCCGCGCTGGCCGCCGCTGGGACGATCCCGGGCGGCCTGACGCTGAGCAACATGGGACCGGCGCCCCTGACGACGCAGCCGACGTGGGGGACCACGACCGCCTGCCCGACGGGGTTCACCGGATCGGCTGACGTTGAGGAGTTCGACCTCGCGGGCAACTTTGTCAGCGGCATCTCGAGCTTCAACAACGCCCCGACCTCGCCGCTGTCCGGCCAGCTCCTGCTGGCCGCCGTAGGCCCTCTGGTCGCTACGGCCGGTGGACCGACTGCGACGAACCCGGGAACCGTTGAGTGGGCAGTGGGCTGCTACAGCCTGCCCGGCGGTGCCGGTACCGTCTCCTACCAGGGTGACCTCTACATCACGGTCACCGCTGCAGGCACGTACACCACCAGTGCGACCCCGCCCGGCGCGACGGCCACCACGACCACGCTGACCGCGTCGCCGAACCCGGCGGGCGATGGCGCTTCTGTCACGCTGACCGCGACCGAGAGCCCAGCCACGGCTGGCTCGGTGCAGTTCGCCGCGGGCGGCTCGCCTATCGGTTCACCGGTCGCAGTGAACGGCAGCGGCGTGGCTACCACCACCTTCACAACGCCAACACCGTTTAACTCATCGGTAACTCTGACGGCAACATTCACCCCGACGAACACCGCAGCGTTCACCGGCTCGTCTGGGCAGACGGTTCTGAACACCAGCAGTACCCTGACTGCTCAGAACGGTGCTGTCACCATCAGCGTGACGGTTGCCGCGACCGGTACGCTCACCGTCTCGGTGGCCGCTAACACCGGCGTCAACCTTGCTGTCAGCGGCTCCACCGCCACCGGAACCCTGCCGACCGTGACCATCACCGACACCCGGAACAACTTCCCGGGCTGGTCAGTCATGGGACAGCAGGGCACCTTCAGCACGGCCGGACCGCCGGCAAACAGCTTCTCGGGCAACCAGCTCGGGTGGACGCCGACGGCCGTGAACGCGCCGCTCCCCAACGGCGCGATCCTCGGTCCCACCGTCGCTCCGGTCACCCCGGGGCTCGGCACGACCGCGGGCGTGCTCGCTCTCGCTCACGCCGGTACGGGCGCTGACCCGTCTGGCGCCACCAACGATCAGGTGGCCGCCAGCCTGCTGCTGGACATCCCGTCCAACGCGACCGCCGGCACCTACAGTGGCACGCTCACCATCACCTACCTCTCCGCCCAGGCCTAGTCACCACCACGGCCTGGTACTGCGCCGGGGCCGGGCTCGCTGAGCCGGTCCCGGCGCAGACGGGGACCGGGGCGCAGGCAGCGGGTGTGCTGCCTGCGCCCTCCCGGTCACCACAACAGGACAGTGCGGTGCTGCGGACTCGGCGGCACCGCTCCGCTCTTCCGAAAGGCCTGGGCTCACGCCCAGCTTGAATGGACGGTATGCGCCGATGAATTCCCCCCACGTCCACCGCGCGCACGCAGGCCGCAGGCTGATCAGCGACTTCGTAGCGAGGTTGCGGTGCATAGGTAATCGCGTCGTGGCCGGATTCCTTCTCCTGGCGACGGCTGGCGCGGCGGTTCTCGTTGCCGGTACTCCGGCTAGCGCAGCGCCCTCATCGGCTGCCGCGCGGTCAACAGCGCTGAGCACAGCCGCGGGAACCCCCAGCGGCGTGGTCAGCTGGTCCGAGATTCCGGCAAGCGCGAAGGCGCCGGATACGCGGACCACGTACAACTACTCGAGCGTGAAGCCAGGCACGACGATCACCGACCACGTCGCGGTGCTCAATCGCAGCAGTAAGTTGGTCGCGTTCACGATCTACGCCACGGACGCCACCGGCACCACGGCGTCCAACACGCTCCTGCTCATGAAATCCACCCAGAAACCTGTGGACATCGGCTCCTGGGTGTCCGTGGACGGGCACTCCGGCCACCTGTCGGTCCTCATTCCGGCCAACAAGGGCGTCATCGAGCCCATCCGGATCTCGGTGCCGCGCAACGCCCGGCCCGGCGACCACACCGGAGCGCTGTTCGCCGCTGTGAACTTCAATGTCAGGGCGAAGAATGGGGCGGTGGTGAACGAGGAGCACCGGATCGGAGTGCCGATGTACCTCCGGGTCGCCGGTCCCCTCACCCCGGGATTGCGCGTCGAGGCAGTCTCCGTCGGCAGCCACAGCACAGTCAGCCCGTTCGGCTCCAGCGCGACCAGCGTTACCTACACAGTGCACAACACCGGTAACGTTCGGCTGGCCGGCAGCGCAGGCGTCTCCGTCAGCGGTCTCTTCGGCTCTCTGTCGCCCGGCTCTAGGTCCCTGCCCACCGTGCTTCCCGGCGACTCGGTCCGCATCACGGTCTCGCCGGGCAGCCTGTACCCGTTCGGGCCGATTACCGCCCACGTCCGCGTCGGCCCGACGGCTCCCAAGGGCGGGATCCCGCTCGCTGCCCCGCTTGCCGCGGTGACCGGATCTGCGTCGCTGTTCGCCGTGCCGTGGGCGCTGCTCGTGGTGATCATCCTCGTCGCCGGCGTTGTCGTCGGCCTCTGGCAGTTCCTCCGCTGGCGGCGCCGGAACTTCGGCGAGACGATGGCCGATGTGGCTGAGCACGCACGCCAGGAGACCGAGCGCCGCCTGCTCGGCCAGTCAGGCACGCCGTCTTCATCGGCAGAGCCGCAGGGCAAGGCGTGACAGCGGTTAAGGCACCCCCGCCGAGCGCGCCCAAGGCGCCCGGCGGGGGTGCCTCGCGAAGAACGCGAAGACGGAGCGCGGCGATCGCAGCCGCCGCCGCGAGGCGTCCGCGGCGCACAGTTCCGCCAGCTCAGCTGATCATCTCGTCGGCAATCCTGAGTCTGGCAGTGAGCCTGCTGGGGTTCGCTGCGTGGTTCACGTTCGTGTCCCACCTGTACTACGACCGGGTGCAGCATGACGCGTACGCTTCTTTCCGCGCCGACCTGGCTCAGGCGATCGCGCCGACCGGCCCGACGGATCCGAACAACGCGAGCAAGCTGCTAGCGCCGGGCTCGCCAGTCGCCATTCTGAATATCCCGGAGATCGGCCTCAACGCGGTGGTCCTCGAGGGCACCAGCGGAGAGGTGCTCGAAGGCGGGCCGGGACATCTGCGGGACACCCAGTTGCCCGGTCAGGTCGGACTCAGCGAGATCTTGGCTCGGCGGGCAACCTATGGCGGTCCGTTCGCGCGTCTGTCTAGCCTCAGCCCGGGCCAGGTATTCAGCGTGACCACCGGGCAGGGCATATTTCGCTACCGGGTGCTCGACATCCGCAGGGCCGGGGATCCGGTACCCCGGTTCTCGTCAAACCAGGGATGGCTGATCCTCGCCACCGCCGACGGGCCGGCGTTCGCACCCACCGGTGTGGTCCGCGTGGACGCCAACCTCATGTCCAAGCCGAAGCCAGCGCCGGCGATGGTTGTGTCCTCTGCCGATATCGGGCCGAGTGAGCTCGCACTGGGCGCCGACACGATCGCCTGGGTGCCGCTGGTGCTGTGGGGGCAAGCCCTCGTGCTGGCAGCCATCGGGCTGAGCTGGATCGCCGCGCACTGGAACCGCTGGCAGACCTGGGTCGTCGCTGTCCCCGTCCTCGGTTACCTTGGTCTTGCTGTGGCCGATCAGATCACTCGCCTGCTGCCAAACCTGATGTAAGCGCCCGCCAATGACCCCGCGAACGCCGCCACGACTATCCGACAAGGACCAGATCGCCGTGACTGATCGACCTGATCACGACGCTGCCGCCCGCCAGCTGCCCGCCGACACGATGACGCTCGGCGCCGTGGGCTCGCTGGCACAGCTGGAGGCTCGCGACATTACCGCCTGGTTCGGCGACCACATGGTTCTGGATGGTGTATCGCTGACCATGCACGCTGGCCATGTGACCGCGCTCATCGGACCATCGGGATGCGGCAAGTCCACGTTCCTGCGCATCCTCAACCGGATGCACCAGCTGGTGCCGGGTGCCGCGCTCGCCGGGGAAGTGCTGCTCGACGGGGTCGACATCTACGACCCGAATCAGCGCCTCACCGAGGCCCGCCGGCAGATCGGCATGGTGTTCCAGAAGCCGAATCCGTTTCCGGCCATGAACGTCTACGACAACGTGATAGCGGGACTGAAGCTGACCGGCATCAAGGCCGGCCGCGCTGTCAAGGACGACCTAGTGGAGCAGTGCCTGATCAAGGCGGGTCTATGGCGAGAGGTCCGCGACAGGCTTCGCCAGCCCGGCGGCGCGCTGTCGGGCGGCCAGCAGCAGCGGCTCTGCATTGCCCGGTCGCTGGCCATCCGTCCCCGCGTGCTGCTGATGGACGAGCCGTGCTCGGCGCTCGACCCGACCTCCACCAGGGTGATCGAGGAGACGATGGCCGACCTGGTCAAGGAAGTCACCATCGTCATCGTGACCCACAACATGCAGCAGGCACAGCGAGTGTCCGACCAGTGCGCGTTCTTCCTCGCCGAGCAGGGCACCCCCGGCTACATCGTCGAGCACGGCGCTACCGAGGCCATGTTCAACGATCCGCAGGATCCCCGCACGGCCGACTACGTGCACGGCCGTTTCGGCTAGCGCAAACCTGTCAGGAGCTCTCTGCGTACGCCTGACCCAGCAGATCCAGGGCTTCGGCGTCCAGATCCGCCACCGTCTGTAGCGCGATGCGGACATTGAGCCCGCCGCCGGCCGAGTTCCGCCCGTCGAGCAGCCGCCCGCCGGGCTCGAGGCCATCGAGCCGGAGCACCAGGTCGGATCGGGTCTTCGTCGTCGGCCGCACCGCCGCGAACGTACGCCGGGGAGTGAGCAGCGAGGTGTACGTCTTCCGCGCCTGCACCTCAACGGGGCCGAAAGCCTGGGCGGCCATCACGACCGCGTCCAGGATGGGCCGAAGCTGCGGCCGATCGGCATATTGCGCCGCGAGCAGCGCGTCCGCGGACGCGAGCAGGTAGTCAGGGTAGCCGAACCGCTCCATGACCAGCAGCATCTGCTTGTAGCCAGTGACGCCCTGCTCGCGCAGCCACGCCCGCAAAGCGGTCTCGTCCGCGATCAAGGGCTGCGCCGCAATCTGCTCGTCCCACCACGCGACGTCGTGCCCGGTGTCGCGGACCAACATGGCCGTGATCGACTCCCGCATCTCGGCCCAGGTGCGCGGCGGCATGGCAGCATTGTGCCGCAGCACGCGAAGCCACGCTCGGCTAAGCCCACGTGGCTGCGCCGATCCGGACGGCGGCCGGTGCGGGCCGGCCCGTTACTCCGCGACCAGGCGATCGAAACCGGAGAAGGCGAACGCAGCCTCAGCCTTGCCGGACGTCGCGTGTGCCAGCATGCTCAGCGTGTGCTGGCTCAGCTGAGGGAGCGCGCTGAGCGGATGCCAGCCAACCTCCAGGGACTCGCTGTCGTTGACCCTGGCCTGCCCGCCGACGGGCCGGCAGCAGAAGGTGAGCTCGAGGTACTGGACGCGGTCGCCATTCGGGTACGTCATCGGCGCTGACACGGTCACCGCGACCAGGCGCTCGGGGACGGCGAGCACGCCGGTCTCCTCGAAGATCTCCCGGACTGCGGCGTCGGCCGCCTCCTCGGCCGGGTCGATGATGCCTCCCGGCAGCGCCCACCCGCCTGTGTCACTCCGCCGCCCGAGCAGCACGTTGTCGTCGGAGTCGAGGACGACGCCGGCCGCGGTGGACAGCCACAGCAGGTCGTGGCCGATATGCGCGCGCAGCCCGGCGATGAAGTCAGGGGTGGGCACCCAGCGACTTTACCCGCGGGTGCGGATCCTCGGGCCGGCGATCCCGAGCATTAGGGACCTTCGTCCGTGGCGGCACCGGCCGCTGGCAGGGTTAACTCTTTTGCCATGTTCGTGCGTGAAGAGCTGCGGCTCGACGCCAGCTTCCCGGTAGCTCGGGACTGGCTGGCCGCCCTGGCGCACTCCGGCTCCCTGTTGACTGCCGCACAGGCGGCCAGCAGCGAGGCGACAAGCAGCGAGGCAATCACCAGCGACGGGAGTACCGGCCTGGCCCGGGTCGGGCCACTCGGACCCCTCCGGGGTCTGTCGCGGGTGGTCGAGGTGCAATTCGGAGATCTCGTCGCGCACGACGATTCGGCGCAGCTGGCGCTGCGGTGGGAGGCTGCAGGGCCAGGCGGCGGGCTCTTCCCGGCCCTGGACGCCGACATCACCCTGGCCAGGGTGGACGGCGAGGCCACGATGCTGACACTCACTGGCGTCTACCGGCCACCTCTCGGCGGCGTCGGCGCTGGGATCGACCAGACGATCCTGCACCGCGTCGCGGTGGCGACCATCCGCGACTTCCTTGGCCGGGTTGGTGCCGCCATCTCCTCCGCTGCTTCCTCAGCCGCTTCGCCCGCCCCGCGGACGGCCGGGCCACGGTAGTGGCCGGCGGCCGGCGTCGCAGACCTCGTTCGTCCCGCGCTTCATGCTGGCATCCCGTTTGTGACCAAGGTCCGCCACCGAGGTGACGGAGAGCACTGGGGATTCTGTTCGGCCGGCGCGACCCTGAGTTCGCCCTGGCACTTGCCGCGGCAGCAGAAATGACAGCTCGGTAGGAGCCTGACATGCACCTCTCAGCACTCAGTCACGCGGGCGTCGGGCTCCCGGCCGTTGCCCACGCAGCCGGCGGCGCGGCCAGGCCACTAGCGCTGGACCTGAACGGCACGGGGACGTACCTGCACTGGTCGTTCATCGAGATCTCGGTCGCGAACCTCATCGTCATCGCCGTGATGATCGTCGTATTCGGCGCCGCTCTGCTGATCCGGTTTCCGCACAAGGCCGGCGCGGACCTGCCGCCAGTCGAGCCCAAGGACGACCTGACCGCAACGGCCGCCGCGCCACTGGCGGGCGATGAGCGGATGTGGACGGCCCGGGTGCGCACCCGCGCCGCCAAGCTGCTCCCGCCGGGCAAGCTGCTGCCCGATCGCCAGCCCGCCTACGTATCCTCGTGGATCTACGTCTTCGGCGTGGCCGCCCTGGTAGCGCTCGGCATCGTGATCGCGTCCGGTCTCGCGCTCGCGCTGGGCGGCTCAGACTGGTGGCACACCAATCCGGTGGGCCACTTCTTTAACAGTCTTCACCTCTGGTCGGTCGAACTGTTCATGGCGTTCATCGTCATCCATCTGTGGGGCAAGTTCTGGATGGCGGCATGGCGCGGACGCCGGGCGATGACGTGGATCACCGGTGTGCTGGCCTTCCTGGTATCGGTCGTGACGTGTTTCACCGGCTATCTGTCGCAGCAGAACTTCGACTCGCAGTGGATCGCCACGAACGGCAAGGACGCTTTCAACGCCACGGGCATCGGCGCGATCTGGAACGCGATGAACTTCGGCCAGATGTTCATGTGGCACATCGTGCTGATGCCGATCGCGCTGCTGGCGATCGTCGGCGGCCATATCCTCATGGTCCGGGTCCGCGGCGTCAGTCACCCGCTGCCGACGGAGCGGGCGCGCGGCACGGCTGCGCGCAAGGCGGCCGCCGCCGCAGACGCCGAGTCCTGGCGCGGGCCGACGCGTCGCTACGACATCCTCAAGGAAGGGACGATCGCCGCGGTCATCGTGGGCGCTCTGGTCGCGGTCATGGCGGGCGTGCTGTCCTCGCCGAACGTTCCGTCGCTGAGCATCAAGACCTGGGGCACGGTTGACCCCGTCGGCTTCGTCAACACCGCGGCCACCGAGCTGGACGGCGGCAGCGTCTCCGCCAGCTACGGGCCGCCCTATAACAACGGCACGGGCTCGGTCCAGCAGGTCGGCCCCGTCAACTGGCAGAAGCTCTTCGGGATCACCCAGCCGGTCGACTCAGCGAAGCTGTTCGTGCTCGACCCGCTCGCGGCGCAGGCCAAGAGCGATCCGGCCCTATCCGCCGCGTTGGCCACGTACAACAGCGCGCCCGCCGCGCAGCAGCTGACGTGGGCCACGGCGTACGACAAGGCCACGGCGCCCGGCTCGACGAAAATGCCGTTCAACGGCGGCGACCTGACCCTTCCGGCCGCCGGTCCTGTCCCGGCGATGATGGCCGGCGAGCTGACCATGGCCCGCAGCGGCGCCCTGGACTCCGACCTGCTCGCGCAGCGGCAGTTCTTCGGCACCGACTACACCAAGCCGCTCCTGTTCATCGCCGACGGCGGCTACTACAACCAGCTGGCGACGAACATGCACCTCACCGGTGACCAGTGGGGTGTCATGAACGAGACCGGCAGCTACCCCGGCCAGCCCTGGCTGTGGCTGTACCAGATGTGGTACCACGTCTCGCCGTTCCAGAATTCCGCGAACGTCGATGTGTGGGCCGTCTACCTGACCGGGATCTGCACGCTCCTGCTGCTGTTCGTCCCGTTCATCCCGGGTCTGCGGGATATCCCGCGCGTGGTGCCGCTCTACCGGCTTGTGTGGCGCTCCTGGTACCGCAGGCCAGGCAGCAGCGAGCATGCTGCAACGGCGGCTGAGCCGGGACACGCTGTACGTCCCAGCTGACTCCGTCCGTCCAACCGCTTAACGGATGCGCGACCCTTGAGTTATGTCGCTGGATGGTTGGTGTTCGGTCGAGGACTTAGCTCGCTGGGGTTTCGCCAGATCGCCGGTAGTCATGGCGAACGAGGCGCATAACGGCATGACCCGATGCATCCGCACCCGAGAAGTCGGCGCTCGGATGATTCGTGCTGCCCACGAGGTCGGAGTGCGGCGGCTGGCCATGGAGGCCCTGCCGCCGCCAGCCGATGGCCGGCCGGGACCGATGACGGCGGTCCCCGTGATGGACGGTGGCTACCTAGCCCAGCCCGACATGCGCCGCCTCATCACCACCGCGCTGGACCTGGGCTGGAGCCTCTGGGCGTACGAGGCGAGAATCGATTCCGGCTTCGACCGGACCCAGCTCCTGAGCGCCGAATTCACCAACTGGAGGGAGCGCGAGCAGGCCAGCAACTTGTGCCAGGTGCTGGCCGCCGCTCCGGGCGAGCCGCTACTGGTCTGGTGCGGCAACAGCCACGCTTCCAAGATCGGGACGGACGACTGGCTGCCGATGGGGTACCACTTCGGGGCCATGTCTGGCGTCGAGGCGTTCGTGATCGATCAGGCCGTCACGGTTGACTTCCCCGGCGCCCTCAGACCGTGGCTGGCGGACCTGCTCGTGACGCTCGCGGATACTCTCACCGACCATGGCGGCACCGTCGGCATCCTCAGCGACCAGGCACCGCCGCCGCTCCGAGGCGAGTACGGCGTGGACGCGCTGATCGTCTCCAATGACAACGCACTGACGTAAAAAGTGCTATCAGATGACGTCAATGCTATCATCGGTAAGTGTGAAGCAGCTGCTGCTCAGAATGCCCGACGACGTTCATCGTCGGCTTGCTGCTCGTGCGGCCAGGGAGGGCCGGAGCGTTAATGCCGTCGCGACGGAAATCCTCGATGCCGCCGCAGATGCCGACGAAGGAGACCGCCGGGCGAGGGTGCGCGCAAGAGCTGCTGCGCTAGGCATCCTCCGTGCTGCCACTCCGGCTCGGCCGGTTAGCCCCGCCGACAGGGAGAGCATCATCGCGACGATGAAGGGACTCGGCCCGATTGCGGACAGGCTTATGGCAGAAGAGCGGGACGTCCCGTGATCGCATACGTCGACTCCTCCCTGTTAGTGCGTGCCTACCTGCCCGACGAGAACAGTTACGCCGAGGCTCTGGCGATACTTGGCGATCCCGAACTTGCTTTAATTACCGGCACGTGGGCCAGAATCGAGGTATCGGGGGCACTCGTGCGGGCCGCTAGTGCTGGCCGGGGAAGTAAGGAGCGCTTGCTGGACCTGCTCGATACTGACCTGGCATTGGAGGGCCCTGTCACTGTCGTAACGGCCCCACAGGCGGCCGTTGAAGAGCAGGCGCTCGGCCTCGTGCGAGCACACGGAATCCGCGCGATGGACGCCTGGCATCTCGCGACTGCGGCGATCGTCTCGCCAGCACTGACTGAGCCCGGTGAGGACGTTGGTTTCGCGTCGCGGGACCAAGCGCAGTCCGAAGTCGCAGCCGCTCTTGGTTTCCGTCTCCTTTAGCACCTTCGTCATGAAGCCTGCTCGGCGATGTTAGCTTGCCGACGTGTCCTTGACCACGCTCGCTAATTCGGCGCTGGCGGTACTGTCGGCGCGCTTGCCCCGGCAGCCGGTGGCGGGTCTGGTTCGGTCAGGCCAAGCAGTGGCTCGTCTGCGGACCGGAGGTCCGCGGTGGGCAGGCCACCCGGGTAGAGCTTGCGGACCTGGTCGGCGACCGAAATCGCGATCTCGACATGCTGCCGGCGCGAGTTGGCGTAGAACTCCTGCGCCTCGGCGCTCAGCTTCGGCAGCGCGTGCAGCGGCTTGTCACTGACCGCGAGCAGGGTCGCGGTGGGGATGCGGTAACGGAACCCGTTAGCGGCCACCGTGGCCGACTCCATGTCGACCGCGATCGCGCGGGACAGCCGCAGTCGCTCAGCGACAAGGCCCAGGTTCAGCTCCCAGTCGCGGTTCGCAGTGGTGAACACGATGCCCATCCGGCTGCGCAGGCCGCGAGCGCTGACCTCGTCCAGCAGCAGGGTGTTGAGCGTGTGGTTAGAAACCACCGGCACGCTGAGCGGGAGGATGTCGTCCAGCACCCGGTCGTCGCGCATGTAGGCGCTCGCGAGCACCAGGTCGCCGATGTCCTGGTGATTGCGCAGCCCCGCGCAGTGACCGATCATCAGCACCAGATCCGGGCGGAGCACGGCGAGGTGATCGGTGAGCGTCTTGGCGTTGGACGGCCCGACCCCGATGTTCACTATGGTCAGCCCGGCCCGGCCTGGCAGCGGGTAATGCCACGCAGGCATCTGCCGGTCGGCCGATGCCGGGCCGATGCAGTTCGGTAGCGCAGCCCGGAACTCCGCCACGTACCAGGCGTAGTTGGTCAGCAAGACGTACCGCTGGAAGGCTTCCGCCGGAGTGCCCGTGTAGTGGGCGAGGCGGTCGATCGAGAGCGCCATCCGCTCGGGAGAGAACAGGAACAGCTTCTTGCGACGCGGGTCCCAGCTGGCCTCGTCGAGGGCCGGGCCGAGCGCGGGATCGTGCAGGTCAACCGCAGAGCGACCGGGGCCGACCGAGATCGTGGCGCCCGCGTTGGCGAGCCGGCCCAGCTCGCGCTCCAGGTACCACCGGATGGCGGTGGGCGCGGCGAACTCGCCTTCCAGCACCGGGTTGTGTGCGGACCACGGCCGCTCGACGGTCAGTCGCGAGTACCGGCCGGCCCGGTCGGCCTCCGCCATCGCGTCGCACAGCCGCTCGACCTCAGCACGCCGGGCGCTGTCCGGAACGGCGGCGAAGTCCAGCGACATCGTGGTCATGCCGCCATCATGCCGGTGCGGTCGGCGCCAACGACGACCGGGAGGGGAACGTGGCGGTTACGGGCGGGTGCCGAACGACGGCCGGCCGGGCTGGTCGGGAAGCAGTGCGTATGCGTCGCGGACCCAGTCGCACAACAGCGGCCTCGTCTCCCGCGGGTCGATGATGTCCTCGATGCCAAACCGCTCAGCGGTGCGGAACGGGCTGCGCACTGCGTCCAGCCGCGTCCTGACCTCGGCGAGCAACGCCTTCGGATCGTCCGCGGCCTCCAGGTCGGCCCGGTAGGCGGCTTCGATGCCGCCCTCGACCGGCAGTGAGCCCCAGTCGGCCGACGGCCAGGCCCAGCGGCGGACCAGACGGTGCCGGTTGACCAGTCCGGCGCCGCCGACCCCGAATACCCGCCGCACGATGATCTCGGCGGCTGGCACGCTGGCCTGGTACACGGCACTA
This sequence comes from Streptosporangiaceae bacterium, assembly GCA_035631375.1. Lineage (GTDB taxonomy): Bacteria > Actinomycetota > Actinomycetes > Streptosporangiales > Streptosporangiaceae > JAJYUU01. The sequence goes on from DASQIW010000189.1 coordinate 26,234, forward strand.
ATGGCGCGCACGCCGTGACGGATCGTCGCGCGCTGCTCGGCGCGCGTGCCGATCAGCAAGCCAGGCTGGTCGGTGAACGTGACGACGGGCAGGTGGAACGTGGAGCACAGGTCGGCCAGCCGGATTACCGCGTCCGCGCCCTCGGCGGTCATGCAGCCGCCCGCCACGTACGGGTCGCACGCGACCACGCCGACCGGGTGGCCGTCGAGGCGGGCCAGCGCGGTGACAATCGAGCCGCCGTAGCGCTGGATCTCCAGGACCGAGCCTGCGTCGAGCACAGCAGTCAGGATGTCCCTGATGCGGTAGGGCTTGCGGCGGTCGCGGGGCACCGCCGATAGAAGCGAGCTGTCCCGCCGGTCGGCCGTGTCGACCGACGGTCCAATCGGCGGGAGACCGTAGGCGCTGGGCGGCAAGTACGACAGGAACCGCCGGATCAGCCCGAATGCGTCGCGCTCGGAGGCGGCAATCAGGTCGACGGCCCCGTTCCTGGCATGAACGCGCGCCCCGCCCAGCGCTTCCTTGTCGACATCCTCGCCAGCCCCGCCCTTCACCACCGGAGGACCCGCCACGAACAGCTGCGCCGTCCCCTCGACCAGGATCGACAGGTGAGCCGCAGCGAGTCGGGCGGCCCCGAGGCCTGCCACCGGGCCAAGCCCGGCCGCGATCACCGGCACCACGGACATGTTGTCCACGACGTAATCCCAGCCCGGGTTGACCGGCACATAGGTATAGCCGTGCTGTTCGAGCGACTTGACGCTGCCGCCGCCGCCAGTGCCCTCAACGAGCCGTACGATCGGCAGCCGCAGCTCGTTCGCCAGCTGCTCGGTGTAGATCTGCTTGCCGATGATCCCAGCGTCGGCCGCGCCACCCCGGATTGTGAAGTCGTCGCCGCCGACGACCACCTTGCGGCCGTCGATGCGGCCGGTCCCGGCCACAAAATTGGCAGCCATGAAGCTGGCGAGCTGGCCGGCATCGTCATAACTGGCCGTGCCAGCGAGCGCCCCGATCTCGCGGAACGAACCGTCGTCGAGCAGAGCGGCAATGCGCTCACGGACCGTCAGCCGTCCGGCGTCGTGCTGCCGGGCGATCTTCGCGGGCCCGCCCATCTCCTCAGCGAGTCGCTGCCGCCTCGCCAGCTCGTCTAGCTCCGGTTGCCACGTCATGGCGACAGAAGCTAGCTCACCGATGCATCTGTAGGCCAGTGGGCGTCATGGCATTTCCGAGCCGTGCGGGGCCGTGCTTGCCATGACGGCTGGCGGCAAGCACGTCCCCCCACACCCGGTATCGGCATCGTCCCATTTCCCAAAGTTGTTGTGAAATCAGTAATTGTGCTTACTCTTACTGCCGGGGGGTTATATGGCCATTTCCAGTATGACCCGCAGGCTGGTCAGCGGCCTCGGTGAGCTCTACGCCTCTGTGGGCTCTGACGATTACCCGGCGAGGGTGATCTCCGTCCTTTCCAGCCTGATCAGCGTCGGATCGTGCTCCTACAACCACCTGGACGGTCCCCGGGCTGTCGCCTACGAGATCGAGCCCTGGGACGTAGTGTCATTTCCCGATGCCGACGCTCTCTTCCGTCAGCATTTGCCTGAGCACCCGGTGCTCACTCATGTTGCGGCCACCGGCGACACGAGGGCCTGCCGCGTCTCCGATCTCGTCAGTGACCGGCAATTCCGCTCACTCGGGCTCTACCGGGATTTCTACCGGCAGGCCGAGGTTGACTATCAGATGACCCTCTTCACGCCGCACCCAGCCGGCGGCGAGATCGCGCTCGCGCTGAACCGTCAGGGACGCGACTTCTCCGCCGAGGAGCTGGAGGTGCTGGAATTGCTGCGGCCGCACATCGCGCAATCGGCCGCTCTTGCAGGCGTGCTCGGCAATGTGATGCCAGCCGGCCAGCGCGATCCCGCCGCGCAGCCGGTCCTGACGCCGCGCCAGACGCGCATCGTACGGCTTGTCGCCGACGGATACACAGATCGAGCCATCGCGCGAGCGCTCGGCATCAGTCCTCGTACCGTCCACGCTCACCTGCAGCGCATCTACCGGGCGCTCGATGTGTCCTCCCGCACCGAGGCGCTCGCAAGGCTGCGCGAGCTGCGGCGCTCCCGCCTGGCCGTGGACGCTCGATAGCCTGAGGTCAGTCTTCTGAGTGCAGCTCAGCCCGCCTCGCGCAGCTCGGGGCCTGTGAGCACCTCGGTTTCGTGCTCTGGCTCGGGCAGTGCACGACCCGCCCGCCATTCGGCGAACGCCATGGACAGCAGGCACGGCACCAGATCGGTGGACCGCCGCACTACCCACGCGGTGCCCTTCGTCGCCATCCACGCGACCTGCTCGAGTCTCGTGGGCGGTTCCTCAAGCGGCTCAGCGCCAGGTGGCGGACCGACGCGATGGCCTGCCCCGGCCAGCAGCTCGTGGAACCTGCGGGCGATATGACGGTGCCCGCGCTCGCTCGGATGCAGCCGATCGACCGCCCACATGGCCGGGTCGTAGACGCAATCGTCGCCGGCAGCGTCGAAGTGCAGCGTGCCGAACCGGTCGGCCATCTGGTCGATCACGTCGTTCAGCAGGTGCGCCCGCTGAGCCAGCGGCCGGGAAAGGACGTCAGGCAGGTGAAGCATCCGGCCAGGATCGGGCAGCCGCATGGTCAGGACGTCCGCGCCCGCGGCGCGCAGCGCGCCGATTACGTGCGCCGACGTCTCGGCGAGCCGGTCCGGGTCGAAGTTCGGGCGCAGAGTGTCGTTGATGCCGATGACGACGCTCGCAACGTCCGGTCGCAGCTGCAGAGCGGCCGGCAGCTGATCGCGCTCCAGGTCGGCCATGAGCGCGCCGTTGCCGGCGACGATGTGCAGCGCGGGATCGGGCAGGGTCTCGGCGAGCAGCACGGCCCAGCCCCGCCAGGCCCGGACGCCTTTGGCGCCGCCCGGTGGGGGAGCCAGCCGGACCGGATCGCCGATGCCGAGCGTGATTGAGTCGCCCAGGGCGACAAATGTCGTCACGCGGCCACCGCCTCCCGTGCGGTCGAGCTTCCTGCGCCCAGAACGTCAGCGTAGTGCCCGATCAGCTGGTCACACATGACCGGCCAGGTGCGACCGAGGACCATCTGCCGGCCCGCGGCACCCTGCGCCGCGCGCAGCTCCGGGTCGACCAGGAGCATAGCGACGGCGTCGGCGAGTGCACCGGCGTCGCCTGGCCTGACGAGGAATCCGGTGACACCGTCCCTGACCAGGTCAAGCGGCCCGCCGGCCGCAGGCGCTATCACCGGCAGCCCGCTCGCGGCCGCCTCCTGCAGCGTCTGGCCAAAAGTGTCATGCGGGCCGGCATGCACGAACACGTCGAAGCTGGCGTAGATCGTGGCCAGATCCTCTCCGCTTCGCTGACCGAGCAGGACGGCCGAGGGGATAGCCCGGCGAATCGCGGCCTCAGCTGGGCCGCTGCCGACGAGCACGAGCCGCACGCCAGGCAGGGCAGCGATCTCGGCGAGCAGGTCGACGCGCTTCTCCGCGGCCAGTCGCCCGACGTAGCCGACTACCAGCTCAGCCCCAGCGGCCAGCTGGGCGCGCAGCTGCTCGCTTCGCTTAGCAGGATCGAATCGCACGCAGTTGACCCCGCGCGCCCACACCGCGACCCGCTCCACGCCGTGAGCGCGGAGATCGTTTGCTGTCGCCGTGCAAGGCGACAGGTTCAGGTCGGCGGCGTTGTGGATCTTGCGCAGCCGGTGCCAGGCGAATGCCTCGCCCAGCGGCCCGGTGTGGTAGGCGCGCGCGTAGGCCGGCAGGTCGGTTGCGTACACCGCGACGATCGGCACATGCTCCCTCAGCGCGGCGGCGCAGCCTCCGGCACCTAGCACGAACGGTCCGTGCAAATGCACCACGTCCGGACGGTGCTCGGCGATAGCGGCCCGGACCCGGTTGCCCGGCAGGCCAACCCGGAAGCCGGGATACATGGGCAGGCCCACAGACGGCACGCGGATAATTGGGAAACTGTATTGGTGATCGGGCAGGGGCACGCCGTGTGCTGGCTCGGGAGCTATGACCAGGGGGTCGTGGCCCCGGGAGAGCAGGTGTTCCGTCACCCGCACGGCGGTGTGCGCGACGCCATTGACATCGGGCGGAAATGATTCCGTGACGTAAGTAATTCGCACGCTCACACGCTCCGTCATGAGCATGCCGGCGACAGGCGATTCGCCATGACGACGCAGCGAACTGTGGATGACATCTCGGCGATCGGCAACGGACTGGAGAGGAGCCTTCCCGCATGGTGACACTGAATCGAATTAATGATCACAAGTCGGGTAACATCCCGCCGTCTCGCCGTTGCCATCGAGCCCCCTAAGGAGCCGGAGCGGGCGGACTCAGCGGAGTAGCAGGCGGGCAGCAAGCTCCAGGTGAGCCTCGACGTCATCTGCTGTCGCCCTCCTCGTCACCCAGGCCACTAGGTTCGAGAGCCAGACGTCGCCGATGATACGGGCGATCGCGCGCTCGTCCGGGGTAGGCTCGCCGTCGTGCATGGCTCTGGTGAGCATGCCTTCCATGAGCTTGGCGACAGCGTTGACCTCAATAGCCGCACTCGGGTCGGCGAACATGAACGCCCGGGTCATGGCCTCGATGAGCAGTGGTTCCCGCTGCATGGACCGGGTAACCCGGTGCAGCACAAAGAGGACTCGGTCGTAGGCCGTGTCGCCGGGGAGCGGCGATCGGCCAAGCCTCTCCTCCGCGCGGTCGAACTCGCGGGCCAGCCCGGAGACCAGCAAATGGATCTTGGAGGGAAAGTAGCGATACAGCGTGCCCAGGGCAACGTCCGCGCGGTCGGCGACGGCACGCATCTGCACCGCCTCATAGCCCCCGCGCGATGCGAGCGCGAGCGTAGCGTCGAGAATCCGCTTGCGTCGCTCGCGCTGGGCCGCGGAGCCGAGATCTGCAGCGCCGGATCCGGCGGTGGTTCGGTCGGCTTGCTCACTAGAACTCGTTCTCGGCGTTGCCATCGGGGCCCTTCGTCCTCGCCGGAGCACGCTTGCGTGCCGCGCTTTCGGCCAGCGAGGCGGCCGTGCCATGACCCGGCCAGATCGCGATTTCTGCGCGGCCAGCCTAGCCAACGCGCGGGCCGCCGGCCTTGGCTGTGACAGGGCCGATGCTAGCTCCTTCTCTGTATAACGTGTTCTCACCTCAATCCGTGCTGCCGTCTGCCTGGTCACGCCGCGCTTGTGAGAGGGGCACGCGCTCAGGTAGAACAGGTTCTAGATAGCGGTGGCCTGAGCCGCGCTGAAGTTCGGTCAGCTCACCGTGACTGCCGAGGGAGGAGTCGTGGACTTCACTCCCGGGGAGGCAGAGACCGAGGCAGCCCGCCTCGCCACGCAGATCCTCGGCGCCGAGAGCCGCACCGATGATGCCGGCGCCGGCTTCCACGGCGCAGCCAGCACGGCGGAGCCAGCCGACTACGACACCCGCCTGTGGAAGGAACTCGCGGACGCCGGGCTGCTGTCGCTCGCGCTGCCGACTCACCTGGGCGGCGAAGGCCTCGGGGTGCAGGCGACTGCGGCCGTGCTGACCCAGGTGGGCAGTCACGCGGCCAGAGTTCCTGCGCTCGCCAGCCTCGCGCTGGGTGTCCTGCCGGTCGCCCTGTGCACGGACACGGCGCTGCAGCGGCAGCTGCTTGGCGGGGTGGCGTCTGGCGACACCGTCCTCACCGCGGGCATCCGTGAGCCGTCGGAGCCCATGCCGGACTCCCCGGCCACGACGATCACCGCTGGCACCGTGTCCGGTGTCAAGACCGGCGTCCCGTACGCGGCCGCCGCGCGCTGGATCCTGGTCCCGGCCAGCACGGAAGCCGGGACTGTCGTGGCCGTCGTCGAGCCGGACGCGGATGGCCTGTCCTGCCAGCGCACGCGCAGCTCGTCCGGACAGCCGGAATACACGGTGCGCCTTGATCACACCCCGGTGCTGGCCGTCCTCGACGGCTGCCCGTCCAGCGTCCTTAGCCAGCTGGCCGTGGCGGGCGCGTGCGCGGTCGCGGACGGAGCGCTCGCGGCCACCCTGGACCTGACCTCGCGGCACGTGCGAGACCGCGAGCAGTTCGGCCGGCCGCTGGCCACCTTCCAGGCGGTCGCACAGCAGATCGCGGATGTCTACGCCACTGCGCGGACACTTCATCTGGCCACATTGTCCCTGGGCTGGCGACTCGATACTGGTCGCGACGCCGGGCACGACGCCGACGTGGCCGCGTACTGGCTGGCGGAGTACGGCCCGGCAGCCATGCGGACCTGCCACCACCTGCACGGCGGCCTCGGTATGGACATCAGCTACCCGCTGCCCCGTTACTCCGCCCTGGTGACCGACCTGGTGACCTTCGTCGGCGGCAGCGACGTCCGCCTCGACCTGCTGGCCCGCCACGAGAGAGGGCGTGATGGGACCCACGAGGCCCCTAGAGGGGCAGCAAGGGTCCAACCACGCCCCATTCGCGAGCCGCGGGGCGGGGGCGCCTGATGTTCCTCGACCTCACCGCTTCCCAGCGGGAGCTGCGGACGGAACTGCGCTCGTACTTCGCGACGCTGATCTCGCCCGCCGAGCGCGAGGAGATGCTGACGCAGCGGCACGGCGCGGTCTACCGGGAGGTGGTCCGGCGCATGGGCCGGGACGGCTGGCTGGGCGTCGGATGGCCCAGCGAGTATGGCGGTCGCGGGCTCGGCCCGGTCGAGCAGCAGATCTTCGTCAGCGAGGCGGCGCTGGCAGATGTACCGCTTCCGTCGGTCACGCTGCAGACGGTCGGCCCGACGCTGATGGCTCACGGCACCGGCGAGCAGAAAGATTTCTTCCTGCCGAAGATTCTGGCGGGCGAACTGCACTTCGCCATCGGCTACACCGAGCCCGGCGCGGGCACCGACCTCGCTTCGCTGACGACCAAGGCGGTGCGCGACGGCGACCATTACGTCGTCAACGGACAGAAGATCTTCACCACGGGCGGGCACGACGCCGACTATGTGTGGCTGGCCTGCCGCACCGACCCGGAGGCGCCCCGCCACAAGGGCCTGTCCATCCTCATCGTCGACACCGCCGATCCCGGCTACTCCTGGACGCCGATCATCACCCACGACGGCGCGCACCACGTGAACGCGACCTATTACTCCGACGTCCGCGTCCCGGTGAGCAGGCTGGTGGGCATCCAGAACGCAGGCTGGCGGCTGATCACCGAGCAGCTCAACCACGAGCGGGTCATGCTCGGCCCGGCCGGACGGATCGGCGTGCTGCGAAGGCGTGTACGCGACTGGGCGGCCAACACGGCTGGTCCGGACGGGCGGCCGCTGCTCGAACAGGTCGACATCCGTCGCGCGCTGGCGAGAGCCCATGCCGCCGAGCGGGTCAACGAACTGCTCAACTGGCAGGTGGCAGTGGCCAGCACCCTGGACGTCGCCGACGCGTCGGTGACCAAGGTGTTTAGTTCCGATCAGGTGCAGCGGATCGGTGCCCAGCTGGCGGAGGTGGTCGGCCGGCACGGGGACCTCGCCGAGGCCGGGACCGCAGACCTGGCCCGCTGGCTGGATGTGCAGAACAAGCGCAACACGGTGCTGACGTTCGGCGGCGGGGTCAACGAGGTGCAACGTGAGCTGATAGCGACCGCCGGCCTGAAGCTACCGCGCGTGAGTAGGTAACGGGGTGGTCTCATGAACTCAGCCGCCATCCAGGCCGCGGCCGACCGGGTACGAGCGGCCGGGCCGGGTTCGCCGCGACTCGCGCGGGACCCAGTCAACCTGCCGGTGATCCGGGCCTGGACCGACGCCATCGGCGACGCCAACCCGGTGTACACGGATGCTGAGTTCGCCGCCGAATCGGTGCACGGCGGGCTCGTCGCGCCGCCCGCGATGATCCAGGTATGGACGATGCCGGGCCTGCGGCCCCCGCCGAGCGGCGGCGACGACCCGCTCGGCGTGATGACGGCGGAACTCGACGCCGCCGGCTTTACCTCGGTAGTCGCGACCAACTGCGACCAGGCCTATGCGCGCTACCTGCGGCCCGGGGAACAGCTCGCTGTCCGCGCGGAACTGCTCGACGTGACCGGCCCCAAGCGCACCGCGCTGGGCGAGGGCTGGTTCGTCACAACGCGCAGCACTTGGTATTCCGGCGAGGAGCCCGTCGCCACGATGGACTTCCGCGTGCTCAAGTTCCGCCCGCACTCCGAGCCGGAGCGTGCTGGCCCGGGGGGGCGACCCCCCGGAACCCCCCGCGATGTGATGCGGCCGCCACTGTCGCCGGACACTGAATTCTTCTGGACCGGAACCCGGCAAGGTGAGCTGCGGATCCAGCGCTGCGGCGGCTGCGGCGCGCTGCGGCACCCGCCGGGACCGGCATGCCCGCGCTGCGGCAGTATCGGCAAGGCCGAGTATCAGGTTGCCACGGGGACGGGCACCGTCTTTAGCTACGTGGTGCACCATCACCCGCCCGTGCCCGGCAAGGAGCTGCCCATCATCGTCGCGCTCGTCGAGCTCACGGAGGGCGTCCGGATGCTCGGCGAGCTGACCGGCATCGACCCGGGCGACGTCCGCATCGGTATGCCCGTCCGGGCCAGCCTGGACCGCGTCGCCGATGATCCGGTTCTGCCAGGTTGGCGGCCGGACGAACCCGGCGCGCTGCCGGAACTGCGGGTCGATGTCACCCCGACGTTCGTGGTTGCGACGGCGCTCGCGACCCGCGACTTCTATCCGGCGCATCATGACCGGGACCTGGCGGTGCAGCGCGGGAGCAAGGACATTTTCCTTAACATCCTCACGACAACCGGTCTCGTGCAGCGGTATGTCACTGACTGGGCGGGTCCGGACGCGATCGTCCGGGCGGTGTCGATCCGGCTCGGCGTGCCCTGTTACGCCAACGACGCGCTGACCTTCGCCGGCACGATGGCCGAGACTCCGGGCGGCGAGCGGCTTGTCGCCGTCACCGGCACGTGCAGCCTCGGCGATCACGTCACCGGCACGGTCCGGCTCGCACCGCCCGGGAGCACGGCATGATGGGGGGCTCGGCGGCGATCGCCGGGATCGGCGCGACAGAGTTCTCCAAGGACTCGGGCCGCAGTGAGCTGCGGCTCGCCGTCGAGGCGTGCCGGGCCGCCCTCGACGACGCTGGCCTCGGGCCTGCGGACGTCGATGGCATGGTGACCTTCAGCATGGACTCGAATGCCGAGATCGCGGTCGCGCGCGAGCTTGGCGCCGGGGAGCTGACGTTCTTCGGCCTCGTCGGCTACGGCGGCGGCGCGGCGTGCGGCATCGTGCAGCACGCGGCCATGGCAGTCGCGACCGGAGCCGCGAATGTCGTGCTGTGCTACCGAGCGCTGAACGAGCGGTCCGGCCGCCGGTTCGGCCAGGTCGCCACCGGCGCGGTGCACGGCGCAACCACCTCCGCCGTCGACAGCGGCTGGCACTATCCGATGGGCCTGGCCACGCCCGCTGCCACCGTGGCGATGGCTGCCCGCCGCTATATGCACGACTTCGGTGCGTCCAGCGCGGACTTCGGCGCGGTCGCGGTGGCTGACCGCAGGCACGCAGCGAGCAACCCGGCGGCCTGGTTCTACCAACGTCCGATCTCACTGGCCGATCACCAGGAGTCGCGGTGGATCTGCGAGCCGCTGCGGCTGCTTGACTGCTGTCAGGAAACCGACGGCGCGGTCGCGGTGCTGGTGACCAGCACGGAGCGGGCCCGTTCGGCGAAGAATTCGGCGGTCGTGATCCGTGCCGCGGCGCAGGGCAGCGGTCCAGACCAGTTCACGATGACGAGCTACTACGGCTGCGACATCACTGGCCTGCCGGAGATGGGCGTCGTCGCCCGCCAGTTGTGGCGGCAGGCGGGGATCGGCCCAGCTGACATTCGCACCGCGGTACTGTACGACCATTTCACCCCGTATGTACTCATGCAGCTCGAGGAGCTTGGATTCTGCGGCCGGGGCGAGGCCCGGCACTTCGTCACGGGCGGCGCTATCGAGCTGGGCGGAGTCCTTCCGCTCAACCCGCACGGCGGCCAACTCGGGGAGGGATACCTGCACGGCATGAACGGCATCGCCGAAGCGGTCAGGCAAGTGCGCGGCACCGCCGTGAACCAGGTGCGAGGGGACGGTCCTGTGCTGGTTACGGCCGGCACGGGCGTGCCCACGAGCGGCCTTATTCTTGGGCCGGATTAAGTGAAGTGACAGTTGCATCAGCGCCATAATGACGGCGTGGATCAGCATTTCTTACAAGGGTGGCACGCGGACCCGTTTGGTCTGCATGAGCAGCGTTACTTCTCAGCGGGCCGCCCGACGAAGCTGGTGCGCGATGGCCGGGTCGAGGCTTATGACGAGCCGCCGGCACAACAAGTCCCGCGCGAGAACATCGCAGGCCCGGCGAGCGGGTCCCGCGCTGATGAGGTCGGCGATACGGCCAGCATCGGCTCTCCGCCGGCGCCCTACCGCAATGGCCGCATCCGCAGGCGGCGGACTGGCCTGGTGAACGCCGCCGTTGCGCTGGTCGCCGCGGCCGCGGTTATCGCGTTCGTCGCGGTCGAGGGCGGGTTCAGCCCGAAACACCAGCCGAAGCCGCACGCTGGATCAGTGCCGCCAGGCGTCAACCTCGCCGCCTTCGTGAAGAGGTCGGCGCAGCACACCCTCGCCAGGAAAACTGCCGACTTCGCGGTGACGGGCACCGGGCAGGTGGACGGTATCAGCGTTGATCTGCGCGGGAATGGGCAGATTGACCTCGCGGCGAATACCGAGGCGGTCTCCATCAGAACCAGTGCCTCCGGCACCTCAATCGCCGAGAGCGAGATCATGACCGGCAAGGCGCTGTATCTCCAGGTGGCCCTGAATGGGCAGAGCATGGCTCAGTATTTCGGCGGTAAGCACTGGCTCGAAATCCCGCTCCCCGTGTCTGCCACTCCCGGCGCGACTCAGGACAGCCCCGCGTGGTCGATGGAATTGCTCGAGCAGCAGGGTGCACGGGTCGTCTCGCTGGGGGCGCAGAGCGTCGGGGGACTGACCTGTGACGAGTACGCGGTTACCCCGTCACGGCAGGCAATGCTCGCCGCCGCCCAGCAGGAGTGGGCCAGGCTCGGCCTCTCGATTTCCGACAGGGCAGCGGCGCGGAAGGTACTCGCGAACTCCACAGCGCCAACGATCACGGTCTGGGTGGACCCCGCGCGCCAGCTTGTCTGCCAGGTATACGCCTCCATGCAGTTCAGCCCAGAGCCTCGCGGCGCAGCGCCAGCAACGAACAGCATTCAGATGCTCATGACCTTCACGCGCTACGGCGTGCCGGTGCACATCAGCGTGCCGGCGCAATCCGACACGCTTTCCTTCTAGGGAGCTGACGGGCGGCTCTGGCCGCGGCTAACCGGCCTCGGTGACGGGAGCCTCCGCCGCGGCGGTGGCCGCCTCAGCGTTCCTTAGCCCCGGCAGGACGATGGCCAGGATCGCGGCCGCGGCCGTGACGGCCGCGAATGCCAGCAGCGCCCACCGGCCGGAAAGATGCTCCACCAGCAGTCCGGCCGTCAGGGGCGCGAGCGCTGCCAGTGCGGTCGCCGCGAGGATAACGGTGCTGTTCACCCGGCCGCGCATGTTCTCAGGCGCAGCGCGGAGCATGGCGGCAAACAGCGCGGCATTGGCGGTCGGGCCGAGCGTCAAGGAGAGGGCGACTGGCACCGCGACGAGAGTGGACGGAAGGGCTGCCGCCCCGGCCGCGAACAACGCAGTAGCCACGACCGTCATCACAACGACGAGCTGGGACACCGACAGGCGTCCCTGCAGCCTCGGCGCGACAACCGCACCGAGGAGACCACCGACCGCGATGCCGCCCTGGACGAGGCCGATGACGCCCGGCGGGGTGCCGTACTCGCGCAGCGCGACCGTGATCGCGAAGATGGCGCCGTTGAACGCGAAGTTGATAAGAGGGGCCTGAATCACCACCGCGCGCAGCAGCGGGTGCTGCCAGACGGTGCGGATACCGTCCGCAGCTTCGCGCAACAGGCTGGCGCGGTCGGTTCGTTGTGGTCGGAAACCGCCGCGGATGCGGCTCACGGTGAGAACCGAGGCCAGGTACGAAGCTGCGTCGGCGATGAACGGGAGCGCCCTGCCCAGCGCGAACAGCGCGCCGCCCAGCGCCGGTCCCGCGAGGCTCGCGGCGTAGGTTCTGGCCTCAGTCGCCGCCCACGCCTGCTCGAACTGCTCGTCGGCCACGATCGCCGGCAGGGCTGCGGCTGCAGCAGGATCGAACAGCACGTCGGCAGCGCCATCCACGACAGCAACGGCCAGGACAACCGGCCAAGTCGCGATGTGCAGCACGACCAGGACTGCTAGCAGGGCAAAGACGACCGCTCGCACGATGTCGCAGGCGATCATCGTCAACCGCCGGTCGAGCCGGTCTGCGAGCGCTCCACCGGGCAGGCCGAGGACAAGCCGCACGACCAATCGCGCGGTCCCGACGACGCCTGCGATGGCGGGCGAGCCAGTCAGGGCGAGAATCAGCAGTGGAAACGCGATGAAGGCTGCGTCGGTGCCGGTGTCGGACAGGATCTGGCCGATCCAGAGCATCCTGAAGCCGCTGTTACGCCGAAGCGGCAGCGGCTGGTCCGTGCCGCTTTCGCCCGCTTCGTGCGCCACGCGCTGAGCCTAACCGAGGCTCTCCCGGCAGAGCGGCGGAAATCGCGGCCTTGCCGCAGGTGCGGGTTATGGCGCCGCGGCGACCCTGGTGTGCGCGGCGATCAGGAGCGCCAGCTCGTCGGCTGCATCCGGAACGGCATTCTCGGTGATCGCGGCGCCAGGGCCGGTATCGCCCAGGCTATGGCTGCCCGCGCCGAGATAGGCGCAGAGCAGGCCGATCCTGTACTGGCGGGCAAGCTCATTCCAGAGCGCCTCGACGTCCATCGCAGCGCCGAATTCGTCAGCCTGCCACAGCAGCGACACCATCTCGCCGCAGACTCGTACCGGGCGCTGCCCGCCCTCTCCCGCCCGCCGGATGACCGGGCTCATGATCCGCCAGAACGCCGCAGGGTCCGGCCAGCCGCGGGTGAGGACCTGACCGATCGCGGCACTCGCGTCGATGAGCGAGTAGCGGCCGCTTGCCCGCGCTACCGCGGGATCGAGGTGAGCGTCGGCGAACCGCTGGTCGATCTGGCGCGCGTGCCCAGGGGTGACCACAGCGATGCCAGCGCCCCCGCGCCTGATGACCCCCAGCAGATACTCGGCGGCGGCGTCAGCCATGTTCGCGTCGGTCCGGCAGAACGTCACGACGTGCTCGTCCGGGCTCCGACCGGGCACGGCAGGTTCCTCTCGCAGTCGGCGGTCCCTCGCCGTGCGGCCTTCTTCCCAGCCCAGAGCAGGTTATGCATGCCATCATCAGGCAGCGGGCGGCGATACGGATGACGAATCACCGCGACCCGTCGCGCGACCGGCCGCTGGAGCCGTCGCCTCAGGCCGCGTCGTGGTGCGGCGGGCCGCTGCGCGAACGGGCGCGGACCCACCGGAAGGCTCCTGGCAGGAACGACCCGAGTACGGCGCCCGCGGCGCTGACCAGCGCGATGTTGCCGCTGCGGCCGTCGCCGAGCTGCTGGCCGGCCCACGCGCCCAGCCCGGCGCAGATGATTGCCGAGGCGATGATCCACGGGACGAGCTGCTGTCGGTACACGCGCCCATCCTGGCATCTGCTGCCGCTGCTGCTTGCCGAGGCCCGCATACTGACCAGATGACCCCCGACAACTTTGACGCTGCGCGCAGCCTGCTCGAGCGCTTCCCCGTCTTCGACGGACACAACGACCTCGCCTGGGCACTGCGTGAGCGAGGCGGGTCGGACCTGGCCTCGACCGACCTTCGCCAGCCGGTGCCCGCCATGCACACCGACCTGCCCCGGCTGCGCCGCGGCGGTGTTGGCGCCCAGTTCTGGTCGGTATACGTGCCGGCGCAACTGCAAGGCGAGGCTGCAGTGGCCACCACGCTGGAGCAGATCGATCTCGTCCGGCGGCTGGCAGGCGAGTATCCGGACGCGCTCGAACTGGCTGGCACAGCGACCGACGTCGAGCGGATTATGGCCGCTGGCCGAGTCGCTTCGCTGCTGGGCGCCGAGGGCGGACACTCGATTGCCTGCTCCCTTGGAGTGCTGCGGGCCTTCTACGAGCTCGGCGTGCGGTATCTGACTCTGACGCACAACATCAACGTGCCGTGGGCCGACTCGGCAACGGACGAGCCCGCCGCGGGCGGCCTTACCGCCTTCGGCGCTGAGGTAGTCAAGGAGATGCAGCGGATCGGCATGCTGGTCGACCTGTCCCATGTTGCGGCCACGACCATGAGCGATGCGCTGGATGTGGCCGAGGCGCCGGTGATTTTCTCCCACTCGTCCGCGCGCGCCGTCTGCGATCACCCGCGCAACGTGCCGGACGACATCCTGGCCAGGCTCGCTGCGAACGGCGGGCTCTGCATGATCACCTTCGTCCCCGCGTTCGTCGCGCAGCGCTGTCGCGACTGGGACCGAGAGCTGGCTGGCGAGATGGACCGGCTGGGCCTCGATTTCCGGGACCTGTCTGCGCGCAGGCAGATCACCGCCGAGTGGGCTGCCGCGCACCCGCGGCCTGGGGCCACGCTCGCGGACGTGGTCGCCCACGCCGGGCACGTCCGCGAGGTCGCGGGCATCGACCACATCGGGCTCGGCGGCGACTACGACGGAACTGACCGGCTGCCAGACGGCCTGCAGGACGTGTCGTGCTACCCGGCACTTATCGGCGCCCTGCTCGACAGCGGCTGGTCAGAGAAGGACTGCAGCAAGCTCACGAGCGGCAACGTGCTGCGAGTACTGCGCGAGGCCGAGCAGGCATCCGCAGCGATCTCGAGGGGCCGGCGACCGTCAGCCGCCACGATCGCAGGTCTGGACGGCTAGGACCACTTGGTGTGCGGCTTGCGCTGTTCCACTCCGTCGATGAAGACGTCTACCTTCTCGTCGTAGAAGGCAGCCAGTCCGGCAACCTTCTGGCTCTCTGGCAACGGGGTCCGGTAGATCCAGACGATGTCCTCATGCAGCGCCTTACCGGAGTCGACAGACCAGTAGGCAGCCGTTCCCTTGTAAGGGCAGTGGGTGGCCGTCCCCGATGGGCGTAGCAGGTCGGTCCTGATGTCGCTGAGCGGCAGGTAGTACCGGGGCGGTAGGCCGGTCTCGAACAAGATGTGCGGACTGCGCGAGTCCGCGACGGTCACCCCGTCGATCTCGACCCGCACATGCCGCGAGCTGGCGAGGATATCCACTCGGGTGTGCGGGTCACGAGCGTGGGTGTAGACCGGCTCGTCTTCCTCCAGCCATTCGCTCATGGCGTTCCAGTCGAACCGCACGGCCTGGTGCAGCTGCCTGGCCGGGCTGGCCGGATACGTGCGGGCGGCCTGGTCGGCCGTGGCGCCGCCGGGTACGCCGACGGTGAACAGCTCGGCCTCCCCGAGACGAGGGTCCGATGCGGTGCCCGCAGGGATGAGCTTGGCGACGACGTCTCCGGCCGGAATGTAATAGGTGGGATAGTACGGCACCTCCCAGACGAGCAGCGGAGCTGTGGTGTCGGCCACGAGCTCGCCGGCCAGCAAGATGCGGACTCGCTTGCGGCTGTGCTCGACCCTGATGTCGTTCGAAGCGGTCACGGTCATGGGTTTCGCCTCCAGGTCCACGTCCTGATTAGCGAGAGCGCAGCAGGGCGTCCAGGTGTTCCCGATGACGCGACTAATGCTTCGGTGACCAGCGCCAGGTAGCGTCTGACCATGAGGCTGGGCGTGCTGGACGTCGGATCAAACACAGTTCACCTCCTGGTCGTGGACGCGCACCAGGGCGGGCGGCCGCTCCCGGCGTTCTCGCACAAGGCCGAACTACGGCTGGGCGAGCATCTGGACGCACGCAACCGGCTGACCGATAAGTGCTGCGTGCAGCTGCTGGACTTCGTCCAGGAGGCGCTTCGGATCGCCGAGGACAAGGGCGTTGGGAAGATCCTGGCGTTCGCAACCTCCGCGCTGCGGGACGCCGCCAACGGCGACGAGCTGCTGGCGCGGATCGAAGCAGAGACGAATGTTCGCATCCAGGTGCTGCCGGGTGTCGATGAGGCGCGGCTGACCTTCCTAGCCGCCCGGCGGTGGTTCGGCTGGTCGTCGGGTCGGCTGCTGATGCTGGACATCGGCGGCGGATCTCTTGAGTTTGCGGCTGGGCTAGACGAGGAGCCTGACTACGCCGTGTCGCTGTCCCTGGGCGCGGGGCGGCTGACCAGGGACCGGCTTCGCGGCGATCCGCCATCGACCGAGGATGTGCGCGCGCTGCGCAAGTTTGTCCGGGCCGAGATCGCCACGGCGGCCGGGATGCTACTCCGGCATGGCCAGCCGAACCACGCGGTGGCGACCTCGAAGACTTTCCGCCAGCTGGCCAGGATCGCCGGCGCCGCCCCCTCCGGTGAGGGTTTCTACGTGCGCAGAGTGCTCAAGCATGCGGACGTGACCGCGCTGGCCGAGCGGCTGCCGAAACTGACCGCTTCTGAACGGCGAGATCTGCCCGGCGCGTCACTAGGCCGGGCGCACCAGCTCGCCGCCGGCGCGATTGTGGCCGATGCCGCGATGGACCTGCTCAGCCTCCCTGAGCTGGAGATCTGCCCGTGGGCACTGCGCGAAGGCGTGATCTTGCGCCAGCTCGACGCCCTCGGCGAGTCACTACCGCGGCCGGAAGGCTAGTTGTCGGTGATGATCTTGAGGTCGGCAGCGGTGTCGTCGACCTCTCGGGCGGCTCGGCCACCTGGTCGGCCCGCCGCGGATGGCGGCCCTGCGGGTTCGGCCGCTGACTCGGCGGGCGGTGCGTTCCCAGGCGACCTCGTCGACCCGACGGGAAGGACGGACGGACCGGGAGTAGCGACAACGGCGGGAGCGGCGGAAGCTGCCGCCGAACCGCGTGGCGCGCCAGACAGTCCCGCGGGAGCCCTCAAAGGTCCGGCCGGAATAGCGGGATCGCTGGCGGCGCCCGCCTGCGGCGCGCTTGCGGGGGGTGGCTGCTGCCGGCCCTCGTGCTGGCCATTGCCCGGCGCGGCGCTGTGCGATGAGCCTGGCCGGGACGCGCCCGGAGCGGAGCCAGCCTGACCCGGCAGACCGGGACGCTGGGCGGTCGACAGCGACGGGTGGCTATCCGGGTGGCCATTGCCGCCCGCGTGCCGGCCGCCGTCAGCCGGGCCGCCTGCACGGCCATTGCCCGGCCGGGTAGCAGGCTGGGCCTCACCGCTGACCGCCCCGGCCACGATCCGCGCGACCTCATCTTCCAGCGAACCGCGGTCGGTGTCGCCGGCGACGAGCGACGTGACGACATCACGGATCTCCGTCAGTCTTCGCAGGGTTTCTGTGTGCCGTGACATCAGCAGGTTCAGCCGGCGCTCAGCGCCATCGTGAATCGCCGTCGCGCGCGCGGTCGCCTCATCAAGCTGCTGCTTGGCCTGGCTCTTCGCGGTAGCGAGGGCCGTCTCCGCCTGCTTGGTGGCCTCGGAGATGACCTGCTGTGCCTCGGCCGCCGCGCTCTTGCGCGTTGTCTCGGCTTCTGCCTTGGCGGTCGTCACGGTCGTCTCGGCCTGCTCCTGAGCCGCGTTCAGCATCCGCTCCGCCTGCTCCTGCGCGGCCGCGCGGCTGCGATCGGTCTCTGCCTTGACGTCAGTGCGCAGCTTGGTGGTCTCGGCCTGGGCGTCGGTCCGCAGCTTGGTGGTCTCGGCCTGTGCGTCGGTCCGCAGCTTGGCGATCTCATCCTCGGCCTTGATGCGCTGCGACTTGGCCTCGTCGTCAGCCAGCTTGAGGATCTGCCCGATCCGCTCGCTGATTTCCTGGTGCGGTGGCTTGCCGGAGGAACGGGCGGCCGACAGTTCGAGCTTCAGTCGCTCACCCTCGTCCAGTGCCTGGGACAGCCGGTCCTCGAGATCGCGACGGCTGTCCTGCAGGCCGCGTATCTCGAGCCTCAGCTGGGCCACCGCCTCTTCGACCTGCATGCGGCTGTAGCCGCGGCGTTCCAGGGCAAACTGGCCTTCGTGGCCGAGGTCGGCTGCGTAGGGGCTCTGCTCGCTCATGTGTCACCCATCACGTCAATGGCCGAGGCCGCCAACGCCGGCGGCGTCGGCGGCCACGAGAACTGCGGAAGTCAGCCCCGCCTGCCGGGTCCACGGAAGAGCGGCCGGACGCGTGCAGCCTGCTGAGATGTCCGGCACGACTCTGTCCCTTAGTCGCACCAGCCGCAACCGAAACGCTGTTTTCTGATTATTTATCTGCTTTGCCGTCGAATCATGGTCACGCCGGCTCAGGTCGACCAGACCATGCCGACCACCGGCTGCAAGTGCGACAATCGGCTCGCGCATCACGATGCGATGGCGCCGGCCCGGAGATCGGCGTCCGGTGTCGCACGACCTGGAGGTCGCGAGTGTCCGCAAAGCCGCTGGTCGGCTCGCTCGGCGCAGACATGCCCGCCATCCACGCGGAGGCGTGGGTAGCGCCTGGTGCTGTGGTGGTCGGACGGGTAACGATCGGCCGCGCCTCTTCCGTGTGGTACGGGTCCGTACTGCGCGCGGACGACGAGGAAATAGTCGTGGGCGCCGAGTGCAATATCCAGGATCTGTGCTGCCTGCACGTCGATCCAGGTGAGCCTGCCGTGCTCGAAGACCGGGTCAGCCTTGGCCACCACGCGACCGTGCACGGCGCACATGTAGAAACCGGCGCGCTGGTCGGCATCGGGGCAATCGTGCTCGGTCGCGCCAGAGTCGGCGCGGGCACGTTGATTGCGGCCGGGACTGTGGTTCTGCCAGGCACCCGGCTGCCAGCCGGGGTACTGGTCGCCGGTGTTCCGAGCCGGGTCGTGCGCGAGCTCACCGACGCCGACCGGGAGTCCTTTGCCCAGACGGCCGTCAACTACGCGCAGCGGGCCCTCCGGCACCGCGAGGCGAGCTGGGCGGAGCCTGGAACTGCGCTCGACTGACGGAGGCTGCCCGGCAGTCGCTGACCATGACGGATGGTCATGGAAATGGCCCTCATGGGCCATGTGCGCCATCCCCGGTGGCCATTAGCCTTTCGTGTTACGGGGGCGTTACAAGATCGGGCCATGAACCAGCTCGGCACCGGGGAGGTGCGCACGTGCGAGACGACGTTGACCTCCGCTTCCATGACGTGGTTGCGCTCGAGGAGATCGAGCTCTACGCCGAGGTGCTGAGCGCTGTGGCTGCGGCCGACGGCCCGCTGACCACCGAGGAGATCGACGAGGTGCTCGGCCTGCGCGAGCGCACCCGATCCGATGTTCACCTGAGCTTACCGGCCCCCGAGGTCACGCCTGCCGGTCCGCCGAGCCGTCGCCGGAGAACATCACGTCCGTGGCGGAGTGCGCGAAGCCCAGTGACTCATAAAGCCTGATCGCGGCCGGGTTGCTCTCGTCGACATAAAGCATCACGGCTGGCAGCCCTTTGCTGCGCAGGTACTGCAGGCCGATCACGGTCAGCGCCCGCCCGAGGCCGGAGCCCTGCTCGGCGGGATCAATACCGATGACATACACCTCCCCGATGGCTGCTGACCCACCCTGCCCTGGATGCACCTTCGTCCAGTGGAAGCCCGCCAGCCCGTGGTCGCGCTGAGCGAGGAAAAAGCCCTCGGGGTCGAACCACGGCTCTCGCTCCCGCAGCTCCAGTTCCGCCCTCGTCCATGACCCCTGCTCCGGGTGCCGGGCGAAGGCCCGGTGATTGACGGCGACCCAGGCGTCCTCGTCCTCGGCGACCTGGAACGTGCGCACTGTGACGCCCGCCGGTAGCCGCGGCTCGGCGAGCGGCGCCGCTAGCGAACGACTCATCTGCCAGAGTGCCCGAGAACGGTGGAATCCGGCCGCCGCCGCCAGGGCGGTCGCGGCGGGCAGGTCGCCGTGCGCCCACACCCGCAGCTCCCCGGGGCCGGCTTCGTCGGCTAGCGCGCGGCCGAGAGCAAGGCCGTGCCCGCGCCGCCGGGCGGACGGGCGGATGACCAGCTCGCCGGATGGTACCTGGGCCGGATCGCCGGGATCGAGCTGCCCGTAGCCAGCCAGCCGACCCGCCTCCCACAGCCGCACGTGGCGGGCTCGCGGATCCAGCCCGTATCTGACGCTCAGCACGGCGTGCTCGGAGAGCGGGGCGACACCGTCCGCGTCCGCGGCCTCCCGAACAAGGTCAAGGACTTCCGCGGCATCCGCTGACGGCAACGGGCCGCTCGCGCGAATCGTTACCGGCTCCGCTGCCGCGGCATCGGAACCGCTGCTCACGCCAGCCGCCCGTCAGCGGGCATCCTCACTCCTAGGAGTCGGCATGCGCCACCGGCAACGGCCCGGTCGGCAGCGGCCGGACGCCAGAAGCGGCGCGCCTGGCCGGCCGCCCGTCGAGGACGCCGGCCTCGTCGCCAGTCGCGTTGCCCGCCCGGACGCTGGCGGTCACGTCAGCGCGGCTGCCGCCGCGGCCCTCGGCCAGGTCTTCCCTGGCGCTGTCGTCCGGCACCTCAGGGCTCGTGTCGTCGCCCGGCGGCTCACCGACCAGGCTGTCTGCTCCCGCGCCGCCGGACTTGACCGGCACGAACCGGTAGCCGACATTGCGGACGGTGCCAATCAGTGCCTCATTCTCCGCACCGAGCTTGGCCCGCAGGCGCCGTACGTGCACGTCCACGGTCCTGGTGCCGCCGAAATAGTCATATCCCCAGACTTCCTGCAGCAGCTGGGCCCTGGTAAACACCCGGCCGGGATGCTGCGCGAGGAACTTCAGCAGCTCGAACTCCTTGAAGGTCAGGTCGAGCGAGCGGCCGTTCATCCTGGCTGAGTAGGTCGCCTCGTTGACCACCAGACCACCGGAGCGGATCTCGTCCGGGAGCTGGGTCGCTGTCTGCGTGCGCCGTCCGATAGCCAGCCGTAGCCGCGCCTCGACCTCGGCCGGGCCGGCGGTATGCAGGAGCAGGTCGTCGGCTCCCCAGTCGGCCGAGACTGCCGCCCAGCCACCGTCGGTGACGACAGCAAGTACGGGCACCGAGGTCGCCGCCGCGCGCAGCGCGAATAGGACGCGCCTGGCCAGGACCAGGTCCCGCCGGGCATCCACCAGCACCGCGTCCGGCACCGGCCCGGTGATCACGTGCTCGGCAGCGGCGGGCGCGACGCGCACGGTGTGCGGCAGCAGGCTCAGTGACGGCAGGATGTCCGCTGGCGGCTCACGGCCGCTAGTGAGCAGCAAGACATTGCTCAACGGCTGCCACCTCCGGCCCCCGGCTCATCGCCGGCACGAGAACTGTCAGTATCTCCCGGTATAGACCCGGGTCTTCGTCGTCCGGGGCCGCTATAGGCGAGGATAGCTGACATGGCCGTTGTGACCATGCGCTACTGGGCAGCAGCGAAGGACGCTGCCGGCGTATCAGAGCAGAGCGTGACCGCGGACACGCTGGCGGAGGCACTCGCCACGGTGACGAGCAGCGGCGACCGGGCGGCGCTGCGCACCGTGATCGCGAGATCGTCGTTCCTGGTCGACTCGGCGCCGGTCGGCCGCCGGGCGGCGGAGTCGGTCCTGCTTGAGGACGGCAATATCATCGAGGTGCTGCCGCCTTTTGCTGGTGGCTAACGCCTGGCGTGAACCATGGCGGCGGTTTATGCGTACTTACCTGTGTGACAGGCTCGGCGGATGCTGGCCCCCGAAACTCTGGCGGTCGGATGACCTCCGACGAGGAGCTCGTCCGCGCGCTCTACGCTGAGCATGCCGGGCCGCTGCTCCGTTATGCCGTGCACCTGATGAGCGGCGACCGGCAGCGGGCAGAGGATATCGTCCAGGAGACGCTGCTGCGGGCGTGGCAACACCCGGAGGCGATCGCTGGCCGTCCGGCCAGGCCGTGGCTGTTCGCAGTCGCGCGGAACCTGGCCATTGACGCATACCGGGCCCGCAAGGTCCGGCCACAAGAAGTAGGAGAGGCCGCGCTGGAGATGCGGCCGGCACCCGACGAAGCGGAGCGAGCCCTGGAATCGTGGGCAGTGGCCGACGCCTTGCTCTCGCTCAACCCTGAGCACAAGCGGGTGCTGCTCGAAACCTACTACCGCGGCAAGTCGGTCGCTGAGGCGGCGGCCTCCCTGGGGGTGCCAGCCGGGACCGTCAAGTCGCGAACCTTCTATGCGCTTCGTGCGCTCCGGCTGGCGCTGGAAGAGCGGGGGCTGGCGCCATGACGAAAAGTAACAACAGTGCTAACAGCGGCGCGCTGGAGTGCCGCGACATCCGGCACCTACTCGGCGTGTATGTCGTCGGCGCGATCGATCCGGCCGAGCGGTCGGTGGTCGATACCCACCTGACGTCGTGCCAGTCATGCCGGGATGAGCTGGCCGGGCTGGCTGGCCTTCCGGCCATGCTCGGCCGCGTTCCCGCTGCAGACGTCGAGCGGCTCACCGAGCCGTCCGAGCTGCCGGAGAACGTCGAGCCTTCGGCTGAGCTGCTGAACTCGCTGGTCTCGAAGGTGGCGGGGCGCCGCCGCAGCCGATTGTGGAAGAGCGCTGTCGGGATAGCCGCCGCAGCCGTGCTGGCCGCCGGCGGCGCGGTCGCCGCCGTCCAGCTGGCTCAGCCCGGGGCCCAGGCCGCGCACGCCGACGTGGCCAGGGCGTCGAACCCCACCACCGGCGTGGCGGCGGTCGTCGACTACGCGCGCACCCCATGGGGCGGCACGACCATGCGGGTGCAGGTGAGCGGGGTCCAGCCCGGCACCACCTGCCAGTTCTACGTCACGGGCAGCGACGGCCGGGGGCTGGCGGGCCAGTGGACCGTGCAGAACAGCTACGGCGATAAGGCCTGGTACCCGGCCGCGTCCGCATCAGGGCCCAGCTCGGTGCGCAGCTTCCTGCTCACCACCGTCAGTGGTCAGACGCTGCTCAAGATCCCTGCCAGCTGAGCAGGGAATGCCAGGCGCCGCCCGTGCGCTATGACCCCATGTGTCACCAGGACTAATGGCGCTCCTCGCAGCGGTCGCCGTCGCGCTGCTGGGCGGCGCGGCCTGGCGGCAGACGAACGGTCGCATGCGAGCACCCCGGGCGCGGCTGCGCGCCGCCGCTGTTGTCACGCCCGCTGCGGCGGAGCCGGCCGCGACTCAGGACGGGAACGGGGCCGTCCGGCTCCCGGTCGCTACCAGGGTCGCGGCTGAGTTGGCGACGTCGGCCGCCGCGCCCGGTGACCAGAAGCTGCGCCTGACCGGTGCGCAGATCGGCGGCGCCCTGGGTGAGCGGGCGACGCTCGTGCAGTTCTCCTCATCGTTCTGCGCGCCGTGCCGCGCGACGCGGCGGATCCTGGCGGACGTGGCCGGCATGACCAGCGGCGTGTCGTATGTCGAGATTGACGCCGAGTCCCGGCTGGATCTGGTACGGCGCCTGAATGTGCTGCGGACCCCGACGGTGCTCGTGCTGGACGCCGATGGCGGCGTCGTGCGGCGGGCCAGCGGCCAGCCCAGAAAGGCCGATGTGATCGCTGCTATCGGCGTCGCGGTCGGACTGTGACCATGACAGGAGCCGTCCGCCCGCATAACATCGGCTACGTGCCTGCACCCACGGACCGCCGCAGCCGGGCCCAGCGCCCGGAGATCGCGCTGACCAAGCGCCGCGCCGTGGATTTCTGCCGCGTCGCGACCGCCATCTGTCCGGCCGTATCACGTTTTGCCAGCTAAGACAGTCGCTAGCGCGCCCTGCTGACAGTAAGTGACCGGTTCTCGGTCGACATGGCGCGTCGGCGGACGGCCGCCAGGCAAGCGCAGCCCGTTCCCTTCTCAGGGATGGGCGCCAACCTTGCTGTTATCCAGCTAGCAGTCACCAAGCCAAGGAGAAGCGGAGTGCAGATTGACCCGCGCGGGCCCCGGTTCGGTGCCCTTATCACCCTCGCGATGTTCGCGGTGGTGCTGATTACCGGCAATGTCTGGGTTCTCACCGTGCAGGCGGCGATGTTCGCGGCTGGCACGTTCCTGGGGCTGGCCAGGTCTCCTTACGGCCTGCTGTACCGGTGGCTGGTCCGCCCGCGGCTAGGCCCGCCCGCTGAGCTGGAGGATCCGGCGCCGCCGCGGTTCGCCCAGGCGGTGGGATTGGTCATCAGCGTGATCGGCATCGTCGGCTACGGGACCGGGGTGGCGCCGCTCGGCATGGCGGCCGCGTCGCTGGGCCTGGTGGCGGCGGTGCTGAACGGAGTTTTCGGGGTCTGCCTGGGATGCGAGATGTACCTGCTGATCAGGCGAACGTGGCCGGCCCCCGCCGGTGCTGACAACGCGGCCGGGGGATGACAACCAGATGTACGCAATAGGCGGGGCTCAGGGCGAGTCCGGCCGGCATTCAAGGAGGAATCGGGCATGAGCCGTTCTGACGTCCTAGTGGACGCTGACTGGGTGGAGGCGCACCGCGACGACCCCGGCGTCGTCCTGGTGGAAGTGGACGAGGACACGAGCGCCTACGACAAGGGACACATCCGCGGCGCGGTAAAGATCGACTGGAAGCAGGACCTGCAGGATCCGGTCCGCCGCGACTTCGTCGACCGGGCGGGCTTTGCGAGCCTGCTGTCTGCGCGGGGGATCTCCAATGACGACACGGTGATCCTGTACGGCGGGAACAACAACTGGTTCGCCGCCTACGCCTACTGGTACTTCCGGCTCTACGGGCACCAGAACGTCAAGCTGCTCGACGGCGGGCGGAAGAAGTGGGAGCTGGACTCGCGCGAGCTGGTCACGGACGTACCGCAGCGCGCGGCCACGAGCTACACGGCAAGCGACCAGGACGCGGCCATCCGGGCGTTCCGCGACGAGGTTGTCGCCGCCATCGGGACCAAGAACCTGGTCGACGTGCGCTCGCCAGATGAGTTCGCGGGCCGCCTGCTGGCACCAGCGCACCTGCCGCAGGAGCAGGCTCAGCGTGGCGGGCACGTGCCGACCGCGCGGAACATCCCCTGGTCCAAGGCCGCCGAGGAAGACGGGACATTCAAATCCGATGACGCGCTGCGGGACCTGTACTCAGGCGCCGGGGTCGACTTCGGGAAGGACACCATCGCGTACTGCCGGATCGGCGAGAGGTCGGCGCACACCTGGTTCGTGCTGCACGAGCTGCTCGGCCAGCTGAATGTGAAGAACTACGACGGGTCCTGGACCGAGTACGGCTCCCTGGTCGGCGTGCCGATCAAGCTCGGGGACGAGTCCTGATGGCGACGCAGACGGACGGCTGCGGCGCGCCCGCGG
Source organism: Streptosporangiaceae bacterium (assembly GCA_035631375.1). Classification (GTDB taxonomy): domain Bacteria; phylum Actinomycetota; class Actinomycetes; order Streptosporangiales; family Streptosporangiaceae; genus JAJYUU01. The sequence goes on from DASQIW010000189.1 coordinate 51,425, forward strand.
GCGGTGTGCCCATCAAAGACGCCGGCAACCAGGCCATCATCCAGGGCCGGGTGACCAGAGACGGCGCACCGGCGCAGGCGGGGTACGCCCGGCTGCTGAACTCGGGCGGCGACTTCGTCGCCGAAGTGCCGCTCGGTGAAGACGGAGGATTCCGGTTCTTCGCGGCGCCAGGCGAATGGACCCTGCGAGTGCTCGCACCCGGCGGCCTTCGTGCTGAGCGGGCCGTGACCGCGGCCACCGGACAGATCAGGGAGCTGGAGGTAGCCGTCTAGCGCGCTGATGTGCACGGGCAGGGTGCAGCGCGGCCATCGCCAGGCGAGTGAGCGCGCTGCACCCTGACTTTTCCTGGGATCTGTCGTTACCCCACTTGCCACCTGCCGGTCACCGGAGCAGTCGCGCGGTGTTTAACGCCTGTTCACCCGACGCGCCTACAACAGACCCGACGGGAGAACGACGGATCGCAGCCAGGTGAGCGGTCGGCAGGCCTGGCGTATCTGACCATAAGGGGACGACATCCGATGGGTTGGCGGGCAGGTCTCGGCCACCATGCAAGCCGTATCGCCGCGACCCACCGGTCCTCCGCGAAGTGACCTGCGATGACCGCCCCACCCGTCGGCTGGCCAGTACCCACTGGGGATGACGAGGACTCGCATCTCGGCCAGCCGGTCACTGACGACGCGGCGGACGCGCGCGGTCGCCGGTCGTCCCGGCGGCCCGGGCGGGGAACTGGCCAGGGCCAGGCCGTGAGCGTGCTCGCTGACCGGCTCGCGGCCGCGCTCGTGCATCATGAACCAGGCTGGCGGCTGCCGCGCCACTCAGCGCTGGCGAGGCGCTACAACGTCAGTACCGCAGAGATTGACACCGCCGTCGAGGAACTTGTCGGCAGGCACCTCGTCCGCCGGCTGGCCGACGGCCAGTTGTACCGCGCCAGCCCGGCCGAGTACGTGATCGGCATCGAGGGTCTTGACGGCCTCGCCACCTCTGTTGACACGATGGGCGGGGCGTTCTCCTGTCGCAGCCGCCAGCTAACGTGGCGGCTGCCGCCAGAGGACATTGCCTGGGCCCTCGAGCAGCCGGCTGACCGGCAGGTGTGCGTGGTCCGGCTGCTGTGGACAGACGGCGGTGAGCCCGCTGCTCTCTGCACGACCTACATCCCTGGCGATCTCGCGAGCCGCGCTAACCTCGGCGCCGCACCGCTGCCAGCCACGATGAACCTGCTGGAGGTGGCGACGGTCGCCGGAGTCCCGCCGCAGTCCGCCGTCGCCGGACCCGTCGACACAGTGCCGGCGAGTGCCGACTCGCCGTCGGCCCAGCCGCTGGCCGGCTCGCCTGCGGGAATGCACATCGAGCTGCAGGCACCGCCCCCGTCGGTGGCGCGCAGCCTGCGGCTCACGGCCGGCCAGCCGGCGCTGATGATCACGGTCAGGTTCGCCGATCCCGGCACGGATCGGCCCGTGGCGCTGACCATCGCCGTGCTGCGCCCTGACATGTTCCGGGTCATCGTTCAGACGCCGCAGCCCCCGCTTCCCGTGTCGGATGCCGGCAGTTCGGTAGTTTCGTGGGCACTTGCCGCTGAGGGCTGGGAATCTTGACCCGGCATGCGCACCTTTGCGGCCGGAGGGCTGCAGCGCGGACCACGGCGCTCGCAGCTCACTAACGCTGGCCGACCCTATCGCCGCGGCGAGCTGGCTGCTGGCCTGAGCACCATCGTGCTCATCGCCGAGTTCCTGCTCGTCCCCGTCGCCGTGCCGATATGCCTGGTGCTGCTCGCTGTCAGCCGCGTCTCGCGGTGGCGCCCTGAGTGGCTGCTCCTGCCGTTGCTGGCCGGCGTCGGCTGGCTGACAGCGGCTGGTTCGGGTTGGGCGTCGACAACGCTGGCGGCCGGGCCGGGCCAGCTGCTTTCCGCCCTGGCCAGGGTCGCGGGAGATCCGCCCTGGCTGCCGCGCGATCCCGGCGGCGCAACGGCGACGGCGGTTGCCTGGCTGCATCGGGAGCTTCCCGCGGGGTTAGCAGTCGGCGCCCTTCAGGCCGGGCTGCTCGCCTGGCTGAATCTCCGCAGAGGTGACGAGGGTTTTCGACCGGGGCTGCTGGCCGCCGCGCGACGGTGGCGCAACCGGGGACTGCTAGCGGCCGGGGAGACCGTGACGGGAGCAGGCTTCGCCATGGGGCTGGATCCCCAAACGGGCCGGCTGGCCGGGCTCAGCTGGGCCGCGGCCGAGCGGGGCGTGCTGCTGGCCGGGACCGATCCCGGCGAGCTCGCCGGCGTTGCGCTGGCCGTCGCCTGTGCCGCGATGCGGCGTCGCAAGGCGGTGCTGGTTGTTGATTTCGACGAAGGCGGTGACGCGGCTGCGCACATCGGATCAGTAGCGCTGCTGGCAGGATCGCTGGGCATCCCAGTGAGCCGCGTCTCGCGTATCGATGGCGGGCTCCGCACGGCGGCCGGGCGCGCCATCCGGGCACGGAGCGTCATGCTCGCGGCCGGACCGAGCGAGAGCCTGGCCGACGAGGTGACGGACGTGCTGGCATGGCTGAGTGCCCGGGGTCTGCGCGCGGACAGCCTCCTGTGCATCAGCGGATGCGAGGCGGCCGATCCTGCCCGGCTCGGTGCCTTGCTCGCGCTCGGACCTTCGACGGGAACCGCGGTGCTGGCCAGCACGACGAGCGCGGCATGCGCCGAGGCGCTGGCCGGGCATGCCGGTCAGACCGTGGTCTGCGGGCCCGTCGATACGGAGCTGACCTCCCGCCTGACGGCGGCACGCCTCCCGGCTGACAGCGGCCGGGGCCGGGACCAGTATGGCGACGCGCTGGCGCGGCAGCGACCCGGCGAGTTCACGGTCATTGGTCCGGACCGCGTGCAACCCGGCTGCCGAGCGGTGCCCATCGTGACGGCGACCGGGCCTGCAGAGGCCGGGCGCAGCGGCGCACGCCGGACGGTGCCTCGCATCCCGGCGGCAGCGGGCAGCCGGTGACCGCGCCCTGGTTCCGTCCTGACGTGCTGTATCTGGGCTGGCGGCCGCGGGCGGAACACGATCCAGGCCCGCCGCCGGTGCCGCCAGCGGCCGCCGTGCTCGACCAGGTCAGCGCCGAGTGGCTGGCGGCGCAGCGACGCGAGCACGCCAGGCTCTCCAGGCCCCTCCGGCTGATCAGCGCGCTGGGGCTCGTCGCGACCGCCGCGATGACCGGAACCTGGCTGGCCGGCTGGCTGCCCGGCGGGCTCGCGCTGTTCGCTGACGCCTTTGCGGTGCCGGTCGCAGGCGGCAGCTTTCTCCGGCTCGGCCGCGGCCGCCACAAGCTGACGCGCGAGCTTCGCGCCGAAGCCGAGCGGGTCGCCGGGTTTCGTGAGGTGCAGCGCGTGCAGCTGGCGGCGGAGCGCCAGGAGCACGGCCGGCAGTTGCGCGGCTGGCAGCAGCAGGCGGCAGCATTCGCCCGCCGGCCGCACTGGCATCCGGTAACCCTGCCCGTCACCGTTGGTCGGCTGGATGTCGCGGGCGGCACGATAGCGGGCTGGTCGGCGCTGCTCACGACGATGGCGGTCGCGCGGCTCGAGGCGGGCGGCGAGGTCACCGTGGTCGATCTGAGCGGCGGAGCTGTCGCCGCCGACCTGCTGGCTCTGGCCCGCCATCAGGGCGCGGAGCCGCTGCTGTGGCGACTGCCAGCGGACCTACCGCGGCTGGATCTCGGCGCGGACTTCAGCCCTGAGTTGCTGGCCGACGTCCTGGCCCGCACCGTCGCGGCCGCTGGCGGCCAGGCAGCCGGCGGTCAGCATGACCCAGCCACGGATGCGGCCCTGCTGCGCCGGGTGCTCGCGGTACTCGGCGACGGCGCGACCCTGGCGCAACTGACCGCGGCGCTGCGGGCCCTCGGCCAGATCGGCGGCCCGACCGATCACCTCGGGTCGGCGCAGCTGACACGGGATCAGCTGGCTCGGCTCGGCGCGCTCGGCGGTCGGGGCGCCGAGCCGGTCGTCATCGAGCGGGCGTGGGCCCTGGAGGGTCGGTTGCACGCCCTCGGCCCGCTCGCGAGCGGCCTGGCCAGTCCGCCCGCCAGCGCGCTTCGGGTGGTCTCGCTCGACGGCCGGGCCGCGCCGCTGGACACGGACACGATCGGCGCCTACCTGGTCCTCGCGCTCGCCGAAGTCCTCCGCGGGTCCCGGCCGGCTGCAGGCTGGCGGCAGGCAGTGTTCGTCTTCGGTGCCGACCGGCTGCCCGCCGACGTGCTCGACCGGCTCAGCGATGCGGCCGAGCACACGGAGGTCGGCCTCGTGCTCGGATTCCAGTCGATCCCGGCTCACGTCCGCGACCGGCTGGGCCGCGGCGACAGCGCGGTTGCTTTCATGCGGCTCGGCAACGCCGCTGACGCCCGGCTGGCGGCAGAGCAGATCGGGACCGAGCACCGGTTCGTCATCAGCCAGCTCACCGACACGGTCGGGGCGTCGGTCAGCGACACCGCCGGCGACTCCTACGCCAGCACCGCGGGAACGGCGCACTCGGTGGCCGACTCCCGGTCGCTGACAACGACCACCGGCCGCACCAAAGGCAGCGGCCGCAGCGCGGGCGGATTCGCGCCGTTCGCGGCCGTCAGCGGCTCGGCCAGCCAGGACGCGAGCTTCTCGGCCGCGCTGGCGGACTCCCGGTCGGTCAGCGCCGGCATCACCACGGGCACCTCATGGGGACTCAGCACGTCTCGGACGACCGGGACCACCGGGTCGCTGGCGCTGGCCGCGCAGCGGGCCAGGGAATTCCGCGTCGAGGCGCATGAGCTGCAGCAACTCCCGCCGAGCGCGCTCGTGTTGTGCCATCCTGGCCCGGGCGGCCGCGATGTCGTGCTGGCCGACGCGAACCCGGCGATCATGACGCTGCCGACGGTGCAGCTCGCCGTACCCGCGGCCGGACGTGCCTCCGCCAGCGGGAGGATTAAGCCATGATGCGCCGGCCGACGGGGAGGATCGACCCATGACGCGCCCGTTCCGTCAGGTTGATGTCTTTACCGATACCCCCTACTTCGGCAATCCGCTGGCGGTCGTGCATGACGCCGACGGGCTGACCACCGAGCAGATGCAGCGGTTCGCCAGCTGGACCAACCTGTCCGAGACCACGTTCCTCCTGGCACCGGGGGACGAGCAGGCCGATTACTGGGTGCGGATCTTCACACCTGCCGCGGAGCTGCCGTTTGCCGGGCATCCGACACTGGGCAGCTGCCACGCCTGGCTCGAGGCCGGTGGTCGGCCGCGCCAGCCCGGACTCGTCGTCCAGCAGTGCGGAGCCGGCCTGGTCACGATCCAGGTCGGCGAGGACGCATCCGCCTTCGCGGCACCCCCGCTGGTACGCTCCGGCCCGGTCGAAGAGGCCGTAGCGGAGGATGTCGCGGCCATGCTCGGGATCGGCCGGGACGACATCGTCGATCTGCAGTGGGCCGACAACGGCCCCGGCTGGATCGCCGTGCTGCTGTCGAACGCGGACGCCGTGCTGAACGTGCGGCCCGGGCCGGGCGACCTCGACGTGGGCATCGCCGGCCCGCATCCGCCGGGCGGGCCAGCTGACTTCGAGGTGCGCGCCTTCTTTCCGGTGGACGGCGTCACGCGGGAGGACCCGGTCACGGGCAGTTTCAACGCCTCGCTGGCCCAGTGGCTGCTGACTGCCGGGCGGGCGCAGGCGCCCTACACGGTCCGGCAGGGAACCGTGCTCGGGCGCAGCGGCCGGGTCCGCATCACCCAGGACGCCAGCGGGCAGGTGTGGGTGGGTGGCAGCGCCGTCACCTGCGTATCCGGCACCGTGAAGCTGTGATGCGCCCTGCTCCGCCTTCGGCACAATCCGGTCGAATCTGGTAGCACGGCCCCGCGCCGCCTGGTAAGCACGCAGCATGGCAGCGACGGAAGGCATCGGCAGCGGCTCGGCCGAGCTCTGGTACCGGGTCCATGCCGTCAGCGCTGACACGCTCGGAGGTACGGCCGCAGCCGACTACGCGGCGGTCCTGCCGGCCGCCCTGAACGCTGCCCGGCATCGCCGGCCGTTCATCGCTGGCTGGCTGTCCCGAGGCGGCAGGGCTCCCCTCGAGCTGATCACCAACGCCGGGCCACTGGCGCCCCCCGGCCACGCGCCTTCCGCTGAGGGCGAGCCGCTGGCCGCGGCCTTCGCGGCCGATGGCGCGGAGCCCGCCGATCACGCTGAGGCTGACGCGCCTGCCGCCGTGGAGATGCTGTTCCCGTGGGGGGCGCGCGGCACCGTCATCGGCGAGAACATGATCGCGGAGCTGGACCGGCTCGTCTGGGCGCCATGTCCCGGCCGTCTTGTTCCCATCAGCGCGGACGCACCGGCCCGGCCCGGGCTGGCCGAGGACGGCGGACCGCCGACCCTGTTCGAGTCCGCGCTGCAGACTCTGATGGGCCGGCCTTTCGGCTGGCTCGTCGTCGCCGACCCCACCGATCTGCTCGATGACGAGACAGCAGAACTGCGCAGTCAGCTGAGTGTCTTGCGGCGCTACGAGGACGAGCCGACGAGGTTCGAGGCCGCCAGGGCAGAGCAGCGGCTGGCTGAGCTCGATGCCTATCGCGAGGCCGGTCTGTGGCATGTGCGTGTGCTCGTGGGTGCGGCATCCGAGCAGGACCTGGCGCTCATCGCGCCGGTGCTGGTGGGTTCGGCCGACCTGGGCGCGCACCCCTACCGGCTGCGCTGCCCGGATGGCGCGCACGAGTTCGCCGACGCGCTCGCCGCCCGGCTGACCGACCCGGCGGACGGGTCGGCGGTGCCGTTCGCCGCGTCCGCCGGGGCGCTCGCCGCGGCGACCGGCCTGCCGCGGCATGAGGTGCCCGGCGTCCGGCTGATCCGCGCCGGCTACTTCGATGTCACGGCGGACGAGCGGGACCTGCGTCCCGGTATCGAGCTCGGCCGGATCCTCGACGCGCGGGACCGTGAGGTCGGCGCGTTCAGCGTCCCGCTGGCCACGCTCAACCGGCACGCCCTTGTGGCCGGAGCGACAGGGTCAGGGAAATCGCAGACAGTCAGGCACCTGCTCGAGCAGCTGACCGCGGCTGGCGTCGGCTGGCTTGCCATCGAGCCGGTCAAGTCGGAATACGGCGTGATGGCGGCCCGCCTGGCAGGCACCGGCGACGACCGCGGTCGTGGCGAGGTCACGCTGATCAATCCTGCTGACCCCGAGTCGGTGCCGCTGTCGGTCAATCCCCTCGCACCCGAGCCGGGATACCCGGTGCAAGGGCACATCGACATGGTCCGCGCGCTGTTCCTGGCTGCCTTTGACGCCCGCGAGCCGTTCCCGCAGATCATGGCGCAGGCGCTGCAGCGGGTCTATCAGGAGTGCGGCTGGGATGCGCTCACCGGAGCCGGACGGGCTGATCAGGATGTGCCGCCCGCAGTGCCGACCCTCGCCGGGCTACGGGCCGCGGCGCTCGCCGTGATCGAGGACGTTGGTTACGGCCGCGAGTTGCAGGCTGACATGCGTGGCTTCATTGACGTGCGGCTCCGGTCGCTGCGGACCGGCTCGGCAGGCCGGTTCTTCGAGGGCGGTCACCCCGCCGACATCGGTGCGCTGCTGGATCGCAACGTCGTCCTCGCACTGGAGGACGTGGCCAACGACGAGGATAAGGCGTTCGTCATCGGCGCCCTGCTCATCAGGATCGTCGAGCACCTGCGGCTGCGGGCCAGAGCCGAGCCGGCCGACGGGCTGCGGCACGTGATTGTGCTCGAGGAGGCGCATAGGCTGCTGCGCGCAGGCCGGGAGGGCGCGAGCGCGCACGCTGTCGAGCTGTTCGCAGGACTGCTCGCCGAGATCCGCGCCTACGGCGAGGGCATCGTGGTCGCCGAGCAGATCCCGGCCAAGCTCGTGCCGGACGTTGTCAAGAACACGGCGCTGAAGGTGCTGCACAGGCTGCCCGCTGCCGACGACCGGCAGCTCGTGGGCGCCTCGATGAACCTGGACGAGCAGCAGTCACGCCACGTCGTGTCGCTGCCGCCGGGGGAGGCGGTCGCCTTTGCCGACGGCATGGACCGGCCCATGCGGATCAGGGTGCCTTTCGGCGGGGACCGCGAACAGCGCCGGTCCCCTCAGCACGAGATGACCAGCAGCGGAGCAGCCGGCCCGCGCGAGGCTGGCTCGACCCTGCTGCTGGGCCGGCGGTCAGCTGGCTGCGGGCAGGCGTGCCGGGGCGCGCGGCCGTGCACCCTCGTGGAAGTGCGTGCGGCCGATCTGCTGGCCCGCTCGGAGCGGGATGCCTGGCTCCGGGTCTGGTCAGAGGTCTACGTGCTGGCGCATCTGGTCAACCGGCCGCGGCCGCGGGTGCCCGTGCCGCTGCGCACCCGGTGGGCGCAGCTGTCAGAGCGGCTGCGCGAATGCGCGCTGGCCACGGCGCTGGACGAGGCCGTGCAGCGCCGCAATCAGGCGCTGCGGTCGAGCTACGACCCGGCCGGGCTGACCGCGGCCTGCGCGGCGTCGGCGGCGGCCATGCTGGATGGCGGAAAGGGCGCCGGGACCATGCCGGGTATCACCTGGGTGATCCCGCAGCTGCAATGGCTGCACGAACTGGAGCGGGTGTGCCCGCTGGAAGGGCCGCCGGACCCCTTCGGGATAGCACCGCCGCTCGACTACTCGCTGCCGGGCCTGGACGGCGAGGACGATGTCAAGATCGGCCAGCGGATCAGCGGGCTGCGCCGCCACCCGCTGTCGATGGAGGTGACCGGTAACCGCCTGCTCGCGTGGACCGCGCTGCTCGGCGAGGACGACCATAGGGGCTTCATCGACGACCTCGCCGCCGTAGCCATCGGCGTCAGCCACCGTGGTCAGCTGGGGAAGGCAGCCGGCGAGATGGGCGTGACTGGATGGCTCGAGGCGGTCCTGTCGTGGCCGCGCCGGTTCATCGTCGGTGCCGACGACCAGGCGGCGCTGCCGGCCACCGAAACCGACCGGGTCGCCCGGTAGCATCGGCCGACATGAGGAAGCTTCCGCCGCGCGCCCGCCTGGCGACGTCGCTGGGCGGCGCGGCGGGCCGGGTGTCGCGGCTGGCGGGGCGGGGTGACGGCTCCGTGATCGGCGGCGTTCTCGGACTCCGGGTTGAGCCAGACTTGCTCCGGCTGCTCGCGACGGGCCGGCAGATCGTGCTAGTGACCGGGACCAACGGCAAAACGACGACGACCCGGCTCGTGACGGCGGCGCTTGGCGCGCTCGGGCAGGAGGTCGCTACGAACGCGTTCGGGGCCAACATGGAGGCGGGCCTCGTTTCTGCCCTCGGCCGCTCTCCGGACGCCCCCTATGCCGTGCTGGAGACAGACGAGCGCTACCTGCCCGCGGTCATCGAGGCCACCCGGCCGAGAGTCGTGGTGCTGCTGAACCTGAGCCGGGACCAGATGGACCGCGCGGCCGAGATCTGGCTGACGGCTCGCCGGTGGCGGCGCGCGCTGGAAACCGCCGATGACTGCCTCGTCGTCGCCAATGCTGACGATCCGCTGATCGCGTGGGCCGCCGCGGCCGCGCCGCGCGTCACCTGGGTCGCTGCGGGGCAACGCTGGCACGAGGACTCCTGGTGCTGCCCGGAGTGCGGTTCGCACCTGCGCAGGGACGAGCCGGGCTGGCGGTGCGGCGAGTGCGGACTCGCCCGGCCGTCGGCTTCGTGGGTGCTGAACGGCGACTCCGTCATCGACGAGTCGGGCCAGGTCAGAGACCTCGCCCTGACCCTGCCCGGCCGGGCGAACGCGTCCAACGCGGTGATGGCACTCGCGGCTGCCGCATACCTCGGCGCGGACACAGACAAGGCGCTGCCGATGCTGCGACAGGTCAGGTCGGTGGCAGGACGCTACACCCTGGTGGAGCGGCAGGGCCGGCAGGTCCGGTTGCTGCTCGCCAAGAACCCGGCCGGCTGGCTGGAGGCTTTCGACGTGCTCGCGCCGAAGCCATGCCCGGTGCTGCTGGCCGTCAACGCGCAGGGGCCCGACGGGCGGGACACCTCGTGGCTCTGGGACGTCGACTACCGCGTACTGCTCGGCCGCCCGGTGTTCGTGACGGGAGAGCGCGGGACCGATCTGGCCGTCCGGCTCGAGGCCGACCAGGTGCCGTTCGAGCTTGTCAGCGGGGTTGATGATGCCGTCGGCCGCGTCGCGGGGCCAGAGCTCGACGTGCTCGCGAACTACACGGCCTTTCAGCAGATCCGGACAATGCTAGGCCGGGCAGTGTGACCGGGAGAGCCGGGAGAGGAGCCGTATGACCGAGCGCGCGGGGCGCCACGCAGCGCGGCGCGACGACGCCGACCTGCCGGGCCCGCAGGCTGATCTGCGGCTTGCCCATTCCGGCGGCGGCGAGCCGGCGGAGTATCGCGGGCGCCCGTCTGGCCGGCACGCGGCGCGGAATTCAGGCTCCGCCAACGGCGCGTCGGCCAACGGCCACGGCAGCCCGCTGAATGGCCATGACCCCAGGGATTTCGCGAGCCGGGAACCGGCCGGGCAGAGCACCTGGACGCCAGCTCCTGTGGCGGTCCCGGCGGCCGGGCACTCGGGTGCCGCAGCGGGCCGGGCCAGTCGGCTCCGGCTGATCTGGGTGTACCCGGACCTGCTGAGTACGTACGGCGACCGGGGCAACATGCTCGTCCTGCAGCGGCGAGCGAGGCTGCGCGGCATCGACGTGGACGCGGCTGGGATCGACGCGGACCAGCCTGTTCCCGCCCAGGGTGACATCTACCTGCTCGGCGGCGGCGAGGATCTGCCGCAGATCCTCGCCGCGAACCGCCTGCGCACGGACGGGGGCCTTGCTACCGCTGTCAGCCTCGGCAGCGTGATCTTCGCCGTCTGCGCGGGCTATCAGGTCATCGGTCATCAGTTCGGCGGAGTGGAAGGTGAGCCGGTCGGTGGTCTCGGGCTGCTGGACATTATGAGCGGACGGGGCCAGCGGCGCGGGGTTGGCGAGCTCGTTGCCGATGTCGCGCCAGAGCTGGGCGTGCCCCGGCTGACCGGATTCGAGAACCACCAGGGCGTCACGCATATCGGTCCGGGGGCGCGGCCGCTGGCCCGCGTGAGCACCGGCGTGGGGAACGGAGACGGCACAGAAGGCGCATTCGCGGGAAAGGTACTCGGTACCTATCTGCATGGGCCGGCCCTTGCTCGCAACCCGGGCCTGGCCGACCTCCTGCTGAGCTGGGTGGTGGGCCCGCTGGCACCGATTGACCCGGCCGAGGAGGCGTGGGCGGCGCGGCTGCGCGCCGAACGCCTGGCCGCGATCGGTCAGTAGACCAGCGCCTGGGCTCCCTCGGCGAGCGCCTCGGCGACAAACGTGGCGGCCCCCGCGATCCGCACGCCGTCGACGACGGCGGCCGCGTTGATCTCGCGCCGCGCGGCGCACTGCGTGCACAGCGTCACCGTGCCCATCCTGAGCACCGTGTCGAACAGCTCGGGCAGCGGTGTGGCGTGCGGCAGCCGGAGATCAGGGCAGCCATCAGGGAGGGCGAACCAGGCCGCCTCGCCGGTAAGCCAGAGCGACACCTGCACGCCGCTGGCGACCGCGGCCGCCGCCACCGTCAGAGCCTGGTTGCAGCGCTCCGGGTCTTCCTTGCCAACAGTCACCTTGACTACCAGGGAACGCGCCGTCATGTACCGCACCTTAGCGCTGCCACAGCGAGGCCCGACGCCAGCACGGGAACCGGCGTTCCAGCTCGTGCGGCGTGGCGGACCGGCGACCATTCGGCAGCATCCCTACAATCCCAGGCGTGCCTCCTGTGCTGACCGCCATTCTGCTGGTCATCGCGCTTGCCGGGGTAGCTGTGGCCAGCCTCGGCCTGGTGGTCGGGCTGTTCCGGGTGAGCGGGCGCCCGCCGGGCGACTGAGACTGAGTGCGCGATCGGGTCCGGGTGCCGGTCGCTCTGGCGTGTCCGTCATGCTTGCTGTGAAGCCCGCGGCTCACGGTGGAGGACATCATGCAACCTGCCAAGCCCGCTCCGGCTCAGCCCGGCGGACTGCCGGAGCACTTCGAGCAGCACCAGGACCTCGACCCAGTGCGCTTCCTGCTCGGTCGCTGGGAAGGAGCAGGCGTCGTCGGCTACCCGACGATTGAGAGCGCGAACTTCGGCCAGGAGATCACCTTCAGCCATAACGGCAAGCCGTTCCTGATCTACTCGAGCCGGACCTGGCTAATCGAGCCGGACGGCACCATCGGCAGGCCGCTGGCCATGGAGACCGGTTACTGGCGGCCCCAGCCGGACGGGGGTATGGAGGTCGTGCTCGCGCATCCCACCGGCATCACCGAGGTCTACGTCGGCGCGGTGACGGGGACGAAGATCGAGCTTGCAACGGACGCGGTGGTCCGCACCGCCACAGCGAAGGAAGTCACCGCGGGCCGGCGGCTGTATGGACTCATCGGTGCCGATCTTGGCTGGGCCTACGACATGGCCGCTGTCGGCCAGCCGCTGCAATCCCACGTGTCCGCGCAGCTCAAGCGCGTCGCCTGAGCTGGCTCGACGGCGCTCGGCCGATTGTTCAGCCAGGCGACCCACGCGAGCCAACCTTGAATCTGCGGTCTTTGGAATGGCGGCAGAATGGGAAAGGTCACCGTCGGCCGGCATGACGGTGTGACCTGGGCGTCGGGGGGGCCACCAGAACTTCACTTTTGCGTTGCCTTCTGGACACCCCGGATTCGCCAACGAATACCGCCAGATCGGCACACTGTAGCGCGGGTGCGCGGTCCGAGGGGGGCCGCCGGTCCGGGCTGCTCATTCCGGGAGCAGCAGAATAAGACTCTTAAAAGGAGAAAATAACCATGCAACCTCGGGGCAGGAAGCAGGTCGCCGCAGGAATTGGGGGCATCGCGGCCCTCGCGGTGGCCGTGTCCCTTTCAGCATGCTCCTCGCCGTCCAGCCCGAGCGGTGGCAACTCGCCCACCGCAGCGCCGCTGACCGGCACACTCAACGGAAGCGGATCGACCTTCCAGACCACCTTCCAGCAGGCGGCCATCTCGCAGTTCAAGCAGATCCAGCCCGGCATGACGGTCAACTATGGCGGCGGCGGCTCCGGCAAGGGACGCAGCGACCTGGCCTCGGGCGTGGTGAACTACGCCGGCTCTGACTCGCCGATCCCCACCACTGAGGCCTCTAACTTCGCCGGCAAGACGATCCTCTACTTCCCGGTCGTCATCGGCCCGATCACGATGTCGTACAACCTGCCAAACGTCAGCAACCTCAAGCTGGACCCGACCGTCATCGCGAACATCTTCCAGGGCACCATCACGACCTGGAACAACCCGGCGATCACGGCGCTCAACCCGGGCGTCAGCCTGCCGAGCACCCCGATCACTACGGTGGTCCGTGCGGACTCGTCGGGCACGACAGCGAACTTCTCCCTGTTCCTGCAGACGGCCGAGCCGAGCGTGTGGAAGCTGGGCAGCTCCTCGACGATCAGCTGGCCGCACTCCGCCCGCGCCGCACAAGGGAACTCCGGCATAGCCCAGGTGATCAAGTCGACGCAGGGCGCCATCGGGTACGTCGACTACGCCGACGCTAAGGCCTCAGGGCTGACGTTCGCCTCGGTGAAGAACTCGTCAGGCAACTTCATCGCGCCGTCGCCGGCTTCGGCGTCTGCGTCCGCGGCGGGTGTCACGGTCAACCCCGACCTGACGTTCCACGCGGTCTGGGGATCGGGCGCGCAGGCTTACCCGATCACCTACCAGTCCTGGATCCTGGTCAACGCGAAGCAGCCGAACGCCAACGACGCGAAGATGCTCCAGGCCTATATCGGCTACCTGCTCGGCGATGGCCAGAAGCTGCTGAACCAGCTCGGGTACGCCACCCTGCCGGCCAGCATCGACCAGATGGCAAAGGCTCAGCTGAGCAAGATAACGGGCTAATGTGAGCAGTGTGACGATCGTGACGCACGGGTTTTTAGGGGGTTAGCCCGTGGCTGCTCGCTCGGCGCAGGCGGACCCGGCTGGTATGGCCGGGTCCGCCCGCGCGCTCACACAGCGCAGGCCGCTAGGCGACCGCGTTTTCCAGGCGCTGGCGCTCGTGGCCGGCCTGCTGGTCCTGGCGATCCTGGTTCTGATCGCGGTCGCGACGACTCAGCAGTCCACGTCCTGGTTCAGCCACGAGGGCATCACCGGAATCTTCAGCACGACCTGGGACCCCGCGCACAACAAGTTCGGTGCCCTGTCGTTCATCTACGGCTCGGTAGTCACCGCGCTGATCGCGGTTGTCCTGGCAGTCCCGGTGAGCGTGGCCGTCGCACTTCTGCTCACCGAGGTCGTGCCGTACCGGTGGGCCCGGCCCATCGTGTACGTGATCGACCTGCTCGCCGTGGTGCCCTCGGTGGTCTGGGGCCTGTGGGGGATCCTCGTATTCGCGCCGTGGGTGGCGCCGCACGTCTACTCGCCGGTCGCCTCGGCGCTGAAGGGCATCCCCGTCCTCGGGAACCTGTTCGGGCCGTCGTCAGGCGGGCTCGTCAGCGGGGCGTCCTTCTTCACCGCTGGCCTGATCCTCGCCTTCATGATCACCCCAATCGTGACGTCACTGTCGAGGGAGGTCATCGCGACGGTGCCAGATATCGACCGGGAGGGCGCCTACGCGCTGGGTGCCACCCGCTGGGAGATGATCCGCGGCGTGGTCTTTCCGCACAGCCAGGGCGGCATCGTGGGCGCCGTCCTGCTGGGTCTCGGCCGTGCCATGGGCGAGACCATCGCAGCCGCGCTGGTGATCGGGTCGTCGCCGGTCATCACGTCGCACCTGTTCTCCACCGGCTACAACATGCCCGCCGTCATCGCCAACCAGTTCGGCGAGTCGTCCGGTGTGTTCCGAGCCGCGCTCCTCGGGCTCGGCGTGCTCCTGTTCGTGCTCACGATCATCGTCAACCTCATAGCGCGCGGGATCGTGGCGCGCTCCATGGCCCGGCAGCGGGGGGCGTGATGGCAACAGCAGTTAGTCCGCGACCGCCGGTCGACCTGCGCGAGCCGCGGTCGTGGCGGAGCGCCAAGAGCCGGATCGCGACCACGCTCATGTTCATCGCATTCGCGATCGTGATCATCCCGCTGGGATTCGTCCTCTACACGGTGATTTCCAAGGGCGTGTCCGCCATCAGCGGGCGCTTCCTGACCAGCGACATCCCGTTCAACGTCGCACCGGTGAGTGTCGGCGGCATCGGGCCGGCGATCGTGGGAACGCTGCTGATCACGGCGCTGGCCACGGTCATAGCGGTGCCGGTCGGCATCCTCGCGGCGATCTACGTCAACGAGTACGGCGGCAACCGTCTCCTGACCCGCATCATCAGGTTCATGGCCGACGTCATGACGGGCGTGCCCTCGATCATCATGGGCCTGTTCATCTACTCCATCTATGTCGTCCACCTCGGCCTCGCCGGCTACTCCGGCCTGGCCGGTGCGCTGGCACTGGGCTGCCTGATGCTGCCGATCGTCATCCGGTCGAGCGAGGAGATGCTCAAGCTCGTCCCTGATGCCCTCCGCGAGGCCAGCTACGCTCTCGGCGCGAGCAAGGCCCGCGTCACGATGACCGTGGTGCTGCCGGCAGCCCTGAGCGGCATCACGAGCGGGGCCCTGCTGGCGGTGGCGCGGATTGCGGGCGAGACAGCGCCGCTGCTGTTCACCATCGGGGGCGGCCTGACCGCGGCGAACCTCAATGTGTTCCAAGGTGCTAACACGGCCCTGCCGTTGCTGATCTTCCAGAACGCCTCATCTCCGTACACTGGCGCGCAGGGTCGCGGATGGGGCGCGGCACTTACACTCGTAGTTATCGCCTTCATCATGCTGATTGTTGCCCGCCTGGTCACCGGCCGGGTTGCTGCCCGGTCCTCGCAGTAGGAGCGCCATGGAACAGTCTGACCAGGAGCTGACCACGCTGGGACTGCCTGAGCTGGCGAGCCGGAAAGAGAAGTCGCCCAAGTCGGGCAATACTATCTTTAATACGCACAATGTATCTATTTACTATGGTCCATTCAAAGCGGTCACCGACGTTTCTTTGTCCATCTACGAGAACGAGATCACCGCTTTCATCGGCCCGTCCGGGTGCGGCAAGACGACGGTACTGCGGACCCTGAACCGGATGAACGACCTCATCCCGACGGCCCGCGTCGAAGGGGACGTGCGCTACCGCGGCGAGGACCTCTACGCCTCAGGCGTTTCAGCCACTGCCGTGCGCCGGCGTATCGGCATGGTCTTTCAGAAGCCGAACCCGTTCCCGAAGTCGATCTACGACAACGTCGCGTGGGGTCTGCGAGTCCTCGGCATGAAGGACAACCTCGACGATCGGGTCGAACGGGCACTCACGCAAGCGGCGATCTGGGACGAGGTCAAGGACCGGCTCAAGAAGGGCGCCTTCGGGCTCTCAGGAGGCCAGCAGCAACGCCTCTGCATTGCGCGCGCGATCGCGGTCGAGCCCGATGTCGTGTTGCTCGACGAGCCTGCTTCGGCACTCGACCCGATTGCGACGTCCAAGATCGAGGACCTGATCCACCAGCTCAAGAACGACTACACGCTCGTGATCGTCACGCACAACATGCAGCAGGCCGCACGCGTCGCGGACATGACTGCTTTTTTCTCGCTCGAACGCACCGAGAC
>DASQIW010000190.1:0-62829 GCA_035631375.1 Streptosporangiaceae bacterium
GTGCGAACTGTCGGGCGGATCGGTGGCCGGCAAGTCGGTGTGCGTGCTCGGCGCGGCGTTCAAGCCAGGTTCCGACGACGTCCGCGACTCGCCGGCCCTGGACGTCGCCCAGATCCTGCATGGCCTCGGCGCGGAGGTGACTGTCCACGACCCGCAGGCGGTGGAGAACGCGAAGCGGGCGCGGCCAGAGCTGAAGTATGCCGAGTCCGTGCTCAGCGCAGCCACCGGTGCAGACCTTGTGTTGCTGCTAACGGACTGGCCGGAGTACGCCGCGATCAAGCCTGAGGAGCTCGCGAACGTCACGGCCGCCAGGCACATCATCGACGGTCGTTACGTCCTGGACCCCGCGACCTGGCGGGCTGCTGGATGGCACTACCGCGCCTCCGGGATCCCGGATCCCGCGCGCTCTGATCAGCTCACCTGACGCACGGTGTGCGGCGGGCCGTGAAGATCGCCATAGTCGGCCCGGCGTACCCGTACCTGGGTGGATCAGCGCAGCACACGACCGAGCTTGCGCACCGGCTAGCCGCTGCGGGGCATCTGGTCAGCCTGCAATCGTGGCAAGCGATGTTCCCGCAAGCGCTCTACCCCGGCGAGCCGATGTCCGACGAGCCTGAGGTTCCGCTGTTCGCCGGTACGAGCCGCACTCTGGCGTGGTACCGGCCTGATGGGTGGTGGCGGCTCGGGCGCAGGCTGGGCCAGACCTATCACGCGGTGGTGCTGGCGGTCTTTACCCCGCTCCAGGTGCCTGCCTATCTCGTCATGGCGCGGGCTCTGCGTGTCGCTGGCGACTCTCGGCTGGTCGCGCTGTGCCACAACGTCCTGCCACACGAGCGGCGTGGGTTCGACAAGCCACTGATGCGCGCGTTATTGCGTCGCTGCGATGCGGCCCTCGTCCACTCCCCGGACGAAGCTGCCCTGGCGGCTGGCCTGGCGAGCACTACCGTCGAGACCGCATCACTCCCTCTGCATCTGCCGACCTCCGGGCCACCTGAGCTGGTGGCCGCGGGCGCGAGGCCCAGGCCGCCTCATCACCGGCTACTGTTTTTCGGCTTCGTCCGTCCGTATAAAGGGGTCGACCTCCTCATCCGGGCCCTGGCCGACACCAAACCGGAGATATCGCTGACAGTGGCGGGCGAGATCTGGGCCGAGCGTGACGATCTGCTGAAGCTGATCGCTGACCTCCAGCTCGGTGATCGGGTCACGCTCACCGACGGGTACGTCGCGGCCGCGGACGTGCCGGCGTACTTTGCCGCGGCCGACGCCCTCGTCCTGCCCTATCGCTCGGGCACCGCGTCCCAGAACGCACTGATCGCCCACCAGTTCGGCGTGCCGGTCATCGCAAGCAGGGCGGGTGCGGTCGCGGCGGCCATCGAGGACGGCGTGAACGGGATCCTCTGCACGGCCGGAGACGTTGCCGACCTGACCCGAGCGATCAGTCAGCTGTACGAGCCAGGCATGCTCACTCGGCTGCGGCTGGGCGTACGCGCGCCGGACACCGGGCCGGCCTGGGATCAGTACGTAGCTGCCGTCGAGCGTGCCTGCTCTCGCCGCCTATAGCGCCTGCGACGCGACGGGCGCGAAGGTGTAGCGCGTCGGCGATCCGGCAAAGTCGGCGGTATCAAGGGCGAACGCCCACTCCGGCTGCAGCGCGAACACGCTGTTCACCGCCGGATCCACCATGTCAGGGCCGTAGCTGGTGCCGTATTTCGCGTTCTCCGCGGCTAGCATGACCGCGAGTTCGTCCGCGGCGGTGACGCGGTGCGCTCGGCCATGCACGATCACCGGCTCGAGCGGGTTGTCCGTCGACAGCGAGCAGCGCGGCTCGCCGCCGATATTGCGCGCCTTGCGCGAGCCGTTGCCGCTGCTGAACCACAGGGCGTCCTGGTGCCAAACCGCCCAGACGGGCATCAGGTGGGGCACCCCCTGCGGGGTCACGGTAGCGAGCCAGAAGTCGTGCGAGCGGGTGAGCCGCTCGAGGGCCCACGACCACGGCAGCAAGCCCGTGCCCTCCGTGGCGGGCAGGGTTCCATAGCCGGGCATATAGGGGCGCGTGGCGGTCGGCTCGGCGAAAGGCATGACCCTGGCTTAGCTTTCCTCTCGCGGACGACGGTGCCGGCTCGCCGCCGCCACTCCCTCGGGCAGGTCGACGCGGTCGGCGACGCGTTCGAGATCGTCCGCCACCACCCGGAGGAGTTTGCTGACGGACTGGCGAAACTGCAGACGTCGACGGGAGGGAACGACGAGCACCCGCTCGCCAGATGCCCACGCCTGACGCAGCTCGTCGTCGGATTCGTCGTCGAACCGGAAGCCGTTGTCGGTCACGCTGTCCATCATGCCCCGCGTTCGGGTGGCTGCACATGCGCGCTGGCCAGTCGCCAGGCATCGGATCCGAGGGGGTAGAGCACGGCCAGGAGGTCGGTGCCGGACTTCGTCCTTGCCCGCACAATGAGCCGCGTGCCCCGGCCGTCGTGGACCCAGCGCCCCATCCGCGGTGGCGGCGACCGCAGCGCGGACACAACCTCGGCCGGATCCAGGTCACCCTGCGCGCGGATCTTTCCCGCTACGGCGTCGCTCACCAGGACGTCAGCGACGAACACGACTCGGGGCTGCGTCCTGCTCGGCACATCGCGAACCTATACCGCCCACGACGTGTTGTCCGCAGCGATGACCTCACAGCCGACCAGTTCGCCGACTACGCCAAGCGGTGACGGCTACGGCGAGATAACGATGGCGCATCGGGCCGCCGCTTGCGGAACCGAGTCGGCCGGCAGTCCGTCCAAGCGCCATGAACACCATCGAAAGCTTCGCCCCTGATCGTCCTCGCATGAGCGGTAAGGGTCGGCTGGTGTGCGCTCCTGCCGGAGCACTGCTCGCGCTCACCGCCTTAGTCCTCTCTGCGTGTGCTAGCTCACCTGCTGGCCGCGGCGCACACACGCCTTCAGCAGCCGACGTGGCGCTGGTCCGCTACACGAGCTGCGGCGATGCGCTGCGGAACCTGCGGGCGGCGGCCACGACCGCGCTCTCGGCGGGCGCCTCAAGCGGCGGAGCTGCCGGGCCGTCCGCGGCGAGCGGGTCGGCCCAGTCAGGGAGCGGACTTCAGCCGGGCTCCTCAGCGCGGAGTGCGGTCGGAGGTGCTCCGAGTAATGAGGCCCTCGGCCAGAACAGCGTCCCTGGATCCGGCTCGTATTCAGGCACGAATACTGCGACACCCGGGGTGGACGAGCCTGACCTGGTGAAGACCGACGGTCAGCGCATCGTGACGATCAGCGGAGGGGTGCTCCGCGTCGTCGACGCCCACACGGGCCAGCTCACCGGCGCTCTCGACCTGAGGTCTGGAGGCCAGTACCCCGGTTTGTCGCCAGCGAACTTGCTGCTCGCAGGCGACCACGCGCTGGTGCTGTTCAGCCAGACCTTCTACCCGATGGGCGGCCCGGTCAGCCCCGGCGCAGCGGGGTCAGGCGCTGCCGGGCCAGGCGCACCGATCGCGTCAGCGCCGGAGGCACCACAGGTTTCCGCGAGCCCTGGCACGGCCATGCCGATCCAGGGGCCGGTGCTGGTGCTCGTGGACCTGTCGACGCCAACTCCGCAGATCATCAGCCAGTACACCATGGACGGCTCGCTGGTCGACGCCCGTCAGATTGGCTCCATGGCGCGGGTCGTCGTCCTGTCCGCGCCGCGCTTGCACCCGATGATCTACCAGCAGGGCGTTCCGGAAGCCTCCGGATCCGCGGCCGCGATCAACCGGGCCGGGATCAGCCAGTGGCTGCCCCGTTACTCGGTATCTACCGGCGCAGTCACGCGCACCGGACAGGTGAACTGCGCGTCGGTTAGCCACCCCGCGGCCGCGTCGTACACAGGCAGTTCGATGCTGACTGTGCTCACTTTCGACCTGACCGGGTCGAGCCTGGGTGACGGGGAGCCAGTGACCGTCGTCGCGGATGGCGACACGGTTTACTCCGACGGCACAAGCTTGTACATCGCGAGCCGCGAGTGGGCTGCGCAGCCGACTACGGGAACAGCCTCCGGGGCCGTCTCCCGCGGGACAGCGATCATGCCCATCGAGCCACCGGGCTATACGGGGATCTACAAGTTCAACATTTCTGGGCCCGGCCGTCCGGTGTACGAGGCATCCGGCTCGGTTCCAGGCTGGCTCCTAGGCTCGTCCGGCACGACGCAGTACTCGCTGTCGGCGTGGAACGGCGCGCTGCGGGTCGCGACGACGACGTCTGCGACACTCACGGCGGGAGGGGCACAACAGTCTGTGTCCGCGGTCTACGTGCTGGAGCAGTCTGGCGACCAGCTCACCATCATCGGCAAGGCGGGCGGACTCGGAGCTGGCGAGCAGATCTACGCCGTCCGGTTCGTCGGGCCGACCGGGTACGTCGAAACCTTCCGGCAGACCGATCCGCTGTACACGCTCGACCTATCCGATCCGGCGCAGCCGAGGGTCGTCGGACAGCTGCCGCTCAGCGGCTACTCCGCCTACCTGTACCCGGTGGACGCAACTCATCTGATCGGCATCGGCCAGGACGCGAACGCGGTGGGCGAGACGACGGGCACCCAGATCTCGCTCTTTGATGTGTCAGATCTCGCGGCGCCGGTCCGGCTCGCCACCTACGACCTTCAGTTCGGCCACTCCGAGGCCGAGTTTGATCCGCACGCGTTCCTGTACTGGCCTGCTACCCGGCTGCTCGTGATTCCCGTCCAGATGCCGTCCGGCGTCAACCCGCAGCCCGCACCCCCGGGCGGCCCAGCACAGGGCGGCCCAGCACAGGGCGTGACCTCGGAGGCCTTGCCGGCCTACTCGGTCCTCAGCGAGGCGGTAGTGCTGCACGTGGACGGCCACGGGTTCAGCCAGGTGGGGGCGATCACGCACCCGGTTACGGCCAGCGATCCTGCCGGTGCCCCAATCCGCCGCTCGCTGATCATCGGCAGCGCCCTTTGGACGCTGTCCGACTCCGGCCTGAAGGCGAACGACAGCACTACGCTCGCACCGCTTGCCTGGGTGCCCTTCACCCCGGCCTTCCAGTGACGTCAGCAACCGTCAGCTCATTTCAGCGGCACGCTGAGATCGCAAACCGGGGTATCGGCGGTCGCCGTCCGCTGGTCAGCGATCAGGACCTGACGCAGCGCTCCCCCGATCTCCCGCTGCTGCTGCCTGACCCAAGCCTCCAGCGCATCCACGGCAGGTGCCAGCGCTGGCCACCCCATCTCTTTCATGGTCAGCCGGATGAACGCCTCGTCATGCGCGGCCTCCGTGCGCAGCTGCATATCCGCCACGGCAGGAGGAGCGTCCGCGCTAGTTCCGGCAGCCAGTGGGCGGCAGAGCTCCAGCGGTCCGTCGCTATCGTCGCTGACCTCCCCGTAGAAGACGAGGAACGGGCATCCGGCTATCCCCCGCATGCCGGGACCAGCGGATCGCAAGCGGGCGAAGGCGTCATTGAAGAACGCGTCGGTTTCGCTGGCGTGCAGGTGACGACTGATTGTCAGCAGCCTGCGCTCAGGGATGGTTCGCGTCTGGATTTCGTAGCTAGTCATGTCGGCTCCCGTGAGCAGCGCCTGGAGATAGGAGACGAGGACCCGGCGGTCGACGGTAGCTGCCTCGATGCGGGCCCAGTATTCGCCGACTGCATCTGCCGCCTGCGGCGCTGATTGAGCCAGGACGTCCCCGATGACCGACAAAGGCATATCCAGGCGTCGAAGCAGCGCAACGAGACGAGCACGGCGCACCTGCTCCTCGCTGTAGAAGCGATAACCGCTGGCCGGATCGATGAGTACAGGCTTCAGCAGCCCGACCCGGTCGTAGAGGCGCAGCGCCTTGGCCGACAGCCGAGTACGTTCAGCGAACGCGCCGATAGTCATCAGGTCCACAGGTCTCCTCCAGGGCCGGGCGATCTGCCCGGCTCTGCGAGCATGGAGCTTGTCCCAGGGGAAAGGTCAAGCTCCCGTCATCACATGCGGAGCCGATCACACCCCGGCGACAGATCGATAGCTGAGACCTAGATGATCGAAGAGGAATGCGTGCAGATCTGTTGTCTCATCGATGGTCTGGTCGAGCGACCCGGCTAGGTGACCACTGGATTGCATTCGCAGCAGAACCGGCGCGCCCGATGACGTCGCCTCCTGCAGTCGGGCCGCCATCTTTTTGGCGTGCCAGGCATCGACCCGTGTGTCGTTCTCACCGGCGGTCAGCAATACGGCCGGGTAGTCCGCGCCGTCGACCACGTTGTGGTAGGGCGAGTAGGCGTGCAGCACCGTGAAGAACTCTGGATCCTCGACGGTGCCGTACTCGGTTGTATTGAACCGCCCGTTGGTGGTCGTCTCAGCGCGCAGGGAGTCCATGACCGGCACAGCTGCGACGACGGCGCGGGCGATGTCAGGTTGCTGGGTAAGAACGGCACCCATCAGCAGCCCTCCGTTGGAACCGCCCATGATTGCCATCCGGTCACGACTAGTGATGCGACTGCTGTCGAGATAGCTGGCGCAAGCCATGAAATCGTCGAAGCAGTTCTGCTTGGTAGCCAGTCGGCCGGCCTGGTGCCACTCCTCACCGAACTCCCCGCCGCCGCGAATGTTGGCCACGACGTACACACCGCCCTGTTCGAGCCACAGCAGCAGCTCAGGATCGAACCGCGGGACCAGGGAGATGGCGTAACCGCCGTACGCGGTCAGCAGCGTCGGCGCGGTCCCGTCCCGTGGGGCGCCGGGCGGGGAAATCACGGTGAGCGGGATACGCGTGCCATCCCTCGAGGTCGCGAACTCGCGGGTCACCGTGTAGTCGGCCAGGTCGACGGGAGTAGTCGTCCTCAGGGCGGTCGGGCGTGGTATCTCGCCGTCGGCCGCGACCCACCATGTCGCCGGCTCCGTGTAGGACTCACACGACCACGCAACCCGGTCCAGCCCCAGCGTGGCAAGAGGAGCAACGTACGACGACACCGAGCTCATCGGCGGGATCTGCGCCGGGGCCAGCGGCGTCCCGCTGATGTCGAAGCGACGCACCTGCTGCGGCCCGCCGTCGATATCCACGACCCAGATTGTGTCGCGAGTCACGGCAAGGTCTTCGATGACCAATTCGCTGACCGGCACGATCTCGCGGGCGTCGGCGACCGTTGCCCCATCGGTCACGGGCAGGCGGAGCACCCTTCCGTGCGGGGCATCCCGGCGGGAAAGCAAGTACAGCGCGTCCGTGCCGAGCACGGCATGCACGCACTTGTCGCAGATGGCTGCGACCTGCCACCACGAGCCGCCAGCATCCTGGCTGCGGAGGAAGACCTGCCACTCCCCGCCGTCGCCCTTCTGCACCCGGTCCATCACCCAGCGGCCGTCCGGCGAGGCGCACAGGAAATTCTCCGCGATGCGCTCGTCGGCGAAGCCGCCAGACAGGTCCAGGTGGTCCGGCGCGCCGCTGAGCTCGCGGAACCATACTTGCTGCCGGAAACCCGCTGGGTCAGCGCAGCTGGTGTACCAGAACCCGGAGCCATCGTGACGCCAGGCCACTGAACCACCCATCAGATTCACATGCGGGATCGGCTCGTCGACGACCTTCCCCCTGTCGGTGTCATAGACGTACAGCGATCCGTCCTCAGTTCCGTGCTCCGACAGGGAGACCGCGACATGCGCGCCATCAGGGGATGGAACGAAGAAGTCGATGGCGGTCTCGCCGGACGGGTCGATGACATCTGGATCCACGACGACCCGCTCGGTTGCAGCGTCGTCAAGATCGGTCAGCGCGACGAGGAACGGCTGCTGCCGCGGCGTCTGAACCTTCAGCGCAAAGAAGGTGTTGCCGCCGCGCGCAAGCCGCTTGTATGTCGTCCGCTCGGCCTTGAGCAGTTGCTCGACACGGCCCCGCAGCTCGTCTCGCCAGGCAATTCCGTCGAAGTACGCACGCGTGCGCTGCCCCTGGGCCTTCGTCCAGGCGAGTGTCTCGGCGGAGGAGGCGTCCTCTAGCCACCGGTAATCATCGGTGACTTCCACGCCGTGGTAGGTGTCTGTCACCGGGATCCGTCCAGCCTGCACCTGCGGCAGCTCAGTCATGCAACCAGTCAACAACGCCGCACCGCGCGACGCACCACCAATAATCCTTACGTGACACCGGTCGGCTCTCGGTAGCGTGAGACGCGCTCGCGCTCCGGCCCGCCCGCGTGGGCGCTCGGTATGGTTGACGGCACGGGCAGAACGACTTCGATGGACATCGCCAGGCGCCGCGAGCTAGCGAACCGCCTCCTCGACGGTTATGCGCATGGCCCGGCAGCCGCGACTGAGGCCACGGCCCGGGCGCTGACGAGCGCGACGGCCGCAGGATCCGTCGTGCTTGTCGAGGGCGTCAGCGACCAGATTGCGATCGAGACGCTGGCCGCCCGCCAGGGTCGGGACCTCGCGGGAGAACGCGTGGCAGTCTTGCCGGTCGGCGGCGCGCACGCGTTCACGCGCTACCTGACGCAGTTTGGTCCCGCTGGAGCTGGCCTGAGCCTGTCGGGCCTGTGCGACCTCGGCGAGCAAGCTGTCGTCAGGCGCGCCCTGGCCAGCACCGGTATCGGCTCGCCGGGAACGACGGCCGACATGGAGCGACTTGGCTTTTATGTCTGCGTCGACGATCTGGAGGACGAGCTGATCCGCGCGATCGGCACGACCCAGGTCGAGGCGCTCATTGACTCGCAGGGAGATCTGGGCTCGTTCCGCAGCTTGCAGGGGCAGCCCGAGTGGCGCAATCAGCCGGCCGCGGCACAGCTACGACGGTTCCTGGGCAGCGGCGCCCGGCGCAAGCTGCGGTACGCGCGCCTGCTCTGCGAAGCGGCGGATGTCCAGGAGCTGCCGCATCCGCTGGCCGCTGTGCTGACGCGGGCATGACGGGTGCGTGCCCCGGTCAGCGGCCAGCGCGCCCGAGGCGGGCTGACCGGGTCCGGCGCAGGTAGCCCCCGTATCCGATCACCGCGAGGAGCACGACGAACAGTCCGAGCCCGATCTGCAGCCCGCGCGTCAGGCCTGGCGGGTAAATGACCTGGATGAGGTAGTGCGAGATGAACCCGCCCCGGTATCCGGCCTGGCCGCCGCGGCGAAGCAGGTAGTTCTGCATACCGGTGAGCGGGCAGGCGAAACCGGCTAGCTCCACCAGCGCGCCATACACCATCGCCGGCAGCTGCACCCAGATGAGCCGCGGCCATCGCCAGGTCAGGAAGGAACCGACGACAACGAAGCCGATGAACAGCACGTGGACGACCAGCACGAGGTCAGCGGCGATCAGGTACCACATCAGGTTCCTCGACCGGGAAGGCTGACCTCAGCATAGATCCCGGCGCAGATCAGAAACCCGGCGCAGAGCACCGTTCGCGCATCCTCGCAGAAGGCCCTCGTGTTCATCGAGCCACATTGCCGCGCTCAGCACGCGGCGGCGAATAAAGGCGGCGCTGGGGGGTAGCTGGCGCGCCGTGGCAACTAGAGCGAGAACCGTAGCCGGGTATGCGATTCCCGGCATCGTCGTTTTCTTCTTCTGGGTGGTCGTCGCTGTCCTGGCCATCATCCTGCTGGCGTTCATCGTGCACTGGGCCGGTGGCGGAGTCCTCAACCTGAGGCTCGGGCACTTCGTCCTCAACGTGGGGTTCACGTAATCACGCCGGTCCTGACCCCGCTCGATCCGTGCGGTCGGTGACCGAGTACCCGCGGGCGCGCAGCTCGTCGATAGCCTTGGTGCGCCGCGGCAGCATCACCTTTACGCCGGCGAAGTTGGTGGCTGCCTGCTCGAATGTCACCTGAATCCACCAGTGCCAGTGGAGCATGGGAAGGTAAAAACGCACGTGGTGATCGACAGAAATGTCGCCGACCGCGTCCTTGCTCACCGAGAACGCCGGTATCCGTCTGGGCATCGCCAGGGACCGGGCTGTTAAGACGTCATCGCCGATGATGAGCTGGGCGGCCGGCCACCCCACGGTCCACCTGTTCGGGAATTGGATCTCCGTCGCACGGATCTGCCTGTCGGCTGCCATCTCGCTGCTCAGACGTTGAAGCGGAACTCGACAACGTCGCCGTCGCGCATGACGTAGTCCTTGCCCTCGATCCGGGCCTTCCCCGCCGATCGCGCCGCGGCGATCGAGCCCGCCGCCATGAGGTCGTCGAACGACACAATCTCGGCCTTGATGAAGCCGCGCTGGAAGTCGGTGTGGATGACCCCGGCCGCTTCCGGTGCAGTGGCACCGAGCGGGATCGTCCACGCGCGCGCTTCCTTCGGGCCCGCCGTCAGGAACGTCGACAGATGCAGGGCCGCAAACCCCGCCCTGGCGAGCTGGTTGAGACCGGGCTCGCCCAGCCCCAGCTCTGCCAGCAACTCCGCCGCCTCGGCCGGCTCCAGCTCTGCCAGCTCGGCCTCGGTCTTGGCATCGAGGAACACCGATTCGGCCGGAGCCACCAGCTCTGCCAGCCGCTTGCGAAGGTCGTCGTCGCCGAGCTCGCGGTCGTCTTCGTTGAACACGTACACGAACGGCTTCGCGGTCAGCAGGTGCAGATCGCGCACGTCAGTCAGGTCTAGGCCGCCCGGCCCGGCACCTGCATACAGAGTCGTGCCGCTGTCCAGCACTTCCTGGGCCTTCGCGGCCGCATCAGCGGCCCTGACTCGCTCCGGGTCCTTAGCGAACTTTGCCTCCTTGGCCAGCCGCGGGGCGGACTTCTCCAGCGTCTGGAGGTCGGCCAGCATCAGCTCGGTCGCGACGGTCTCGATGTCGCGCTCCGGCGACACGTCCCCGTCAACGTGGCTGACGTCCGGGTCGGCGAACACGCGGACAACCTGGCAGATCGCGTCGGTCTCCCGAATGTGCGACAGGAACTGATTGCCGAGGCCCTGCCCGGCCGAGGCGCCACGAACCAGTCCGGCGATATCGACGAACCGGACCGTTGCCGGCACAATCCGCGCGGAATCGTAGAGCCGGGCCAGCGCGTCGAGCCGGGAGTCGGGGATGCCGACAATGCCGACGTTCGGCTCGATAGTGGCGAACGGATAGTTCGACGCCACGGCATTTGCCCTCGTCAGCGCGTTAAACAGAGTCGATTTGCCCACGTTCGGCAGGCCGACGATGCCGATGGACAGGCTCACCGCTGAATTCTATGCAAGTAAAGGGAACGTGGTCGGCTCGGCACACGGCCGCTCCCCCCGAGCGGCCGCACCGGTTCGCCAGCGCCGTGACTGGTCGTTGGCGGAGGGGAGCAGCGGCTGCGCCGTATCGCCCGCGGCACCGCCAGGCGTGCAAGCAAGTCATCGGGGGAATATTGCCGCGAAGGCGCAGGTGAGGCCGGGGCAGCGGCTGCTGGGGGCGTGCGCCGTGACTGCGGGGGCGGAGCGGCGATGAACCAGTGGCTGGAACGGCTCGGCGGTTTTTCCGCCCGCTGGTGCTGGGCAGTGATCATCGCCTGGGTGATCATCCTGGGCGGCTTGCTGGCGGCCAACCGGCAGTGGGGCGGCACGTACGTGAACAACTACAACGTGCCAGGCACGCCCTCAGACGCCGGGCTGAACCGGCTGAACTCGACGTTCCCCCAGCAAGGCGGCTACGCCGGTCAGATCGTCTTCCACGCAAAGACCGGCACCCTCACCGGCGACTCAGCCGCGATCAACCAGGCGACGGCCAACGTCGCGGCGCTGCCCCACGTGCTGAAGGCGGCCAGCCCGTTTGGCACGCCGCCGGGCGGCGCCGTCTCGAAAGACGGCACGATCGCCTACTCCAGCGTGTCGTGGAGCGCGAACCCGAGCTCGCTGGAGACCGGCTACCTGAACCGGCTGAACGCCGCGGTGGCGCCGGCCCGCAACGCCGGTCTGCAAGTCGAGTACGGCGCCGGGGCTGGTGAGATCGGCCAGAAAACGAACGACAGCACATCCGAACTCATCGGCCTGGCGTGCGCGCTGATCCTGTTGTTGTTCATGTTCGGCTCACTCGTTGCCGCGGCGATCCCGCTCCTCTCGGCGATCTTCAGCGTCGGTGCCGGGCTGTCCCTGCTCGGGGTGCTAGCCGCGGCGACCACGTTTCCGACGACCGCGCCGACGATCGCCACGCTGCTCGGCCTCGGCGTCGCCATCGACTACGGCCTATTCCTCGTCGCGCGGCACCGGGAGCAGCTCGACACCGGCATGGACGTGGCCACCTCGGTGCGGCGCGCTGAGGGCACTTCCGGGGCGTCGGTCGTCGTGGCAGGCAGCACGGTCGTGATCTCAATCCTGGGCCTGTACATCTCTGAGGTCTCTTTTGTCGGCGCGCTCGGCCTCGCCGCCGCCATCACGGTTTCCGTCAGCATGCTGGCGGCGCTGACGCTGGTGCCAGCGTTCCTGGGCGCTGCCAGGGAGAACATCCGCGCGCTGGTTGCCCGGCTGCACGCGCGCAAGGCACACGAGACGGCGTTGGCGCAGGCCAAACGCACTGCCACGGCCACCGAGCAGCAGCATGAGAAGTCAGCCTTTGCCCGGTGGGGTCGCAAGGTCAGCGCGCTCCCGGTACCGTGGCTCGTCCTGTCCGTCGTGGTGCTCGGCGTCCTCGCGATTCCGTTCTTCTCGATCACGCTCGGGCAGCCGGATAACGGCACCAACCCGACTAGTGACTCCAGCCGGCGTGCTTACGACCTCATGACGCAGGGCTTCGGGGTCGGGTCGAACGGGCCGCTCGCCATCGTCGTCGTGCTGCCGAAGCAGTCAAGCTCCGCCGACAGCACGTTGCTCGGCAACATGCAGAAGGCGGTCGCCAGCACGCCAGGAGTGGCCTCCGTCGGCCCGGCCGCGGTCAACACGGCCGCGACGACGGCCGTGTTCAGCGCGATCCCGACAACCCGGCCGCAGGCAGCGCAGACGACCAACCTGGTCGACACGCTCCGCAACGACGTGCTGCCGAAGCAACCGGCGACGACCTACGTCACCGGCACGACAGCCGGATCCGTCGACTTCACCCGGCGGATCACTGCCAAGCTCGTCTGGCTCATCCTGGCCGTGGTGGCGATCGCGTTCGTGCTGCTGACTATGGCGTTCCGATCCATCGTCATCGCGCTCAAGGCGGCCATCCTCAACCTGCTGTCGATCGGCGCTGCCTACGGCGTGATCGTCGCGATCTTCGAGTGGGGCTGGATCAAGAACGTGATCGGGCTGCAGACCACGCTTCCCATTCCCGCGTATGTGCCCATGCTGGTGTTCGCGATCGTGTTCGGACTGTCGATGGACTACGAGGTGTTCCTGATGTCGCGCATCCACGAGGCGTGGGTTGCGACCGGCGATGAGCGCCGCGCCGTCGCCATCGGCATCGGCAGCACCGCCCGCGTGATCACCACCGCGGCCGCGATCATGGTTGCCGTCTTCCTCAGCTTCGTCGCAAACTCAGATCCGACAGTGAAGATGCTCGCCATCGGCATGGCCTTTGCGGTGCTGATCGATGCCACGCTCGTCCGGATGATCCTGGTCCCGGCGATCATGACCCTGCTCGGACGCCACGCCTGGTGGATGCCGCGCTGGCTGGAGCCGATCGTGCCGCGCCTGCAACTCGAGGGCAGCACGGCAGCAGCGGCGGGTGAATCGCGGAGTCAGCAGGCGATGGCCCCGGCTCGGCCGGGCGGGGGCGGCAACGGCGGCGAGCATGCCCCGCGCACCTACAGCGCGGTGAGCGGCGCCAGGACGCGCCCTGGCACCGCGCGGACGCATGACGGCGAGACAGGTGAAGCGGCTCGCCGGGACGGCCGCGGCCGCGGTGACGGTTCGGGCGACAGCCACGGGTGATGGCGACGGGTGATGGCCGCAGGACACCATGTCGGGCGTGTCGCGGCCGGAAATGTCGGAGCAGCCTGTAACCATCGAAGCATGAACGCGATCTTGCTGCTCATCGGTCTGCTGGTCGGGGCCGCGCTCGGGGCCGCGCTCGGCTACCTGCTAGCCCGGCAGCGGCTGGCCGGCCTTGCCGTTGATCTCGCCGGCCAGACCGCGGCGGCGCAGGAGAGAGCGAGCGCCGCCGCAGACCGCGCCGCCTTGCTCGAGCGCGCCGCCCTTGAGAAGGCCGACCTGATCGACACCCAGCTCGCCGAGAGATTCCAGGCGCTGTCCGCTGAGGCCCTTGACCGCACGGCAAGGACGTTCCTCGAGATGGCAGAGGGGCGGCTGAGCGCTGCCAGGGCGGTAGCGGCCGGTGACCTGGACAGCCGTAAGGCCGCGGTGGAGCAGCTCGTTCAGCCGCTGCGCGAGACGCTGGCCCGGCTGGAGGGCCAGCTGCGGGAGGCCGAATCCGCCCGGCGGTCCTCACACGCCGCGCTGGCCGAGCAGGTCTCGATAGCTCGGCAGAGCTCGGAGCAGCTACGCACCCAGACACAGGCGCTAGTGACGGCCCTGCGCAGGCCCGAGGCGCGGGGACGCTGGGGGGAGATGCAGCTACGGCGGGTGGTGGAGCTGGCGGGCATGTCGAGCAAGTGCGACTTCGACGAGCAGGTCGGCGTGAGCACCGCGGACGGCGCGCTGCGACCCGACATGGTGATCCGGCTGGCCGGCGGCAAGAACATCGTGGTCGACTCGAAGGTCTCGCTCGCGGCTTACCTCGAGGCAGCGGAGACAGCCGACGAGAGCGTCCGCGCTGACCGGCTCGCTGCCCACGCGCGGCACCTGCGGGAGCACGTGGACAGGCTCGCGGCCAAGGCCTACTGGACCGCTCTCGGCTGCTCTCCCGAGTTCGTGGTCCTGTTCATCCCGGGCGAGGCGTTCCTCGCGCCCGCGCTGGAGCGCGATCCCGGTCTCCTCGAGCACGCCATGGCCAGCCGCGTGCACATTGCCACGCCGACCACGCTGGTCACGATGCTGCGGACGGCTCAGTACGCGTGGCAGCAGGCGGCGCTCTCCGATCACGCGCGGGCCGTGTTCGAGCTGGGCCGCGAGCTGTACGACCGGATTGCCAGTCTCGGTAAGCACATCGACGGACTCGGGCGAGCGCTGACCACGGCGGTGTCCAGCTACAACCGCACTGTCGGCTCGCTGGAGAGCCGCGTGCTGGTCAGCGCCCGCAAGCTCAGCGAGCTGGGGATCGTCCAGGCCGAGCTGGAGCAGCCAAGGCCCGTCGAGGAGACGGTACGGCCATTGTCGGCACCGGAACTGGTCGTGGAGACGGGCCCCGAGCTTGTCCTGCCGGCGGGTCTAGACCGCGGGCCGGCCGGGCAGAATCAGGGCTTGCGGGGACGCATCATCAGCGCAGCGGGTTAGACCTGTGCCCCGCGCCAGGGGGACTCAATGGAGGACTCGCCACCGGGGCAGCTAGTCGGCCAGGACGGCCCGGCCAGATCCGGACGAACCGATTCCGACGACACGGACCCCAGCTGGCCCGACCCTGCGCCTGGGACCAGCACAGCGCCCGATGGCATTGCGCGGACCGGTGGCCGACGGTACCGAACTGGGCCTCCGCCGCTCCAGCGCCGCCGGGCTGACGAGGAGCAGCGAGCGCAGACGGCCCCGCTCCCATCGGGTCTCGGGGCCCGGGGAACGCTTGGTGCCCTCGTGGCCTGGTGCCTCGCCAGCTGCCTGCTGGCCACGTGGCTCCACCATGCTGTGGTCGCCGGCCTGGGCTTTTGCCTCGGCAGCGCGCTGGCGGCCCGGTACTGCCGGCCAGCGGCGCTCTTGCGGATGGTGGTCGCGGTGCCGGCCGTCTTCGCGGTGGCGGAGATCGTCGCTCAGGTGGCCACTCTGCACGGCGGACGTCGCGGCCTGGCGCTTCCGGTGGCCGGGGGGACCTTGCTGACGCTGGCTGCGGTCGCACCGTGGCTGTTCGCGGGCACTGCGGCCGCCGTCGCGATCGCGCTGTTCAGGGGCCTACCGCAATGCGTCCGCGACCTGCGAGCCGAGCTTCGCGGAGGAGCCCCGCGCTCGCGCCGCACGCCGCGCGGACCGCGAGGCCGACGAGGCCCGCCAGCCGAGCAAGCCCTGCGAGCTCAGCAAGCCCTGCGAGCACTCAACGCACAGCGCGCACAGCGGGCGCCACGCGGCTGACCACCAAGAGGCCTAGCCGGCCTGGCGGGCCCTCGGCTGACGCAACTCCCTGGGCAGGCCGAATGCCATCCGCTCCGGCACGGCCTCGACCTCCTCGACTGCGCCGAATCCGCACTCGGCGAGCCGGTCCAGCACGCCTGCCACGAGGTCCTCGGGCACCGAGGCGCCGCTCGTCACGCCCACCGTGGTCACACCTTCGAGCCATGCTGGGTCCAGTTCGGACGCGTCATCGAGGAGATAGGCGGCGGGAGCCCCGGCGTCGCGGGCGACCTCTACCAGGCGGACCGAGTTGGAGGAGTTCCGGGAGCCCACGACGATGACGACGTCAGAGGCCGACGCGATTGCCTTGACAGCAGTCTGCCGGTTCTGGGTCGCGTAGCAGATATCGTCGCTGGGTGGGTCGATGAGCAGCGGAAACTTCTTCCGGAGGGCCTCTACCGTCTCCGCCGTCTCGTCCACCGACAGCGTGGTCTGCGACAGCCAGGCGACCCGCGCGGGGTCGCGGACCTGCACAGAATCGCCGCCCGAGGGGCCATCTACCAGGTGAATGTTGGCTGGCGCCTCGCCGGTGGTGCCGATGACCTCCTCGTGGCCCTCGTGGCCAATGAGCAAGATGTCATAGTCCTGGGCGGCGAACCGGCGCGCCTCATTGTGAACCTTGGTGACCAGCGGGCAGGTCGCGTCGATGGCCCGCAGGCTGCGGTCCTTTGCCTCCTGGCGGACCACGGGAGAGACGCCGTGGGCGGAGAACACCACGACCGCGCCCTCGGGGATCGCCTCGGTCTCGTCGACGAAGATCGCACCGCGCTCCTCGAGCGTGCGGACCACGTGCACGTTGTGGACGATCTGCTTGCGCACGTACACCGGAGCCCCGTACCTGGCCAGCGCCTCTTCCACCGTCTGCACAGCCCGATCGACGCCCGCGCAGTAGCCACGCGGCTTGGCCAGCAGTACACGACGGGACGGATCAGGCATGAGCCCCAGTGTAGATGGGCGCACGCCGCTGCCAACCCGGGACTACCGTCCGAGCCAAGCGGGAATTTGGTCTGCAGGGCGCCGACGCGCCCGCCCGGCCGGCCGGCGGTGCGAGACCGCTCGCGCCCGGCCTGGCATGCTGGTCACCAACAGGGGGAAAGAACTGGCGGCCCGGGTGCACCACCGCGCCGGCCCGGCGCGGCAGGAGGTGCGAGGTCGTCGTCGGGGCGCTGCGGTTACTTCGCTGCGGCGGGCTGACGACTCCCGGGCAGTTAGCTGAGGAGAACGATCATTCCATGGACATCCCGCAAGTCGGAGATCAGGTGCGGAAGGCACCGACTCAGGCGATCAGGGCCGTGTTCGCCGGGATCGGCAAGATCCTGCTGGCCGCCGACCGACCGCAGGCCGGCTCGCGCCCAGCCGGGCCAAAGCACGCCGCGCCGGGCGGGCGTGCGCCGCGGACTGCACTGCCAGGCGGACGCTCACCGCAGACCGCACCGCCAGACGGACGCGTGCCGCGGACTGCACCGCCAGGCGGACGCGTGCCGCGGACTGCACCGCCAGGCGGACGCTCACCGCAGACCGCACCGCCAGGCGGACGCGTGCCGCAGACCGCCCCGTCAGCGGCCACGGCGAGTCAGCGGTGGCGCTCTCTCGACGAGACCGGCAACGTGCGGCTGCTGTCCACCGAGGAGCTGACCGTCGGCCATGGCACCGTTGTGTCGGCGACGCCCATCGCAGACACAGTGGACGGCGAGGGTGAGGTGCCGGCCGAGGAGGAGACCATGCCACCCGCGGCGAGCCAGCCGCTGACGGGGAACGTGCCGATCGGGGCGGGTTTCGTCGTCCATGAGCTGCCGCTGCCGGGCTACGACACCCTGTCCGTCGCCTCGATCCGCGCCCGGCTGCGCAGCCTGGACTTCGATCAGCTGCAGGCCCTGCTGATGTACGAGCAGAAGAACGCCGAGCGAGCGGAGATCATCGCCATGATCGAGCGGCGCATCGCGAAGCTCGAATCGGACGGCTGAGGAGCCGGAAGGGCAGGCGGTCGTGCCGCTCGAGACCTCAGAGGAGTCGCCAGTCCCGGTCCGCACCGTCCTGCGCCTGGTCGGCGACTGGATCGGCCGCCTGGGCCGGGTCTGGGTCGAGGGCCAGATCGCCGAGCTCGCCAGGCGCGGAGGGACGGTGTTCCTGGTCCTGCGCGATCCGGTCGCCGCGGTATCCGTGCGGGTCATCTGCACCACCGCCGTCCTCGATGCGACCAGCCCGCCGCCCAGCGAGGGCAGCCGGGTGGTGGTCTGGGCCAGGCCGGAGTTCAACGCGGCGAAGGGGTCGTTCGCGCTCGGCGCGACGCAGATAAGGTCCGTGGGCATCGGCGACCTGCTGGCCAGGATCGAGCGGCTGAGAAACTCGCTGGCGGCTGAGGGGCTGTTCGCTGCCGAGCGCAAGCGCCCGCTTCCGTTCCTGCCAAGATCGGTGGGCCTGATCTGCGGGCGCGACTCCGCGGCCGAACGCGACGTACGGCAGAACGCTGCGCACCGGTGGCCGGCCGTCCGGTTCCGGGTGGAACACGTTGCCGTGCAGGGCCTGCACGCCAGCGAGGAGGTCATCGGTGCGCTGCAGCGGCTTGACGCCGATGCCGCGGTTGACGTGATCATCATCGCCCGCGGTGGCGGCTCGCTGGAGGACCTGCTGCCCTTTTCCGACGAGGACCTCGTCCGGGCGGTTGCTGGCTGCGTCACGCCTGTCGTGAGCGCCATCGGACACGAGCAAGACGTCCCGCTCCTCGACCTGGTGGCCGACGTCCGCGCGTCGACGCCCACGGACGCTGCCAGGCGCGCGGTGCCGGATGTGGCCGAGCAACTCGACCTCATCAGCCTGCTGCGCGGCCGCGCTCGCAGGTCGCTCGCCGGCCGCCTGGACCGGGAGAGGTCCTGGCTGGCCGCCATCACTTCTCGTCCGGTGCTCGCCAGCCCGCAGCGCGAGATCGACCGCCAGCACGAACACGTGCGGGCCCTCTCCGAGCGAGGGAGGCTGGCGATGACGACAACCGTGAACCGGTCGGGGGATAATCTCGCGCACCTGCGGGCCCGGCTGATCGCCGTCTCACCGGCCGCGACGCTCCAGCGCGGGTACGCCATCGTCCAGCACCACGATGCCACCGTCGTGCTGTCGGCCCGTCAGGTTGCCGCAGGAGATCCGCTGACGGTGCGGTTCGCTGCCGATCAGCTCGAGGTGACGGCCAGCTAGCCGGGCAGCAGGGACACTAGGCTGGCCCGGTGGCACCGCCGGACAAGAATGCGGGATCTGGTCAGTCGTCCCGCCGCGAGAGTGCTGCGGACGAGCCCGCCCGCCCGCCGTACGAGCAGGCACGGGACGAGCTCACCGAGCTGGTCCGTCGCCTGGAAGCTGGCGGCCTCACCCTCGAGGAGTCGCTCCGGCTCTGGGAACGGGGGGAAGAACTCGCCGGCATCTGCGAGGAGTGGCTGGAAGGAGCCAGGGCGCGGCTAGCAGCGGCGCTGGACCGGACGGCCGACCCGGATAAGCCCGGCCAGGCTCCGGGCGCGCCGTTCTGAACGGGCGCCCCTGAGGCAACGGCGGTCAGGGCCGCCTGGAGCCGAGCCTGGCCAGCACCGCCAGCACGCCGTCAGCAAGTTGGCGGGCTCGATCGTCATCAACTGCCAGCGACACCTCGGTGACAGCCAGCATCAGAGCGCCCGTCATCACGATCGCCGCGGCCTCGTCCAGTGTTTCGCCGCTGCGGGCGAAAAACTCGGTGTTCCGGGTCACCCAGTCCAATACTCCCCGCCGCCATGTCAGCTCGAATCCCGGTGGCCCGTCGCCTCGGGTAAAGATCGCGGCCATCTCACGCTGCTCGATGCACTCCTCGAGGTAACCGCGGGCCCCGGCGAGCAGCAATAGCATCGGATCCGCGGCGCCTGCCTCGCGCAGCTCCCGCACCGCCGCGCGAGTCCGGGCCTCACGCGCATTGTCCAGATCTTCGTACAGAGCCAGGTACAGGTCGGCCTTACCGGCGAAGTGGTGGTACAGGCTGCCCACGCTCGCGCCGGCGAGAGCCACGATGTCCGTAATCGCGGCCTGCGCGTAACCCTGCTGCATGAATACCTCGCGGGCAGCCGCGAGCAGCGTGGCTCGCGTTGATGCGCCGCGGTCAGCGACCCGGCCCACGTGCGCTATCTGCTCTGAGACCATCCGCCTCGACGTTCTGGTACAGGCCCGTGCTTGGGCGGCAGGCCACCCGGCCAGCCTGAGTCATAGGATTTCACCAGGACGGCCGACAGGGAAGGCGCGCTGGCGATGACCGACGGTGTGACGGGGAGCCCGGGCGGCGTAGCAGGGGCGCCTGGCGTCGCCGGCGCAGGCAGCGAGTCCGGACAACAGAGCTTCGCAGCACCCGAGCCAGGCAAGCACGCGCCCGACCGCAACCTCGCCATGGAGCTGGCCAGGGTTACCGAAGCCGGGGCGATGGCCTCAGCCCGGTGGGTGGGTCGGGGCGACAAGAACGGTGCCGACGCCGCCGCCGTCAACGCGATGCGCCAGTTGATCAATACCGTCTCGATGAACGGCGTCGTGGTGATCGGCGAGGGCGAGAAGGACAACGCGCCGATGCTCTACAACGGCGAGCAGGTCGGGGATCGCAGCGGTCCGCTGTGCGACGTGGCGGTGGATCCGATCGACGGCACCCGCCTGACGGCCAACGGGATGCCCAACGCGATCTCGGTCATCGCGGTCAGCGCCCGCGGCTCCATGTACGACCCGTCTGCCGTCTACTACATGTCGAAATTGGTCACCGGGCCGGAGGCCGCGGGAGCCATGGACATCAACGCGCCGCCAGCCGCCAACATCGCCGCCGTGGCGAGGGCCAAGAGGTGCGCTCCGTCGGATGTGACGGTAGTGATCCTGGACCGGCCGCGGCACGCCGAGCTCATCAGCCAGGTGCGCGACGCCGGCGCCCGGATCAAGCTGCTCACCGACGGCGACGTGGCCGGGGCGATTCTTGCTGCCAGGGACGGCTCCGGTGTCGACCTGATGCTCGGCATCGGCGGCACCCCGGAGGGTGTCATCGCGGCCTGCGCGGTCAAGTCCCTCGGCGGGGTGATTCTCGGCAAGCTCGCGCCGCGTGACGATGCCGAGCGCGACAAGGCGATCGCAGCTGGTCACGACCTGAGCCGGGTGCTTCGCACCGACGACCTGGTGGCGTCCGACGACGCATTCTTCGCGGCGACTGGCATCACCGACGGAGATCTGCTGGCCGGGGTCCGTTACCGCGGAGCGGGCGGTGCCACTACCCACACCCTCGTGATGCGGGCCAGGTCAGGCACGGTCCGCAACATCTACAGCGAGCACGCCCTCTGGAAGGTCGGTTCCTACTCTTCTGTCGCCTACTGAGGGCTGCCTCGGTGCCGGCGGAATCTGGGCAATCGCCGCAGGTTAGCCCGCCAGGACGCGTCATGGCCGATGCGACAGCTCGGACCGGCGACTATGCTCCCCTGCGGCGGGATCCGGTCGGATTCCGGAATCGAGGAGGCCACCGGATGAGCATCCGCGCCCGGACTGCGGCTTCCGGACCTGCGGCGGCGGAGACCGCCGGCGGGCCCGACGCCGGCACCGGACCGGACTCGGCCGGCCTGCTGCTCTCGAGGCTGTCGGTGCTGCCCGCGCTGCTCGTGGCGGCGTGGCTGCTAGCCGGGCTGCCGTTGCTGCTGGCTGGCCATTTCACTGCCCTGCTCATGCTGGTGGTGTCGATACCGCTGGTCCTGATCATCGTCCCGGCGGGGCTCCGCTGGACGCCAGGCAGGTCGGCGGGCGCCTTCGGTGTTCAGAGCATGGAGATGAGGGGCACCCCCTGGTGGGCGGTGGCGGGGGTCGTCGCCGTTGCCATCGCTTTCGGCGTCGATCAGATGATCTACCACTCCCAGTTCATCATCGTGACCCGCGACCCGGCGTCCTATGTCCAGTTCGCCAACTGGATCTCGCACCACGGCTCCTTGCCGATCCCGCAGGACCAGGCGGCCTTCGGCGGCACCCACCACGTCCTCAGGTTCGCCAGCTTTGCCTTCTACCAGGTCGGCAGCAGCGTGGTGCCACAGTTCATGGCAGGACTTCCGATGGTCCTTGCCTCCGGCTTCTGGGTCGGCGGCCTCGGGTCGGCGGCTGCCATGGGCCCCATCCTTGGCGCCTGTGCCGTGCTGACCTTCGGCGGCCTGGCCGCCCGCCTGGCTGGGCCGCGGTGGGCCCCGGTTGCCGCCCTGGCGCTCGCGATCTCGCTGCCCGAGATCTACACGAGCCGGTCTACCTACAGCGAGCCGCTCGCTCAGGTCCTGCTCCTTGGCGGACTGTGCCTGCTGGTCGACTCGCTGAACGCCGACGGCGTCGGCGTTCGTATTCTGGCCGCACTCGGCGGACTAGCCCTGGGCCTGACCGTGCTGGTTCGCATCGACGGCGTCGGCGACATCCTGCCCGTGGTTCCCTACCTTGGCCTGCTGATCATCGGTCGACGGCCCCAGGCGATGCCGTTCCTGGCCGGACTGGCAGTCGGCGGCGGCTATGGCGTCATCGACGGATCCGTACTGTCCATCCCGTACGTGCGTTCTATTCACGCAGCCCTGGTGCCACTCGTCGCGGTGTCCGTCATCGTGCTCGTGGCGACGCTGCTTGCGATAGCGGTGCGGTGGGACAAGGGCGCGCCGAACCTGTCCCGCACGTGGCTTCCGAACGCGGCCGCCGCGGTCGTGGTGATGGTGGTGATCGGGTTCGCCGTGCGCCCGTACGTGCAGACAGCGAGAAACCCTGCCCTGGCAAAGACGCAGGCTGGCAGAGCCATGGCCGCTTTCCAGCGTGCCGATCATCTCCCGGTCGACCCGAGCAGGCAGTATTACGAGCTCAGCCTGCACTGGGTGTTCTGGTACATCGGCGTGCCCGCTGTCATCCTTGGCACCCTCGGAGCCGCGCTGCTGTCTCGCCGGTGCCTTCGCGGCCAGGCGCCGGCCTGGACGCTCCCGCTTGCCATCTTCGCCTGGGCGACCGTGACCACGCTGTACCGGCCGTCGATCGTGCCCGATCAGCCATGGGCGAGCCGCAGACTGGTTCCCACCGTGCTGCCCGCGTTCATCGTGCTGGGGGTCTGGGCTCTTGGCTGGCTGAGCGGCTGGCTCCGACGCAAAAACACCCATCAGGTGGTTCGCGTCAGCCTGCTGGCCTGCGGTATCGCCCTCATGGTCCTGCCGGCCGCCGTCACCACGCTCGGGCTGCGATTCACGAACGGCACACTCGCGGCCGACGGCCTGGCATTCACCAGAACGCAGCAGGGCGAGGTTGAGGCAATCCAGAGCTTGTGCGCGGCACTACCCCACGATGCCTCGGTCGTGTTCCTCAACGGCGTGGGCGGGGATGAGAGCTGGCTCGCCGAGGCTGTGCGCGGGACGTGCAACGTCCCGGTGGCGAGCATCGGCCGCGCGGACCCCGCCAACGTAGCGCCGGTCGTTCGCGGCACCTACGAGGCAGGCAGGCAGCCAGTCCTGCTGTCCGGCTTCCCCGGCTTGCTGACGCCGTACGGCGGCCAGGTCCGGCAGGTGATGCGGCTTCAGACGAGGGCCGACGCGCATACGCTGACGGCACCGCCGCTGACGACAACGCCGTTCACTATCCGCCTGTGGATGTCAGAGCCGCCGCGATGACGGCGTTGCGAGGGCTCTGCCGCCGGGCAGCGCGCGGCGGAGACAGGTAGCTACGCTGTCAGGGCCCTGCGGAAGTACCCCACGGTCCGCTCCAGGCCCTCGTCCAGCGGGACCGTCGGTTCCCAGCCCAGGATCTGGGATGCGCGGCTGATATCGGGACGGCGGCGCACGGGGTCGTCGGACGGAAGGGAGCGGTACTCGATCGCGCTGTCGCCCCCGGTGAGGGTAAGCACCTTCTTGGCAAGTTCGAGCACCGAGAACTCGCCGGGGTTGCCGAGGTTAATCGGACCGGTGACCTCTGGCGGCGAGTTCATGAGCCGGATCAGGCCCTCGACCAGGTCGTCGATATAGCAGAAGGACCGGGTCTGCGTTCCGTCGCCGAATACGGTGAGCGGCTCGCCACGCAACGCCTGGACGATGAAACTGGAGACAACGCGGCCATCGTTCGGCAACATATTCGGCCCATAGGTGTTGAAGATCCGCGCGACCTTGATCGGCAGGGCGTGCTGCCGGAAGTAGTCGAAGAACAGGGTTTCTGCGCAGCGTTTGCCCTCGTCGTAGCAGGACCGGATGCCGATGGGGTTCACGTTGCCCCAGTACGACTCGGCCTGCGGGTGACTGGCCGGATCTCCATAGACCTCGGACGTCGACGCCAGCAGGATGGGCACCTTCAGGCGCTTGGCCAGGCCTAGCATGTTGATCGATCCGTGCACGCACGTCTTCGTGGTCTGGACCGGATCCCGCTGGTAGTAGACCGGCGAGGCCGGGCAGGCCAGGTGGTAGATCTGGTCGACCTCGACATAGAGCGGGAAGGTCACGTCATGACGGATGAGCTCGAAGCGTGGCTCGTCCAGCAGGTCGATGACGTTCTGCCGGGTACTGGAGTAGAAATTGTCCGCCACCAGAACCTCATGGCCCTGGGCAAGCAACCGCCGGCTCAGATGCGAGCCGATGAAACCGGAGCCCCCGGTGACCAGGATCCGCTTCGGCACGACGGGCCGGGGTGGGGCAACCGGGTCCGGATTCACGGAATCTCCTCCAGGGGAATGACGGCAGCGCCGCGACGATGCTCGGTGAAATCTACCTGATGAACCCCTCAGCTGGATTCAGTCCTAACCGCCCGTTACCTGGCATAGGCTTGCCCCTCGTGAAGCTGTCAATCCTTATGCCGGTGTACAACGAGAGGGCCACGTTGACCTCAGCGGTCAAAGAGGTTCTCGATGTCGACTACCCCTGCGAAATTGAACTGGTCATCGTCGACGACGGCAGCACCGATGGTACGAGGGACCTTTATCCCACCTTCGCCGAGGACGCGCGGGTGAAGATCCACTTGCACGAGCGCAACCGGGGCAAGGGAGCGGCGATCCGCACCGCCTCGACCGTGGCGAGCGGTGACTATGTGATCATGTGCGACGCGGACCTGGAGTACTCACCAGCTGACATCCCGTCCATCCTTGCGCCCGTGATAGCCGGCCAGGCTGAGGTGGTGTACGGCACGAGAACCTTCGGCAGCCACAACGCCTACTCCTATCTGTACGTGCTGGGCAACAAGGGCGTCACGACATTCGCCAACGTCCTGTTCAACTGCTACATCAGCGACCTGGAGACGTGCTTTAAGCTGCTGCCGGCGGAGCTCTACCGCAGCCTTGACATCCGCGAGATCGGATTCGGCATGGAGGCCGAGGTCACCGGTAAGATGCTGCGCCGAGGCATTCGCCCCTACGAGGTCCCGATCACCTACCGGTCCCGCAGCCGGGCAGAGGGTAAGAAGCTGACCTGGCGTGACGGCGTCGAAGCAGTCTGGATTCTGCTGCGCGAGCGGTTCGCTGCGCGGCGCGCCGCAGGCTGAACTGGTCGCGCTAGCCGAGCTTGGTTGAGAGGAAGCGTGTCAGCCAGGGCTAAGGCGCTGCGGCCGGTCCCGCGTCACCGGGCAGCCCGCGCCGAGCCGGAGACCGGCCCCGGCAATTATCTAGCGCGCTGGCCGTACTTGATTGATGTCTGCCTCGCGGCAGCCTTCGGCCTCGCGGTCCTTGTCGTGCACGACGTGCCGTACATGCTGCGCCATTCGTTCTGGCTCGACGAAGCGTGGGTCGCGGACACTGTCAGGGCGCCGATCGGGCTCACCCGCTCGCTGGCGTCGTCCACCCCCCTGGGCTGGACCTATCTACTGCGGCTGGTGCCCTTTGGCGGCCCGGAGCGGCTCCGGCTTGTGCCGCTCGCGTTCACCATGCTCGCGGCGACGGCGGGCTACCTGCTCGGGCGTGAGCTGCATCTCCATCGCTACGTCACCGGCATCCTGACCGGCGCTGCCGTCCTCCTGTCGCCAGCGATGCTCGTGCTCAACGATCTCAAGCAGTACACGGCCGAGGCCTGCGCGTGCCTGGTGCTGTGGGTTCTCGTGGCCAGGGTGGAGAACGAGTGGCGGATCCGGCGGCTGGTAGCGATCGCCGCGGTCAGCTCGGTTGGCCTGCTGTTCGCGAACACCGTGATCTTCATCGGAGTGGCGGCCATGGCCGCGCTGGCACTGGAATGCCTGGTCACGCGGCGCTACCGGCAGCTGCTCGACGTCGCAGCAGCCTCGGCGGGCATGCTGATCGTGAGCCTGGCGATCTACCTGACGCTCATCCGGCCCACGGTGACCCCACTCCTCGTCAATTTCTGGCGCGGGTTCTACGTGCCGACAGGGAGCGGGCACGCTGCACTGAGCTTCGTTTACGAGCGCCTGGTCATCCTCGCGCCCTACGCTGGCTTCGGGTCGCTCATCGTGGACACGATCGGCGTGATCGCAGGCATCGCCGCGCTGATCTGGCTGCGGCGCATCGCCCTCGCTGCCCTGTTCCCCGTCACGCTGGGGATCGTGCTGGTCGCGAGCGCGGCGGGCAAGTACCCCTTCGGCGACCAGCGCACCTCGACGTTCTGGCTCGTGATGCCCCCGGTACTCATGGCGATCGCAGTAGGCGGGGCCGGCCGCCTGGCTAGCCGGTTCGACCGGCGCGCGCCCGTGCTGGTCG
This sequence comes from Streptosporangiaceae bacterium, assembly GCA_035631375.1. Taxonomy (GTDB): domain Bacteria; phylum Actinomycetota; class Actinomycetes; order Streptosporangiales; family Streptosporangiaceae; genus JAJYUU01. Next base: position 26,664 of record DASQIW010000190.1, read on the forward strand.
CAGCGGTGGCCCTGGCCGCCTGGGCGCCTGCCACGGTCAGCTACGTGCGGTCGCACACGCTACCGGACGAGGACGCGCACGCCCAGGTCGTCTACGTGGACAGCCATGTCCGGCGCGGTGACATTGTTCTCGTCGGCTTCAAGGCCAGCTACGTCTTCGCGTACTACTACCAGGGGACACCGGAGTTCCCCACCGGGGCCGGCCCCAACGGGCACGTCGTCGCCTACCCCTCGCGACCGTCGCTGGTCGTCCTGACCTCGGGAACGCTGCCGACCATCGACAAGGGCCTGGCGGAGGCGCGCGCGAAGATTGCAGCGGAGCCGGCCTCGGCCCGCGGGCGGATCTGGATTATCCGCTCCCACCAGAGGCCAACCGAGGTGCAGGAGTGGGACCGGCTGCTGGCGGGGCAGCGGGTGCAGACCATCAGGGTTGGCCCCGAGCCCCTCCTGCTGTACCAGCCGGGATAGAGCGCTCTGTCCGCGACTGTCCGCCTCTGGTGCAGTGTCCCTCAGAGGCGGACAGTCGCGTTCAGGGCTTCGCGCAGCCCGGTCTGAGAACTGTCATCTCCCCAGTGAGCGGGTAAGTGACAGCGCTCACCGGGCAGTAGCCCGACCGCTTAAGAGTCGCCAGCGACTGCTCGTGCGTCTGCGGGGGGAACCAGTTCCCCGGCAGGTTGAGTTCCAGCAGAAAGACCGCCGGGCTGCCGTGGTGCGCAGCGAGGAACCGGTCGACGGCACTGGGCGTGACATAGATAACAGAGAGCGTGTTGCGGGCGGGGATGCGCGGCAGCGCTGCGACCCTCGCCGGATATCCCCGGTACTCGCCCATGTAGTACAGCCACGGAGCCAGGTACCACACCGGCGGGGTCCGGTCAGAGCGGATGATGACCACGGCGCCAGGCTCGGCCATCTGACGGGCGTCCACGACCGCCGCCTTGATGCCGCCGAACATCGTGGGCTGGAACTGCAGCGCGCTGCTCTCGGAGTATTCCTTCGCGGTCGCCTGGCCGCCTACCGCCACCGTGCCGGCGAAAACGGCGACAGCGGCCACGATGCCGGCAGCACGCCAAACGGTCAAGGGCCGGGCCGCCTGCTTCGGCGGGGTCAGCGCGCGGGCAACCCAGGCAGCGCCCAGTCCGCCGAGGACGTACAGCAGCGGCAGCAGGAAGATGTTGGTGCGTAGCAGGCCGAACGGCCACCGGTGCACGGCGGACGCCAGGAGTTCTAGCAGCAGCGCACCGCCGATTGCCGTCAGGAGCACCCGCCCGGCGGCGTCCCTGGCTGCGGCGACGACCCCGGCGGCGAGCAGCAGCACGAGTCCCGCAGCGAGAACATAGCGTGCGGCCGGCGGCAGGGTCGCGTCGGCCGGGCCGACCTGGCCGGTGACGGTCGCCGGGCCGGTGATAATCCCGGGCACGTACGTCTGCAGGCCCTGCAGTGTGAACCGCAGGAGCGAGGTGGGCGCGTGCGGTGCGTACTGGGCCTGGAAGAATCCCAGGTCGGCCACGCCCGACTGCAGGCGCACAAATAGCTCGTAGTGCGCCAGCGCTATCACCCCCGCGATGGCTTCCCCGGTTATTCGCAAGGCTGTGCCCTGGCGGGCGCGGAGCGTCCTGAACAGGTCCAGAGCCAGCAAAGGCCCGAGCACGAACAGATTCGGGAGCGAGAAAACGCAGGTCAGACCCAGTGCGACGTACAGCCCGAGGAGTGGAGCCGGACGCCACGTGGTGCGCTGAGTGAGCAGGTACAGCCCCACGGTTGCGACGGCCAGCAGCGCCTCATACGTGTACGACTTCAGCTCGAGCCCGTAGTCGACGATCCAGAGGTTGGCGAGCACGAGCGCCGCCACGCTGAAGCTGACGACCGCGCCGAGCCAGCGCCGCGCCAGCAGGTAGGTCACCACCGCGAGCATGGGCAACACCACGAACATGGGCGCGCGCAGGGCGGCCTCGGTGTTGCCGAGTACCAGGCGTGCCGTGCCCTCTATGCCGATCCAGCCCAGCGCCACCGGGGCCTGGCTGGCAGTCGGGTGGGACACGAAGGCGCCACCCAGTGTGATCTCGTACGCCCGCCACGCTTCGTCGAAGAAGAATGGCCTGCTGAGCAACCGCCGGAGATGGAATTCGATCAGACCGGCTTCGATCAGCAGGGCGGCAACCGCGAGCAGGTCGGCATAGGCGATCCGACGCCACCGCTGCGCGGGGACAGATCCCGCTGCAGGGTCGTGCACGTGGGTGGACGGAACGCTCACTCGGGTGATCCTAACGGCGTCAGATGGCAGGTCTGACGTGCCTTCCCGGCTTAGGGGGCGGTGCTGTCGAAGGAGGATAGCAGCCTCCCGCGCCCCTGTGACGCCGCTAAAATCCACGAGGTGGCCTGCGGCCGGATGCCGGTCGCAGGCCGACAGCGGGGCGCCCTGGCAGGCAACTCGTTGCTCGTCGCAGCCGGACTGACCATCGTTGTTCTCCGAAGGTCGCAGCTGACTTCGCCCTGGCTCAGGTTTGCGCCCGTTCTGCTACGGTGAGTTCCCAGCATGACTGACCCATGGAGGGAGGATTCCGGTCATCGACGCTGAATTGGGGTATAAGGTGCATCGGTCCATGGGTTACATAGCCGGGCACGTCGAGTACGCGGCAGAGAAGCCAGGCCACTAGGCATGTCGCCTTCCCGCCTGCCAGGGCCAGCCGGGATCCCGGCACCTGTTGGCTCTTCCCCCGATGCGAACGACGCGGAGGCTGCCCCGCCGCCGGCTCCGGCGCCGGGGGTAGCCGGCGAACCGCGTGCCACCCGATGGCTTGGCCTGCTGCTGCAGCTGATGCGGTCAAAGGTGGTCCGGTTCGGGTTCCTTGCCGTTGTGCTGCTGCTGCTCAGCCTCACCCTGGCCGACCAGGCGAGCACGCTCTGGCATCAGGCACAGCGGCTGAGCGCGCCTTTCCTCCTGCTCGCGCTGGCGCTGGGCATCGCCGGGCTTTTCTTCAACCTGATGGTGTGGCGAGAAGTAATCACCGACCTCGGCTCGCCAATGCCCATCGCCGCGGCCTGGCGCATTTACTTCATCGGCAATCTGTCGAAGTACCTGCCCGGCAGCATATGGCCCGTGCTTGTTCAGGCCGAGCTGGGCGCGGACCGCGGCATTCCGCGGAGCAGGTCTGCGGTATCGGTGCTGGTCAGCTATACCGTCATGACCTGCTCAGGATTGGTAGTAGCGGCAATCACGCTGCCGTTCGCGGCCGCCGGATCGCTCGCCCAGTACTTTTGGATCCTGTTCCTCATCCCGGTCGGCGTCGCGGTGCTGTCTCCGCCGGTGCTCAACCGGCTCCTGCGCGTGGTGCTGCGGGTGGCGCGCCAGCCATCGCTCGGCCAGGGCGTCAGCTACCGGGGCCTCGCGCGGACAATGGCGTGGGCGGTAGCCGCCTGGGCGGCCAACGGACTCATGATCTACGTGTTGATGCGGCAGCTTGGCGGTGAACGGCAGGGCACGCTGCTGGTGTCCGTTGGCGCCTACTCCCTGTCCTGGGCCGTCGGGTTCCTGGCGGTCTTCGCGCCGGCTGGGCTAGGTGTCAGGGAAGCCGTGATGATCGCGGCGCTGCATTCCCAGACGACCGCTGCGATCGCCATCACCGTGGCGCTGGTGCAGCGGGCGCTGTCGGTGGTTGCCGACGCCGCCACGGGCGGCGTCGCCGTCGGCCTGATCGGCAGGCGTCAGCTCCGCCGTATGCGCGCTGGCCGGCCGGACGACGGTTCCGGCTCCGGCTCCGGCTCGCCTGCGGGGTGAAGCACTCTGTGGGGCGACATACCGTTGAGCGACCGATGACGCCTGGAGGACGCCCGCCTGTGAGCGACACCCTGCAGCGGTCTCAGGGCGTCCCGGCCCCTCAGCGCAATCCCGATCACCCGCCCAAGCCGCCTAAGTTCCGCCCCGACATCGAGGGCCTTCGAGCCTTCGCGGTGGTCTCCGTGGTGCTGTACCACGCCAGCCTGCTCGACGTCTACAGCGGTTACATCGGTGTCGATGTATTCTTCGTGATCTCAGGTTTCCTGATCACGCGTTTGCTGCTGGAGTCGGTCGGCAAAAGTGGTATCAGGGCGCTGCCTACCTTCTATACCCGCCGGATTCGGCGGCTGCTGCCCGCAGCCATGACGGTTGTCGTGGCCACGGTGGTGGCCGCGCGGTTCTGGGCACCACCCCTATCCGTCCGGCCCATCGCCGTTGACGGCATTTTCACCACGTTCTACGGCCTGAACTACCGGCTCGCCGTCGAAGGCACGCAATATCTCAACGAGGGCAGCGCGGCCTCCCCTCTCCAGCACTTCTGGTCGCTGGCCGTCGAAGAGCAGTTCTACCTGTGCTGGCCCATCCTGATCGTGCTCGTTGTGCTCCTGGGCCGCCGCTACCGCAACGCGCTCCTCGCCCTGCTGCTGGCCGTCATTGTCGTGGTGTCGTTCCGATATTCCGTGCTGAGCACGAGGACCGACCCGCCATGGGCCTACTTCTCAATGGGCACCAGGGCCTGGGAACTGGCCCTGGGCGGTCTGGTGGCGGTGAGCGCGTCTGCTCTGACGCGGCTGCCGCGTCCGGTGGCATGGGCGGGGGGCTGGCTGGGGCTCACAGCAGTCGTCGCGTCAGCCTTCGTATTCAACGGCCGGACGCCGTACCCTGGCTCAGCTGCCGCGATGCCAGTCGTCGGCGCTGCTGTGCTCATCGCGAGCGGATGCGCTGTCCAGGGTGGTGCCGGTCGCCTGCTGGGCGTGCGGCCGTTGCAGTTCGGTGGCCGCATGTCCTACTCGTGGTATCTGTGGCACTGGCCCATGCTGGTCATCGCCCCCATGATCCTGCATCACGCCCTGACGTGGCCGCAGCGCACCGCGGTGGTGGTCCTGTCGCTCGGGGCCGCTGTTATCACCTTCAGGCTCATCGAGAACCCGGCCAGGTCGCTGCGGCTGCCGAACCTGCAGTGGTTCGCTGGCGGTGCTGCGCTCTCGGGTTCGGCGATAGCCGCAGCGGTGCTGGTCATAGCGTTGGTGCCGCCGCTGGTCGGCAGGGGCGGCAATGCCCGGCTGCTACACGTGTCATCAGCGGCCAGTGGCTCGGTTGCGATGCAGATGGAGGCCGCCGTCGAGGCGGGCCTGAAGACGATCGCCGCGCCTGCGAACCTGACCCCGCAACCGGCCAAAGCACATGGCGACCTGCCTTCCTCCTCGGGTAACGAGTGCCACGCTGATCTCCTCGTCGTCGCCCAGGGGCCGTGCGTCTACGGCGACCCCACGGGCAAATACACCGTCGTGCTGTTCGGTGATTCGCACATGCAGCAGTGGCAGCCCGCGTTCACCGTGGCCGGTGCCCGAGATAAATGGCGCGTTGTCAACTGGACCAAGTCGAGTTGCCCGCCGGCGCAGATGACCCTGTTCGACGCCCAGCTGAACCGTATCTACACCGAGTGCGACACCTGGCGGAGCCGGACGCTGCAGCGAATCGCGGCGCTGAATCCGACGGTCGTGGTGCTGACCGGCCTGGACAGCGAGGCACCCGCGAGCTGGTCCCCGGCCAAGGTTGCCGCCGATATGGCGGCCACGGTGCGCACCCTGCAGCAGACGACCACCGCGCGGATCGTGTACCTGGAGGACACTCCCTACCCGGGCAAGAACATCGCCTCCTGCGTGGCCGCTCATCTTGACAATGTCAGGCCGTGCAACTTCGCACTCAAGAACGCCTACACCTATCCGGCCCGGCACCAGGCCATCACCGAGGCAATGCGGCAGCTGGGCGGAGTCACGCTCATCAACCCGGCCGCATGGATCTGCCCGAAGGGCGCGTGCCCGGCCATCGTCGGCAACCTCCTGACCTACAGAGACCAGTCGCACCTGTCGGTCGAATTCAGTTCATGGCTGGCGCCCCTGATCATGTCCGTGCTCGACGAGCTCCAGCCGCACCGAGCGGGCTGACCGCCCGGCACCGAGAAGTCGTTGAGCGCAGCCCGAGCCGCTTCCCGAAGAAATCGCTCAAGCCAGCGGCAGACCATAGGGCCGCTCGACGAGACAACCCGCAGGAACGGGGCGACCAGGGAGCAGACTCTCCAGGTCTGCCCAGGACAGCCCAGCGTCGCGGGCTTGGGGACTCCCGGCTAACCGGCGCTCGGAGTCAGGCTGGCGGTCGCTCCGTTCTGCGCGTCAGCGCCGACCACACCGTCATCAGCCGGGGACAGCAGCGACTGACGGAACTGCTCGAGGTCGATCTCAGCCCCGAGCCGGATGCTCTCCTGCGCGGCGAAGATGCAGAGCGTCGCCACTGAGGAGCCCTCCCAGGACAGCAGCTGGTTCGGCTTGCCCTGCACGGCGCGGACGAACTGCTCGAGCTCCTCGGCGTGGCCCATGGACTTGCGCAGGCCACTTCCCTGGCTTCGGGGCTTGCCGCCGGGCCCGTAGGTGGTGAGCTTGCCGAAGTCGTCCAGGATCGCTACCTGTCCCTTGGCGAACGCGGAGATACGCTCCCGCGGGAAGCCCGGCACGCCGGACTCGTTGAAGGTAACCGTCGCAGCCGCCCCGTCGTAGTGCAGAGTGACCGAGAAATTGCACAGTGTCCGCAGGTCGTCGGGCATCTTGCCGAGCGCCCGGGCGGTCACCGACACCGGCTGGCGGCCGATGAGCAGGTTGCACAGGTCGATGAAGTGCTCGCCCTCGCTGATCAGGCGCCCGCCGCCGTCAACTGGGTCCAGGCTCCAGTGATCGGCCGGCAGCGGCGGGTTGGCGATCATGTACTCGACGTAGTCGGGCGGTGATTTCAGCGCCTTCTGCAGCTCGTCCACCAGCGGTGAGTACCGGCGGTTGAGGCCCAGGGTCACCAAGGTCGGCTGCACTTCCATCAGCCGCAGCAGCTCGGCGAAATCCTCGAGCCGGGTGACCATCGGCTTCTCGATGAACACTGCCTTCCCGGCTGCGACCGCCGCCCGGAGGTGCCCGTAGTGCTCAGGCTGGTTCGAGCAGATCATGACCGCGTCCGTGCCCTCGTCGGCCAGCAGCTCGTCGACGTCCGTGGTGATCATCGTGACGCCGAGGCCCTTGGCCTCGGCTGAGGCGTTCCGCCCGGTGGCCGACGCGATGCCGCGCAGTTCCACGTCGCGCATGGCCTTGAGATTGGGCAGGTGCATGCCGAGCACGTGGTTGCCGAACCCGATCAGCGAGACGCCGACCTTTCCGTCCTTCCTGGGCCGGGAGCTGACCTGGATCGTGGGGCTGCGATCTGGGTCGGGCCGGTAAGAGATGAGCGCAGCCACGCCCGGCAGCTTGCGCTCCCGGATGGCGTCAAACGGCTCCTGGGCCTGTTCCACTGGGTAAACCCCGGCGATCAGCGGCTCGGGGTTGACGGCGCCGATGGCGACAAGCCGGATGAACTCTTCCAGGTTGCGCTTCTCGGTCCAGCGTACGTACCCGAACGGGTAGTCCAGCCGGCCCTTCTCATAGCCCGCGTGGTAGCTACCCGGCCCGTAGGCGCGGGAGTAGCGCAGGTCGATCTCGTTGTACAGGAAGTTCTTCGGGTGGATGTCAAGCTTGACGTAGCCGACAATGACCACGCGGCCCTGCCGCCTGGTGATCTCCATCGACGAGTTGATGATCTCGGCGGAGTCCGAGCTCGCGCAGATGATGGTGGCGTCGACCCCGTTCTTGCCGGTGAAATCGCTGATCCGCCGCTTCCAGTCGGATTCGGCCGGGTTCACCACCAGGGCCGCCCCGGCCGCCGCGGCGAGCTCGTTGGCCTTCGGGTTGACGTCGATCCCGATGACGACGCAGCCCGCCGCCTTCGCGATGGCGGCACACAGCTGGCCGACCAGGCCGAGCCCGTAGATCGCGACCGTCTCGCCGAATTGCACCTCAGCGCGGCGCAGGGCCTGCATGGCGATGCCGCCGACCGTGACGAATGCCGCGTGCCGAAGATCCACGCTGTCGGGAACGGCCACCACGTGGTTGATGTGCGGAGCCGCGAGCTCTGCGTGGCCACTCGCGGCGTACGCCACGGTCTGGCCGATCTCGAGTCCCTCCACCTTGTCGCCGAGGGCCAGCACGGTCCCGGCGCCGCTGTAGCCGATCTCCCGCGGGGTGATCATCTCGTGCCAGACCCGCCGGGCGGTCTGGCTCGGCCCGGTAGCCAGAATGGTCTGCTTGACGACGTTGCGCATCCACGGGTCGGAGATGGTCTGGCGGACGAGCTCCGTCGGCGTCTTGGACAGCGTGCCCATCTCGGTCCCCGAACTGATGAGCGAGAAGTGGCTCTGCACGAGCACCTGGTCCGGTCCCACATGGGGGGCGGGGAGGTCGGAAACCATGACGCGGCCGCGCCGATCAATCACCCGACGGAACACTTGCTTCATGCCGACGTCAACCTGCCTTCGGTCACACGTACCCAGACCGCGCCGTCGCGGTCGCAGTAGCTAGATTTACGGTGCGTCACGCTACCAGAGCCGACAGGTCACTCCGGCCGCTGAGGTTAGTATTCAAGGGCAAAGCGGGCAGAACGCATGTCGGCGCGCCGGGTGCTGCTAATCTTTGGCCGGTACTTCGACGCCTGCGCCGACCCCCGGGCCAGTTCCTGGAATGAGAATGACACAAGATCGAAATCTCGCGACCGCGGAGCGCGCGGACCTGACCTGCCAGAACGTGCTGGAACGTGTCCTGCAGACCGCTCGGTCAGCTGATTACTCGGGCTACTCCAAGCACGACGGTCTCAATTCACCCATCCTGGCGGGGCTGGCTGGCGGGTCGCGGCTGCGCCGCCTGGTGGCGATTCAGGTGGTCACCCGCAGTCCGCTGGACATCCGGCCCATCGTCGGCGTGCGGAAAGCGAGGAACGCCAAGGGGCTCTCGCTGTTCGCCCGAGCGCTGCTTTCGCGGCACCGGATGACCGGCTCGGCCGACGACGCCCGCGAAGCGCGTGAGCTGCTCGACTGGCTGATCGCGCACCCGGCTCCCGGGTTCGATCAGCTGTGCTGGGGCTACCCCTACCCGTGGCAAGACGTGGGGTTCTTCGCCCCGCGGCACTTCCCGAACCGAGTGGTCACCTCGTTCGTCGGCCAAGCCCTCCTCGACGGCTACGAGACGCTGGGCGATGCCCGATATCTCGATGCGGCCCGCGAGGCCGTCCGGTTCCTGCTCGAGGCGCCAAAGACAATGTTCGAGGATGCCGACAGGCGCTGCGTCAGCTACGTGCCCGACCCGCGCATCGACTGGATCGTCATGGACGTCTCCGCCCTGGCCGGCGCCCTGACCGCCAGGCTGGGCGCCATCACCGGCGATGGTGACCTGATCGCCGAGGGTGGCCGGCTCGTTCGCTATGTGGTCTCCAAGCAGACCGACGAGGGCGCATGGTTCTACTCTGACCCGCCGTCCGCCAGCCACATCACCCATGACAACTACCACACGGGCTTCATCCTCGACGCGATCCAGCAGTACGGCCTGGTCACGGGGAGCGACGAGTTCGAAGCGGCCTACCGCAGCGGTATCGCGTTCTACGAGCAGCGCCTGTTCGAGCCGAACGGCGCCGCCCGGTTCATGAGCGACCGCCTGTACCCCATCGACATCCACGGCTGCGCGCAGGGCATCATCACGTTCTCCCTGCAGCAGCGGCACGCGGGTACCGGGGCAGCCATGGCCGGCCGCGTCCTGGAGTGGACGCTGACCAACATGTGGGATCCGGCCAGCGGATGGTTCGACTATCAGCGACGGCGCAGGTACCGGACCAGGATCAGGGAGCTGCGCTGGTGCCAGGGCTGGATGTCGTGGGCACTGGCGAGCTACCTCGAGAACCTCGGAGCCAAATCATGACCCGCGCCGAACGCCGGCGGGGGCGCACGGGAGGCATGTCGTGAAGGGATTCCCAGGGCGCGAGCTGTCGCTGGACGAAAGCCGCAGCCGGTTCGAGCGGATGTACGCGAGCGTGCTGGGCGCGCCCGCCAACGGGCTCCGGATCCGGCTGCGCCGAGTGCTCCCGATGACCAGGGGCTCCTACCAGGCCATCCTGGATGCTGGCTGCGGCGCCGGGGTGTTCAGCCTCGAGCTGGCCAAGCAGCACCCGGAAGCCCGGGTCACCGGCGTCGAGCTCGAGCCCGAACTCGTGGAACGGGCCAACGAGATCGCCCGCCGGGCGGGCCTCGATAACTGTCATTTCGAGCAGGGCGACGTCACGAAGCTCGACTTTGAGAATGCGTTCGACCTGGTGGTCAGCGTCGACAACTTTGAGCACGTGGAAGACGACATCGCGGCGATGCGGACCCTGCTGCGCGCGCTGCGGCCCGGCGGACGGCTCGTGGCCCACACACCAGGCTATGAACGACGCTGGCTCCTGCTGCGACGCCGGGTTAACTTCGATGTTCCTGGCCACGTCCGGCCCGGCTACCACGCCGACGAGCTAGTCGCCAAGCTCACCGAGGCAGGCTTTGAGGTCACCGACCACCAGTACACCTACGGGCCCGTGGAGACGTTCACCAACAACATCTCCTACCTGATCACCGGGGCGGACCAGCAGCGCAAGATGGTGTACGCGGCGGTGTTCCCGCTCCTGCTGGCGATCTCCTGGTTCGGGCAGTTCTCCCGCCCGCGCTGGGGCGCCGGCGTCCTGGTGGCGGCGCGCCGGCCCGCAGAGGCGCCGACTGGGGCCCAACCGGCAGGCACTCAGCACACGGTCGCGTGACGGATGCGCGTCCTCATCGACATCCTGCACCCGGCGCACGTTCACTTCTTCCGCAACTTTTACGCCGAGATGGAAGGTCGCGGGCACCAGGTGTGCATCACCGCCCGCGACAAGGACCGCTCCGTGGAGCTGCTGCAGGCTTTCGGGCTGCCTTATGAGCAGATCTCGCAGCAGAAGAGCGGCGCTGGCCTCGCGGTCGAGATGGCTCAGCGCACACCCCGGCTGATGCGGATCATGCGCGAGTTCCGGCCGGACGCCATGACCGGGATCATGGGCCCGTCGATCGCCCTGGCAGGTGCGCTGCGGCTTCGCCGGGTGCCGGCGGTTGTGTTCTACGACACCGAGTTCGCCGTGCAGACGAATCGCATCGTGTACCCCCTTGCTTACAGCGTGTGCACGCCGGACTGCTACCAGGGTCAGGTGCCGGGACGCCACCTGACCTACCCCGGCTACCACGAGCTTGCCTACCTGCACCCGAGCCGGTTCAGGCCTGATCCCGCGGTGCTCGCCGAGTTCGGCGTGCAGCCGGGCGAGCCCTACTCGATCGTCCGCTTCGTGTCGTGGCAGGCGGTCCATGATCGCCGGGAGCTGGGCCTGACGTTGGCGCAGAAGACCCATCTCATCGAGGTGCTGCAGCGGTACGGGCGGGTCCTGATCTCGTCGGAGGGTCAGCTGACGCCCGAACTCGCCGACCTCGCCATCTCCGGGCCCGTCGAGAAGATCCACCACCTCCTCGCCCACGCCCGCCTCGTGGTGGGCGAGTCGGCCACGATGTCGTCGGAGGCGGCGGTACTCGGGGTTCCGGCGGTCTTCATCGCGACCACAGGGCGGGGCTACACCGACGACGAGGAGCGGCGGTACGGGCTCGTCAGGCACTTCACCGAGGATGACTACGACAAGGCGCTGTCGGCCGTCGAAGAGACACTCGCCGAGCCGCCCGCGACCTGGGAGGCGGCGCGGCGGCGGCTCCTCGATGAGAAGATAGACGTGACCGGCTGGATGGTCGACTACTTCGAAAAGACGTTTGACCTTCCTTCCCGCCAAGGACGGAGGTAGACCGTGTGCGGGATAGCGGGCATGGCTGGCTTCGGCGACGAAGAGCTGCTTCGCGCCATGACCGACACCATCGCCCACCGGGGACCAGACGGCGAGGGCCTGTACAGCGACCAGGCTTTTCACCTCGGTAACCGCCGGCTGGCGATCCAGGACGTCCCCGGCGGATCGCAGCCGATGGCGAACGAAGACGGATCCGTCGTGGTGGTGTACAACGGCGAGATCTACAACTACCCGGAGCTGCGTGACCTGGTGCTGGCCCGCGGGCACCGGCTGCGGACGCATTGCGATACCGAGGTCCTGCCGCATCTCTACGAGGACGAGGGCATCGCGTTCGCCTCCCGGCTCAACGGGATCTTCGCATTCGCCCTGCTCGATCGAGCCCGCGGAAGGCTGTTCCTCGTACGGGACCCGCTCGGTGTGAAGCCCCTCGTCTACGCGGTCCGGGACGGGCAGCTGGCCTTCGGCTCGGAGGCCAAGGCCGTGCTCGCCAGCGGGCTGGTGGCCCCGGAGCTCGACGAGGCGAGCCTGCACCTGTCGATGAACGTCCGATACGTGCCTGGTGACCGGACCTTCTTCGCGGGCATCAGCCGCGTGCCCCCCGGGCACGTCCTGGAGTTCGCCGGTGGCCAGGTCCGGCTGTCTCAGTACGCCAGCATTGACTGGACCCCGGACCAGAGCATGTCCGCCGCCGACTGGCTCGACGGGATCCGCTACCACTACCAGGAGGCGGTCCGCAGGCAGCTGATCTCCGACGTGCCGGTCGGCATCTCGCTGTCCGGAGGCATCGACTCCAGCTCGCTTGTGGCGATGCTCCGGCGGACCACCAGCGGCTCGATCAAGACCTTCAGCCTCGGCTTTGACGAGCCCACCGACGAGCTCAGCGACGCCCGGTTCGTGGCGAACACCTTCGGCACCGACCATCAGGAGGTCGTGCTCCGCGATCCTGCCCTGGCCCATCTCGGGGAGGCCATCCGGCACACCGAGGAGCCCAAGGTGAACTCGCTGCAGCTCTACCTGCTGCACCGCTTCATCGGCGAGCACGTCAAGGTGGTGCTGTCCGGGCTGGGTGGTGATGAGCTGTTCGCCGGCTACGACATCTACAGCTACCTGCTGCGGTCCCGGCAGCTGCGCAGCGGCGCGGTCGGCGGAGCAGTTCGCGCACTCGCGCCTGCCCTGGACTGGGCAGCGCGATGCTCCGCGGGACTCGGCCGGCCACAGCTCGACCTGGCAACCCGCAAGATCGAGTGGCTGGCGGCATCCGGCGACGCCTCCCGCAACTACCTGCTGCTGCGCAACGCCTGGGACTTCAATCCCGCCCTGCTGCGGCGCGTGTACACCCCGGAATTCGCCGACCGCCTCACCTTGTCCACCAGGGACGCCTACGACTCCTACTTCACCGACGACAGGCCGCTGGAGAGCCAGGCGCTGCGGGCCGAGTTCGCCACCAAGATGGTGTGTGACCTGCTTCACAATGAGGACACGATGTCGATGGCGCACGGCGTGGAGTCACGCGTCCCGCTCCTCGACCTTGAGCTCGTCCGGTTCGCAGCCCGGATCCCTGATGACCTTCGCTTCGGTCAGGGCATGAAGGGCCTACTGAAGCAGGCACTGGAGGGCATCCTGCCCGACCGGGTCCTGCACAAGCGAAAGTGGGGCTTCACCTTCGACCCCGTGGAGCAGTACCAGAAGGATCTCGGTCCGATGGTCCGCGAGACGCTCTCGCCCGAACGGCTCCGGCGGTCAGGTATTTTCAATCCGGAATTCGTTCATGCCGTGCTCTCGGCGGAGCCGCGCCAGCGCCTGCGCTGGCACTACTTCATGCTCTGGCAGATGGTCGGCGTCGAGACCTGGCTTGAGATGTTCACCCGCACCCAGCCCGCGCCAGCTCGCCGGGTCACCGTCGAAGGAGCATGACACCATGAAGCCCGAGCCGGCCACCACCGTCGACACGGTCCGCGACTTCTGGCAGGCGCACATCAACAACGAGTACTACACCGACGCCGAGCGCGCCTCCGACGACTACTTCGACGAGATCGAGCGGCGCAGGTACGCGACGCACTATCACCTGCCTGAGCTGTTCGCGTCCCTGGACGGCCGGGGCAAGCGGCTGCTCGAGGTGGGTTGCGGCATTGGCGTCGACAGCATCCAGCTCGCGAAGCGGGGCTTCGACGTGACCGCGGTCGACCTGACCGAGAACGCCCTGACCGTAGCCAGGCAGTTCGCCGCGCACCGAGGTGTGTCCATCGACTTCAGGCTGGGCAACGCCGAGGGCCTCGACTTCCCCGACCAGAGCTTCGACGCGGTCTACTCGTTCGGCGTCCTGCACCACACCCCGGACCTTGCGCAGTCCGTTGCCGAGGTGCGCCGGGTGCTGCGACCGGGCGGCACGGCGTACGTGATGCTGTACCACCGCGACTCGCTGGTGAACCTGGTCCACCGGACGCTCCGGCTGCCGTACGAGTCACCGGTCGACCGGCAGGATCATTGTCCCGTGGTGTACACGCTCAGCCGCAGCGGCGTGCGGAGGCTTTTCAGGGACTTCTCGAGCGTCGATGTGCGTCCCGAGTACCCGTTCACCTATGGATTCGGGCCGCTGACCACGAAACTGCCTCTCGCCGTGCGACGGCCGCTCGGCCACGCAGTTGGCTGGCACCTGATGATCACCGCGCGATAATTGCTTCCCATGCCCCGCACCGGCGCCCGCTGCCCGACAATGACGGCGGCCGATGACGTGCTGGGTCTGGGCTTTCTCAGTGCTGACCATGTTCTAAACTCGCCTCCGCGAGGCATAGCGGCGATGCGAGACGATACCTGGATGTCGGAGTTTCGGAAGTGACGACTACCTTTGGCCGGGAGCAGGGCCAGACCGGCGATATCGCGACCCCCAGCGTTCCCGCAGCCGTCAAGGCCACCGCGCCAGGCGAGGTCACGGGCCAGCCGTATGTGTCGATCATTCTGCCCTGCCACAACGAGGAAGGGCACGTCGTCGCCGAGGTAGCCCGCATCTGTGCGGCGATGGACGCCAGCTGCTACGACTACGAGCTCGTGGCCTACGACGACGCTTCTACCGACACCACCCTGGCGCGGCTGCGCGCGGCTGCGCCGAAGTTTCCGCACCTGCGGGTCGTTCACTTCCCGCGCAACGGCGGGTCAGGGACGGTGCGGCGGATCGGCACCCAGCAGGCCAAGGGCACGATCGTGGTCTGGACCGACGCGGACATGACCTACCCGAATGAGCGCATCCCCGAGCTCGTGGAGATGCTGGACCAGGAAGAATATATCGACCAGGTCGTCGGTGCCCGGACCACTGAGCAGGGCTCGCACAAATTCCTGCGCGTGCCCGCCAAGTGGTTCATCCGCAAGCTGGCTGAGGTGCTGACCAACTCAGCGATCCCTGACCTGAACTCGGGCCTGCGTGCCTTCCGTCGCCAGGTCGCGCTGCCCTACCTACGGCTGCTGCCGCCCGGCTTTTCCTGCGTGACCACGATCACCATTGCTTTCCTTTCCAACCAGCACGACGTCAAGTACGTGCCGATCGAATATTCCAAGCGGGCTGGCAAGTCGAAGTTCAAGTTCGTCAAGGACGCCTACCGATACATCCTGCAGGTTCTGCGGATGGTGATGTACTTCAACCCGCTCAAGGTGCTGATGCCGCTAGCATTGTCCCTGATCGGCCTCGGCGTGGCGAAGGCCATCTACGACCAGGTGACCCACCCGCTGTACTTCGCGATCAACACGATCCTGCTCTTGGTGAGCGGCCTTATTATTGCCACGCTCGCGCTGTTGGCCGACCTGATCGTCCGTTCCAGGGGCGACGTCTAGTAACGTACGGTCGGCCGAGAGCGGAGCGGGATGTCTGACGAATCAGGTTACAAAATCGCTTTCCGGCGCGGAGACGTCTTCGTCCGGGAAGTAGAGCCAGCTTCGGCCACCGGCGACGCTGACAGACCTGACTGGTCGGGGCGCATCTTCCGGCAGCTGACAGTCCTGCCCGCGCTGCTGGCCGTGGCGTGGCTGCTGGCGGGGCTGCCACTGCTGCTGATCCGGTACTTCTCACCGGTGTCCATGGCCATCACGGCGACGCCGCTGGCGATCGTCCTGGTGTTCATGGGCTACCGGTGGATCACCGGCCCGGCTCAGGGCCTGCTGGCGGCGCGCGGCGCGGCGCCAGCGCGCACGCCCTGGTGGGTGATCATCGCGCTGGTCGCGGTCGCCGTGGCATTCGGGGTCGACCAGCTCGCCTATCACTCCCAGCAGGTCATCATCAACAGGGACCCTGCTTCCTATATCCAGTTCGGTAACTGGATATCCCGGCACGGCTCGCTGCCCATACCTGCCGATGGGCAGGCGTTCGGCGGCTTCAATCGGGGGTTGCTGCAATTCGGTTCATCCGCCTTCTTCCAAGGCGGTCACGCAATCGTGCCGCAGTTCATGGCGGGCCTGCCCATGCTGCTCGCCCCCGCGTTCTGGCTCGGCGGGACTTCCGCCGCCACAGCCATGGGTGCCCTACTCGGCGCCTGCGGCGTCCTGGTCGCCGGAGGGCTCGTCGGGCGTCTGGTCGGTCCGCGGTGGGCGCCGCTCGGGGCCCTGATCCTGGCACTGTCCCTGCCCGAGCAATTCACCAGCAGGTCGACGTTCAGCGAGCCCCTCGCGCAGCTGTTGTTCCTTGGCGGGCTCGCCCTGGTCATTGACTCCCTCTCCGCTCACGGCACCGCCAGGAGCTGGCTCGCCGCACTCGGCGGCGTCACCCTCGGCCTGACCCTGCTCGCCCGTATCGACGGGCTCAGCGACCTACTGCCGCTCATCCCCTACTGCGGCCTGCTGCTCCTGGGCCGGGCCCGGCAGGCCTGGCCGCTGATTGGCGGGGCCGTCGTGGGGGCGGGGTACGGCCTGGTCGACGGCCGTGTCCTGAGTCTCCCGTACCTGAACAGCATCAGGGGCTCCCTGGATCCGCTGCTGCTGATCGCAGCCGCTGTGTTCACGCTCACCGTGCTGGCGGTGATGTACCGCTGGCGCGAGGGGATCCCGCGGCTGCGAACGGACCGGCTGCCCAACCTGGCCGCGGCGGCCGCTTGCGTGGTCACGATCGGCCTGGTGGTGCGCCCTTACCTGCAGACTGTTCGCGCTCCGGTGACACCGTCGTGGGCCGCGCTGATGAGCAAGTGGCAGACTGCCGAGCACCTGGCTGCCGATCCGACCCGGTTGTACAACGAGATCAGCCTGCACTGGGTGTTCTGGTATCTCGGTGTGCCTGCGGTGCTGCTGGGCACCATCGGAGCCGCCCTGCTCGCCCGTCGCTGCCTGCGCGGCGAGGCACCGGCCTGGGCACTGCCGTTGATGTCATTCGCGTGGATCATCGTCACAGTGCTCTGGCGGCCAGGAATCGTCCCCGACCAGCCGTGGGCCAGCCGGCGCCTGGTACCCGCCGTGCTGCCGGGCTTTATCGTGCTCGCGCTCTGGGCAGTCAGTTGGCTGGTCGGCTGGCTGCGTCAGCGCGGCACGCATCGTGTCCTGCAGGCCAGCGTCGTCGTCGTTCTCGCGGCCGCCCTGACCATCCCGGCGGCGGTCACCAGCTGGGGGCTCTCCCTGCACAGTGGCGGACCGGTCGGCGTGCGGCTCGTCGCGGATGGCCTCGGGGACAAGGCCACGTTCCGAGGCGAGGTGGCCGCGGTCGGCAAGCTCTGCGCGGCCATTCCGCCCAACTCATCTGTCCTGCTGATGCCCGGCGTGGATGAGCCTTTCACTCAGGTCATCCGGGGCATGTGCGGTGTGCCGACGGCGAGGATGACCAGCCCCTCGCCAACGAGCGCGGCAGCGATCGTGGACGGCATCAGGACCGCTGGCCGCAGGCCTGTCCTCCTGGGCCCGTCCGCGGCTTCGGTGGCCAGCTATGGCGGAATGGATCCCGTGCACGTGCTTCAGCTCAACATCGTTGGTGACGCTCACACGCTGGCAGGGCCTCCGGTGCACACGACTGACGGGTTGGTCGCTGCCTGGGGCAATGTTTCTGGCGGGCCGCAAATCAACGTGTGGATGTCAACCTCCCTTGGGTGACTTTCCTGGCTGCCTGACCTGCCACACCCGCTCAGCTAGAGGCCGGCCTCAGCCAGCAGGAACGCGGTGATCGGCTCATAGAGGTCGGGCTGCACGTTGTCGTCGAGCGGTACGGCTACGTCAACAAGGCCTTCGGCCTCGCCGATAAACAGCGCCGGGTCGTTGCAGTCGGCGAACCCGACGACCGGCAGACCGGCCGCGCCCGCCGCGCCGGCAAAGCCGTGATCGGCGACCACAAGATCCGGCATCGGGCCGCCCGTCTCGCGTAGCTCGGCGATCATCGCCTCCATCGCGGCGGGCAGATGCGTGTGCGCCAGCCCAGCGTTCCTGCTGAGGACTGCCACGCGGTCGATGAACCGCAACTCGCCGGATTCCGCGGCGGCGTCGCCGCCCGACCGCGGGCTAGCCTGCCACCCCCGTGCCGGGGTCAGGATCGCGCAGCCGGCTGCCGTGAGGCGCCTGGCGAGCGGCGCGTGGATCGCCAGCAGCCCGGCCGGATGGCCGGTTCCCATCAGGACGGTCCCCTGGGCAGCAGCGATCCGACCTAGCTGGACAGCCATCGCGGACAGCCGGCCGACCGTCAGCTCCGGGTCGATGTAGTCCGGTCCAGTCTGGACGAGCGGGTCGGGACTGACCCCGCAGCGGCGGGCCATCTCCGCCAGCACGTCGCGCTCAGTCCAGGCGCGGGTGAAGGTCAGGCCGAAGGTGCACTGCGGGTCACCCGCCGCCATCCGCCGGTACTTGGCCAGGCTGTCCTGCCGTGGCGTGGCGACCCGGCCAGCGATGGCGTTCGCCGCGAGGTAATCGCACAGTGCTGGCGAACTCCACCTGGCTGTCGTCAGTCGTGCCGGACTGGTCATCGATCCCCGTCGTGTCGCGTCACCGCGCGCCCGGTCGGCGCGCCGTGACTACCAGTACATCTGCTGCAGGTGACGGCGCGGTTGTCCGGGCGTGGCCGGCAAGCGAAGTCCGCCAGCGCCGGATCGCACGAGATCATCTGCTACCAGGGCAGGCTGCCTCGGCGCAGCCCACCCAGCCGCCCGCGCGGTCGCGGCGACGTCACCCTGATCGTCCCGCCGAAACCGACCGTCCGCACTTCGACGACGGCCTGCCCGCGGCCTACGATGCGAGCCCCGCGGTCGATCCTTTTGCGGGTCAGGACCGCCGTGCCCGTCGTCTCCACCGCCACGCCGTCCGGCACGATCAGGTGGATCGTCCCGCCGATCAGCGTCGCGTACACGACCGTCCTGCTGCCGGTAAGGATCGCCTCGCGCAGGTCCAGCTGCACGTCGCCGAAGATCGCCAGCACGGGCAGGAAGTCGGGTACCACCCAGCGTCCTGCTCGCGCGTCCCGGCCGAACACCCCGGTGACCGCGCGCCTGCCGTCCAGCCTGATCGGCTGCTCCGAAGGGCCCGTGAGGTCGATCGTCAGCGCCGCCAGGTCTCCGAGGGTGCGGGCGCGGAAAGCGCGCTCCACCCGATCCGCGTGCTCGTCCTGGGTCAGCCGGCCATCAGCGGCGGCCTCGCCCAGCAAGGTGATCACCCGCTCCCGATCCGAATCCGACGCACGAAGATCACGTGGCGCCGGGCGGTATGTCACACTCTGACGATACTCCAGCTGGCCGCGGCCTGAAGATCCCGAACCGGCCCGCGTGGCAGCGCGCCAGGCCCGGGGCCAGCCTTGCTGCCGCGAGCCCGCGGGCGGCCGCGCGCTGCGATCACCCCGTTCCCTGTTATTTTCGTATTAGCAAGTAACCAGCGCGCGCTAGGGGAGCTGACAACGTGAGCCAGGCCACGAGCAACGGGGCGGCAGGGAGCCGCGGTCTGCGCGGGGCGCACTACAAATGGGTCGCGCTGTCTAACACGACGCTGGGCATGCTGGCCGCGACGGTCAACGCGTCCATCGTGATCATCGCGCTGCCGGCCATCTTCCGCGGCATCAAGCTGAACCCGCTGCAGCCCAGCAACATCAGCTACCTGCTGTGGATGCTCATGGGCTACCTGGTCGTCTCTGCGGTTCTGGTGGTCACCCTCGGCCGGCTCGGCGACATCTACGGCCTGGTCAAGATGTACAACGCTGGCTTTCTGATCTTCGGGCTCGCCGCGGTCGCGCTGCCCTTCGACCCGTTCACCGGGCCGGGCGGCGCGCTCTGGCTCATCGGCTTCCGGATCATCCAGGCCGTCGGCGGCGCGATGATCATGGCCAACTCGCCCGCGATCCTGACCGACGCGTTCCCGCCGAACCAGCGCGGCACGGCTATGGGCATCAACCAGGTCGCGGGCATTTCCGGGCAGTTCATCGGCCTCATCCTCGGCGGCGTGCTGGCCGCCGTCGACTGGCGACTGGTGTTCATCGTGTCGGTGCCGATCGGCCTCGGTGGCACGATCTGGTCCTACCTGAGCCTGAAGGAGATCGGCGTGCGGACGCCCGCCAGGATCGACTGGCTCGGCAACGTGACATTCGCGGTCGGCCTCATCGCGCTGCTGACCGGCATCACCTACGGAATCCAGCCCTACGGCGGGCACTCGATGGGCTGGACCAGCCCGTTCGTGCTGACCGGCCTGTTCGGCGGGGCTGCCCTCCTGGTGGTGTTCTGCTTCATCGAGACCAGGGTCGAGGCGCCGATGTTCGACCTGCGTCTCATGAGGATCAGGGCCTTCGCGGCCGGCACCGGTGCGACGCTGCTGGCGTCCATCGCGCGCGGCGGCCTGCAGTTCATGCTCATCATCTGGCTGCAGGGCATCTGGCTGCCGTTGCACGGATACGCCTACAAGGACACGCCGCTGTGGTCAGGCATCTACCTGCTGGCACTGACCGTCGGCTTCGTGGCGTCGGGACCGCTGTCCGGCTGGCTCTCGGACCGGCACGGCGCGAGGGCGTTTGCCTCCGGCGGTCTGGCGGTCTCGGCGCTGGCGTTCGGCGGACTGCAACTGATCCCGGTCAACTTCAGCTACCCGGAGTTCGCCGCGCTGATCTTCATTGCGGGCGCAGGCATGGGACTGTTCTCCGCTCCGAACGCGGCCGCCATCATGAACAGCGTCCCGGCCAGGCAGCGCGGCCAGGCTGCAGGCATGCTGGCCACGTTCCAGAACGCCGGCTTCGTGCTGTCGATCGGAGTCTTCTTCTCCCTCATGATCGCTGGCCTCGCCGCGACGCTGCCCGGTTCGCTGACCGGCGGCCTGACCGCGCAGGGCGTGCCGCACGCCATTGCCGCGAAGATCGGCTCGCTGCCACCGGTCGGCAGCCTGTTCGCCGCCTTCCTCGGCTACAACCCGATCCGCGCGCTGCTCGCACCCACGGGCGTGCTGGGCCATCTGCCGCAATCACACGTGGCGCTCCTGACCGGGAAGGCGTTCTTTCCCCAGCTGATCTCGCAGCCGTTCCACCACGGCCTGGTGATCGTTTTCAGCATGGCCATGGCGCTGCTGCTGATCGCGGCCGCCGCGTCCGCGCTGCGCGGTGGGAAATTCGTCTACGAAGAAGGGAACGGGGCCGTCGGGGTGTCGGCCGCTCGCGCCGCCACGGCAGTACCGGACCACGCGAGGGCGGCCGATGTCGCGAACGGCCGGCTGGCTGCCAACGGCCAGGCTGCGGAGCGGGCCGGGATGCAGAGCACTGATCCAGGCGCCTGACCGTGCTGTCTTCTGCGGCCCGCCGCACTCCGGGCCTTCCGGGTGGCCGCAGGCAGAGGCGCGAGTTTTACGAGTGTTCAGAACCAGTTCGGTTGAGCTGATGACGATCGCCATTGCTGCAAAGCCGGCGGAATGACAGCCTGGATCGTGATGTCCCCTGCAGGTGTCCGCAGCGAGGCTGTCCCATGAGGCCCATCGCCGTCCTGCTCGCATTCCTCGTCGGGCTCATCGGTGTCTCGGTGGCCATCGCGGTGGATCAGGCGCCCCAGCGGGACGCCGCGGGACAGCTCGCGGCGGGGCCTGCCGGCCACTGCGCCGGGCTACGCGCACACACCACTTGCCAGCCGCAGCAGCCCGCGGCCGCCACCGAGGTGCCGCCGCCTTCATCGCTGTTCGCCGTCACGCCCGTGCTGCCTTTTCCGCCGTCCGCGACGTCGTCCTCAGCCGCGTCACCGACTCCTGCCGGGCTACGATTGGCCGCGCCCGCAAGCTCCTCGCAGCAATCGGTCACGCTGCCTCCGAATGGGTCTGATGCCCGGCCCGACGGGATTCCCGCCGGACAGGTGGGCGCGCTTGTGCTCGACGATTCGGCTGCTGACCTGTGGACTACATGGCACCGCGCGACGCTGGCCGGCACCGATTGCGAGGCGCCAGGAACCATCGCGCTCCGCTCGGCCGAGCTCGATCTGACCACTGACGGCACGTTCGGCAACTGCGCAGAGATCACAAGCGACGGGACCTACCGCTTCGGCATCTTTGAGGCGCGAATCTGGGTGCAGGCCGGTCCGAACGGCACGATAGCCAACTGGCCGGCGTTCTGGCTCGTGGGGCGGAACTGGCCCGTTGACGGCGAGATCGATGCCTTCGAGGGCCTGCACGGATTTGACAGCGCCAGCTTCCACTTCGGCGCCGGCAACTCCTCCCTCACCAAGCGCGATAGCGCATTGAAACCCGGCTGGAACACCGTCGATGTCGTCTGGAAGCCCCAGGTGCTCGCCGTCTACGACAACGGGCGGAAGTTCGTCGAGTGGGACTCGGCAGTCATCACGAGTCAGCCCATGCGCGTCATCTTCGACAGCACCACGGGTGCCGGCGGATACACGACGGGCCAGCCATCCACGCTGGCCGTTGATTACGTGCGTATCTGGACGGCCGCCTGAGGCCGCGAGGTTGGCGAGCTGCGCGCTCGACGCCGGTGGGCGCTGCCTGATATAGTTAGCTCTGTGAACGACCTATCGAGCGCGGCTGCACGCGACTTGCTTGCCGCGATCGGCCTGGTCCGCCGGACAACGCGGCGCGCTATCCGGCAGGCCTGGCACACCGAGCCGCTGCCCCCGGCGCAGTCGGAGCTGCTCCAGCTCACCGCTAGCCGTCCCGGCATCACGGTCGCCGATGCGGCACACGAGCTGCGTCTCGCGCCGAATACGGTGAGCACCCTCGTCGGCAGGCTCACCGCCGCCGGGTTGCTCCGGCGCAGCCGCAGCGCGAGCGACGGCCGCGCCGCGCTGCTTACGGCTACGGAGCAGGGCCACAGCCGGCTCGAGGCCTATCGCGATTTGCGGGCGGAGCTGGCCGGGCAGGCGCTGGCGCGTCTGACGGCCGCTGACCGGCGGACGCTGGCGGCGGCGGTTCCGGTGCTGCTGCGGCTCGCGGAGGGGATGAGCGCCGGTGACCGAGCTGCCTGAGGCCGGCCCGGGCACCGCGACCGCCACGAGCGGCGCTCCTGCCCCGGCCATTCCGCCGCTTGCGGAGGCAGCCAGGGCGGACAAGCGCGGCAGCGCCGTGGTCTGCTCGGGCCTTACCTACCGATTCGGCACCCACACCGCTGTCGACCACGTCGACTTGCGCATCGAGCGCGGCGAGACCTTCGGCCTGCTCGGGCCTAACGGAGCCGGAAAGACCACCACGATCCGAATGCTGACCACCCTGCTGCGGCCGATGGCCGGCACCATAAGCGTGCTCGGCGTCAGCGCATCGGAGCGGCCCATGCTGGTCCGCCGGCTGATCGGCTACGTACCACAGCTGCTGTCGGCCGATGCCACCCTCACCGGCCGCGAGAACGTCGAGCTCTTTGCGAGGCTCTTCGACGTGCCGCGGTCACAGCGACGCGCCAGGGTCGAGGCGTCGCTCGCAGCGATGGGGCTGACCGAACCCGCCGGGCGGATCGTCAAGACGTACTCGGGCGGCATGATCCGGCGGCTGGAGCTCGCCCAGGCACTGGTCAACGCGCCCAGCCTGCTCGTCCTCGACGAGCCGACCGTCGGCCTTGACCCGATCGCGCGGACCGACGTGTGGGAGCACATCGCGGCCCTGCGCGCGCAGAACGACATGACCGTGCTGATGACCACGCACTACATGGACGAGGCCGACACCTACTGCAACCGGATCGCGCTCATGCATGCGGGCTCGATCCGTGCGACCGGCTCCCCTGGCCTGCTCAAGGCGACTCTGGGCGCCAGCGCGACGCTGGACGACGTGTTCCGCCATTACACCGGCGGCACGCTGGATGACAACACCGAGTCGGGAGGCATCCGTGACGTCCGCCGCGCCAGGCGCACCGCCCGCCGCCTTGGCTGAGCCGGCGCTACTGCCGGTCGACACGCCGGTCGTCGTCCTGCGCCGGCTCGCCAGCCGGATCGCGACGCTGTGCTGGGTCGAGCTGCGGAAGATCCGGCACGACCGCACCGAGCTCTACACCAGGGCGATTCAACCCGCGCTGTGGCTGCTGATCTACGGCGAGGTGTTCACTAAGATCCACGCGATCCCAACGCCCGGCGGCATCCCCTACCTGGCCTACCTGGCACCCGGCATCCTCGCGCAGTCGGCGCTGTTCATCGCGATCTTCTACGGCATCCAGATCATCTGGGAGCGCGACGCCGGGGTGCTGACGAAGCTCATGGTCACCCCGACCCCGCGGGCCGCTCTCATCACCGGAAAGGCATTCGCCGCCGGGGTCCGGTCGGTGGTGCAGGCGACGGCAGTGGTGATCTTGTCGGCAATCCTCGGCGTCGCCCTGACCGACAATCCGCTGAAGCTGATCGGCGCCGCCTGCGTGGTCGCGCTCGGATCGGCGTTCTTCTCCTGCCTGTCGATGACCATCGCCGGCCTGGCGCTGTCCAGGGACCGGCTCATGGGCATCGGCCAGGCGATCACGATGCCGCTGTTCTTCAGCTCCAGCGCGCTCTACCCGGAAAAGATCATGCCGGGCTGGCTGCAGGCGATCAGCCGGTGCAACCCGCTCTCGTACCAGGTTGATGCGCTCCGCGGCCTGCTCATCGGAACGCCTGCCCACCTCGGGCTGGACCTGACAGTCCTCATCGTCGCCACGGTCGCCGGAGTCACGGCGTCGGCTGCGCTGCTCCCGCGGCTCGCCCGATAGCGACACCCGGCCGCTCCCGCTCATAGCCGTCAATCTGGGGCTTCGTCGGGCGATGGGCGGATGACGCTGGCCTGCGACGATCTTCCGCCGCGGGGTTACAAAGGTTCTCCGCACGGGCAAGTGCCACCGCATGAGCGGACTGAGAGAGCTCGCCCGGCCCATGCTGGCCTCCATCTTTGTGATCCAGGGCTGGCACAACTTCGAGAGCCCAGAAGGCGTCGCCCCGCTCGCCGAGCCGGTCGTCAGGCCGCTGCTCGATAAGTTTCCTGGCGCGCCGGCCGAGACCGAGCACGCCGTGCGGATCAACGGGGCAATCCAGGCGGCGGCGGGCGCGATGCTCGGTCTTGGGGTGCTCCCCCGGCTCGCCGCGCTGGCGATCGCCGGCACGCTGGTGCCGACCACCCTGGCCGGCCACCGATTCTGGAACATCCAGGATCCGCGCGAGCGAGCGGTGCAACGCATCCAGTTCCTGAAGAACCTCACCATGATGGGCGGGCTACTGCTCGCAATCGCAGACACAGGCGGCAACCCGTCGCTCTCCTGGCGCCGTCGTCATGCCAGGCAGATCCTCAACAGCTACACATCCGGGCTGACGCACTCAATGACCGGCGTTGCTGGCGAGTTCGCCCACGCGGCTCAGTCCGCTGCGGTCGCGGGGGTTCGCTAGCGCGCTCCGTGGCTGGCCCGGCAACGACCCTGGTGGAAATGGGCCATCATCGCGCTGCTGCTGACGGCGACCGTCACCGTGACCGTCGTGTACGCGATGACTCTCGCCACCGACATCGCCCGGCAGCACTGGGCGGCGGCGCTGGACGCCTCCCGCGAGGCCGTTCTCATGATCGTGGGCTGGGCCGCGGTGACCATCGTGCTGTCCGCCGATGGCAGCTCGGCGGCCAGGACGGAACAGCCAGGCGGCACCAGCAGCGCCGAGACGAGCCATGCCCCGGCTGAACTGGCGGCCGATGCCGATTCCGTGATCGAGGCTCAGTGGCGCGTGCACCGGCTCCGGGCCAGGCTCGCAGAGCTGGCGGCCGCCCGCGAGCGGGCCGGCTCGGGCGCCGATCCGGATCTCGACCGAGAGGTCGCGAGCACGACCGCCAGGCTCGAGCACGCCCGGCAGTGGCTGACTAGTGCTCAGTCCGCGCTGGCCCGCCCGCATGACCGGGCATCAGGCCGGCCGCCCGGCGGAATAGCGCAGGCTGGCTAGCCGGGACCGTCGCTGCGCAGGCCGCCGATCACCAGCGAAATCAGCCGTTCCTGCTGGTCCGGGTCGGCGGGCGCTGTCTTGGTCGCCATGATGAGGCCGTGGACTAGCGGGAGGATGTCGGTCGCCTGCACGCTCTGCCGTGCCTCGCCGGCGTCCTGCGCCCTGTGCAGGAGCTCCTCGGTCCGGCGCCGCAGGATCATGCTGCACTCGGAGATGAGTGCCGCATCCCTTCCGATCGTCGACACGAGTGCCGCACTCAGGTTGTGCTTGGTCCGGCCGAATGCGACGAACGCGCGCAGCCAGTCACCCAGTGCCGCGCCGGGCGACTCGGCCGTCATCAGCTTGGCCCCGACCGCGTCGAGCCCGTCGACCTGGTCCCTGTACACCGCCTCGAGTAGTGCCTGGCGGGCGGGGAAATGCCGGTAGAGCGTTCCGATCCCGACGCCGGCCCGGCGTGCGATCTCCTCCAGCGATACGTCGTCCGCGCCGTGTTCGGCGAAAGCGGCGGTGGCCGCGGACAGCAGCCGCTCGTAGTTCCGGCGTGCGTCAGCCCGCTTGGGCGGCGCGGGCGAACCGGCCAGCTCAGCTGCTCCCATCGATTGTCACCATCTTCGGGTTGCGATCCGGAGGCATCCTCCGTATAGTTATCGGAGGGATCCTCCGAATAGAGCTTAGCTCAGTACCGCCGCCCGGCCAAGACGATCGCTGGCCGGCGGCCCCAGATCAGCGTTTCCGCTGGCCGGGTCGGCAGTTCGTCGAAGCCCTGGACGGCGGCCACTCAACGACGACCGTTTCCGGAAGGAACCATGCCTGCTTCACCTCTCTCGTCCGTTACCGGCGGCACTGGCGGGACTTCAGCCAGTCACCGCCGCGACCGGCGGAATATCACGCTCGCTGTCGTACTGTGCGCCCAGCTGATGATCGTGCTCGACATGACCGTGGTCAACGTCGCGCTGCCATCGATGGCGACCGGTCTGCACCTGTCGCCAACCAGCCTGTCCTGGGTGCTGAACGCCTACACCCTCACCTTCGGCGGCCTGCTGCTGCTCGGCGGCAGGGCCGGCGACATCCTCGGGCGACGGCCGGCCTTCATCGCCGGCCTCGCCATCTTCACGCTCGCTTCCCTGGCCGGCGGGCTGGCCACCAGCTCGGCCGTGCTCCTTGCGGCCCGCGCCGTCCAGGGCGTCGGCGGGGCGATCGCCTCGCCCGCGGTGCTCGCCGTGATCGTGTCCAGCTTCCCCGAAGGCCGGGAGCGGATCCGCGCGCTCAGCATCTTCACCGCCGTCTCTATGGGCGGCGCGTCGCTCGGCTTGGTGCTCGGCGGCATGATCACGCAGTGGGCGTCGTGGCGGTGGGTCTTCTTCGTCAACGTCCCCGTCGGCGTCGCCGTGGTGGCACTCACGCCGCTCCTACTGGCTAACTCGCCGCGCCAGCGCGGTCACTTCGACGCGGCCGGCGCTATCACCTCCACGGCAGGCATGTCCGCCCTGGTATACGCCTTCATCAGCGTGGCGTCGCACGGGTGGAGCAACAAGGTGTCGCTGTCATCATTCGCTGCCGCAGCGCTCCTGCTGACCGCGTTCCTGCTGATCGAGACCAGGAGCAGCCAGCCGATCACGCCACTGCGCCTGTTCAGCGACCGCAGCCGCACGGCCTCGTATGTCGCCCGGCTGCTGCTGGTGGCCGGAATGTTCGGGTCGTTCTTCTTCCTGACCCAGTTCGTGCAGGAAGTGCTCGGCTGGGACCCATTGCGGGCGGGCTTCGCCTTCGTGCCGATGACCGCTGCACTGTTCGCCATGTCACGACTAGCACCGCGTCTCGTCACACGGTTCAGCCCCAAGCCGCTGATGGTCGCCGGGCTGCTGCCCGTGGTCGGCGGCATGGCCTGGCTCGGACAGCTCACGACCGGTACCGGCTACTTCCCCGGCGTGCTGATCCCGATGCTGCTCCTCGGCATCGGCATGGGTGTGGTCTTCGTCCCGCTCACCATGGCCTCCTTGGCCGGCGTCCCGCCGCAGGACTCTGGCGCCGCGGCCAGCATGGTCAACGTCATGCAGCAGGTCGGCGGATCGCTGGGCCTGGCCATCCTGGTCACCATCTACGGCACGGCGAGCCGGGCGGCGGCTAGCCACCCGCTGCTCGGCGCGAGCGCCGCCGCACAGGCGCAGCACGCCCGCGTCCACGGCATGGCCTCGTCATTCACCGCTGCCGCGATCTTCGACGTGGTCGCCCTGCTGGTAATCGCCGTGGCCATCCGGATCGCGAGCCCGCGTCAGCCAGACCGCGCGTCGGTCAGCGGGCCAGCCCCGGCCCGCGCCTTGATCACGGCATCCGAGGTTGCAAAAGCCGGGAGCCTGGAGGCCGAAATCCTCGAGTCCGAGGTCCTCGAGTCCGAGGTCGTCGGCTAGGCATTCAGTTCAGGGGCCCAGAGGGCCGCTGCCGCCCCGCGGCAGCGGCCCTCTGGCGCACTGTCAGTCCAAGGCCAGGAGGTAATGACTCAGGCCCGTGCTCACGTGCTCCACTCAGCCAGGTAGGCGAGCTTGAGAGTTGAGTCGACAGAGCCTGATCCGCCATTGTTGTTGTTCCAGATGATCATGTGCATGTCCGTCGCCCCGGTTCCCGATATGCCAATCGGGCGTACCTCGGTGCCGTCGTAGAACATAGTGACCGCGCCGGTGGCGGCCCAGACCATCGTGTAGGTGTGCCACCCGGCGGCCTCGGTGAGGCAGTTGGGCGTCGTGTTATGCGCGCCCTGGCTCAGGTGCACGTCCAGGCACATCGAGCCGTTCACTGTGGCGGTGTCGCCCCACGCGTGTGCTTCGGCCATGTCTACCTCGGAATTCCAGCCGGTATCCGTCATCCACCAGCTCGGGTAGTCAGCGATGTTGCCGTTGACCAGGGCTGGAATGTATTCCTCGATCTGGTAGATGTGACCAGGCGCCACGGCGGCCTGGGATTCGATGGCAGCGCACTCCCAGGCGGGGGACTTTGGCACGTACATGTCCAGGTAGGTGCCGTCCGCGTACATGGCGGACGTACCCCACAGGGAGCAGCTAGAGGCTGGCTGGATCTGCCCGCCGCTGGACTTCTGCCAGGCTGGGTCGGCAAAAAGCTGAGCGCCGGTTTCCATGCCCACGAACGTCCCGGTCACGCCGGCCGGAAGAGCGGGAGCACCATCAGACAGCGCAGGGGCCGGGGTGGGGGTCGGGCTCGCCGGCGTCGAGGGCGGAGGGAGGCCAGGCTGAGTAGGTGTCGGTGTCGCGCTCGACTGAGCGGACGTCGGCGCGGATTCTGGCGACGGTGCTGGCGATCCGGACAAGCCCGGGATGGCAAAGTAGCTCGCCGGCTCCGTTGACTGGGGCTCGGTTGACTGGGGCTCCGTCGCCGAGCCGGGCGCGCCCGTGGTGTCGCCAGAGATCGTGAACAGCGTGCCGCCGGTCACGTCATGGCTGTGCTGGTTAACCCGTGGGTGCACGTCGATGTGCCGGGAGGAGGCGCCCCAGGCAGGCCGACCTGATCCGCCTGGGGAACTGACTCCGGCGAAGACCTGCCAGGCCACGTAGCTGGCGCCTAGCAGCAGGCAAAGGAGCATCCATGGGCGCCATTTCCGCAGCCCAGACCCGTCAGCTGCCCTGTGCACCTGGTTACGCTAGCAAGGTCGGGCGGTCCGCAAGGGAACGGAAAGTTCCTACCGAGTGAACGGCGATCGGCCTTGCATGCACCCGAAATAAGATCAGAGGATCTGCCAGCGCGAGGACGTGCGAGTTATGCCCGATTTCAGCTTCACCGAGCTGCTGCCGACGGCCGCCGACGGCACGGAGTACCGGCTGCTCACGGCCGACGGCATCAGCGTCCGCGAAGCATTGGGGCGAGAGTTCCTCCAGGTCGAGCCCGAGGTGCTGACCCAGCTCACGGCGACGGCCATGCACGACATCGCGCATCTGCTGCGGCCCGCGCACCTGCGCCAGCTGCGGTCAATCCTGGATGACCCGGAGGCCTCTCCCAACGACAAGTTCGTCGCCGGTGACCTGCTGAAGAACGCCTGCATTGCGGCCGGCGGCGTACTGCCGATGTGCCAGGACACCGGCACCGCGATCGTGATGGGCAAGCGCGGCGGCCAGGTCCTCACCGACGGCAGGGACGAGGAGTACATCGCGCGCGGCGTGTACGACGCCTACACCAAGCTCAACCTGCGCTACTCGCAACTCGCGCCCCTGACGATGTGGGAGGAGCGCAACACCGGCAGCAACCTGCCAGCCCAGATCGAGCTCTATGCGACGGCGGGCAGCGAGTACAAGTTCCTGTTCATGGCCAAGGGCGGCGGTTCGGCGAACAAGTCCTACCTCTACCAGGAGACCAAGGCGGTACTGAACCCTGCCCGGATGGCCGCGTTCCTGGAGGAGAAGGTCCGCTCCCTCGGCACGGCCGCATGCCCGCCCTACCATCTCGCCATCGTGGTCGGCGGCACCAGCGCGGAGTACGCGCTCAAGACGGCCAAGTACGCATCCGCCAAATACCTCGACGCGTTGCCGACGTCCGGCTCGATGGACGCGCACGGCTTCCGTGACCTCGAGCTCGAACAGCAGGTGCTGGAGATTACCCGCCGGACCGGGATCGGCGCGCAGTTCGGTGGCAAGTACTTCTGCCACGACGTGCGGGTCATCCGGCTGCCCCGGCACGGCGCCTCCTGTCCCGTCGCCATCGCGGTGTCGTGCTCCGCGGACCGACAGGCAACGGCAAAGATTGACCGGAACGGGGTCTTTATCGAACGCCTGGAAACTGACCCTGCACAGTATCTTCCGGACACCACAGAAACCGAGATGGATGGCGATGTCGTCCGCATCGACCTCTCCCGGCCGATGAGCGAGATCCGCGCCGAGCTGACCCGTTACCCCATCAGAACGCGCGTGGCGCTCACCGGTCCCATGGTCGTCGCCCGGGATATCGCGCATGCCAAGATCAGCGAGCTGCTCGACGCGGGTCAGCCCATGCCCGCCTACCTGCGGGACCACGCGGTTTACTACGCCGGGCCGGCCAAGACGCCGGCCGGCTACGCGTCCGGCTCATTCGGCCCGACGACCGCGGGCCGGATGGACTCCTACGTGGACCGCTTTCAGGCAGCCGGAGGCTCGCTGGTGATGCTGGCGAAGGGAAACAGGTCGGCCGCCGTCACGGACGCCTGCCAGAAATACGGCGGCTTCTATCTCGGCTCGATCGGCGGCGCGGCGGCCAAGCTGGCGCAGAGCTCCATCACCAAGGTCGAGGTGCTCGAGTACCCCGAGCTCGGCATGGAGGCGGTCTGGCGGATCGAGGTCCGTGACTTCCCCGCGTTCATCGTGGTGGATGACAAGGGGAACGACTTCTTCGCTGACGTCACAGCGCCGAGGACGCCGCTGCTGACGATCGGCTCCGGACCTAGCTGACCGGAGGTGCCCGATGGCGGGCGCGCCTGAAGAGTTCAGGGTGGAGCACGACTCCATGGGCGAAGTGGTAGTCGCCGCCGACGCCCTGTGGGGCGCGCAAACCCAGCGGGCAGTGCAGAACTTCCAGATCTCCGGCGAGACGCTGTCCCGCGACCTGATCGGAGCCCTGGCCTCGATCAAGGCCGCGGCCTCGGCCGTGAACGGCGAGCTCGGCCTGCTGCCAGGCGACGTCGCGTCGGCCATCCGCGACGCGGCCGAGGAGGTCTGGCGCGGGGAGCACGACGACCAGTTCCCGGTCGATGTGTTCCAGACCGGTTCGGGGACCTCGTCGAACATGAACGCCAACGAGGTCATAGCGACACTCGCCTCTCGCGCCCTGGGCCGTCCCGTGCATCCCAACGATCAGGTCAACGCCTCCCAGTCGTCCAACGACGTGTTCCCGTCCGCGATCCACTTGGCCGCGACGCGACTATTCGTGACCTCACTGCTGCCCGCGCTGAGCCACCTGGCCGATGTACTCGAGCTCAAGGCGGCCGAGTTCGCCGACGCCGTCAAGAGCGGCCGGACCCACCTGATGGATGCGACGCCCGTGACCCTCGGCCAGGAGTTCGGCGGTTACGCCGCCGCCATGCGCCACGGCGTGCAGCGCGCCCGCGCCGTGCTCGGCGACGTCGGCGAGCTGCCGCTCGGGGGAACCGCCGTCGGTACCGGACTCAACGCGCCGCCCGGTTTCGCGGCGGCAGTGATCGATCACCTGACGACCGAGACGGGGTTGCCCCTCACCGAAGCGCCCAATCACTTCGAGGCAGCCGGGGCCCGCGACGGCCTCGTTGCGGCGAGCGGCGTGACCAGGACCATCGCGGTCAGCCTCTACAAGATCTGCAATGACCTGCGGCTGATGAACTCCGGCCCGCGCACCGGCCTCGCCGAGATCCGCATCCCGGATCTGCAGCCCGGCTCATCGATCATGCCGGGCAAGGTCAATCCGGTCATCTGCGAGGCGGTCTGCCAGGTCTGCGCGACAGTGATCGGCAACGACGCCACAGTGGCCTTCGCCGGAGCGGCCGGCAATCTCGAGCTCAACGTGATGATGCCGGTTATGGCGCGCGCGCTGCTGTCGTCGCTGCGGCTGCTGTCCGCGGCGTGCGTGGCGCTGGCTGACAAATGCGTGAGCGGCATCAGCGCGGACATGGGCCGGCTCCGCCGCAACGCCGAGTCCTCCCCCGCGATCGTGACCGCGCTCAACCCCTATATCGGCTACGAGGCCGCCGCCGCGGTTGCCCACGACGCGCTCGAGACGGGCGCGACCATCCGGGAGACCGTGATAGCCCGCGGCCACATCGCCCGCGGCGAGCTCACCGAGGCCCAGCTGGACCAAGCCCTCGACGTCACCTCGATGGCCCACCCCCACCAACCCGGAGCTCGCTGACCCGGGGCCGCCGCCACCCGCGCCGTGCTACGCGGGGCTGGCAGAGGCCGAGGACAGATGCGCCCGTCGGCCCGAGACGCGCAGGACGAAAGCTGGTCTATGCCACGCTTACGCCCCGCTCCGCACGCCGCGGCCGCCAGCGTCCGCGGTGAGCGGGCGCCGACGTCTGCCGGGCGCGGCAGCGGGCGTCAGCGTGGCGCCGCCCCTCCCTGGGCGCCCACGGGACGTCGGGCGTCGGTGGCACGCGAAGCAGGCGTCAACGTTGCCCAGGGCACGATCGCCCTGCGCGCCTCGGGCCACCGAACGTCAGGCGCCGGCAACCAGTGCCGGCCAGCGCAGCATGCCGCCGACGCCCGACGTCCTTGACGCACCTAGCCGGTTTCTAGTACCAGCCTGTCGCCTGCGAGTGGGCCCAGGCGGCGCAGGGCGAGCCGTATCGAGACTGGATGTAACCGAGACCCCACCGGATCTGGGTCGCAGCGCTCGTCTGCCAGTCCGGGCCCGCGCTCGCCATCTTGCTGCCCGGAAGCGCCTGCGGGATCCCGTAGGCACCGTCCGCATTGCCGGCGTAGACGTTCCAGCCGCTCTCCCGCTGCCACAGCGGATCGAGGCAGCTGAACTGGCTCGATGACCAACCGTATGACGCGAGCATCCCCATCGCGATCTGCTGCGCTGAGCCACTCGGTGTCGGCGGCGCCACGGCCGGAGCAGGCTGCCGCGTGGCAGGCGCCGGTGCTGCAGCGGCGTGGGTCGGCCTGGGTTTCGGCGCCTGCACGATCCGCCGGGGGGCGGCCATTGCCAGCGCCACCAGGTGCTGGTCCGTGAGGTAATCCCTAGCGGCCCGGATGCGGGCGATCTGCTGCACAGTGGCACTGGCCATTGGCGGATTCTGGGCCGTGACCGCCAATGCTGCCGGACGCGAGGTGGATGCCGGCCAGAATGTGACGACGCTCGCCGCCACGGCGGCTGCTATCACGGTGAACCCGGCTACGAAAATCGTCAGCCGGGAGGGCTTTCGAATGAACTTCAGCTGACGCCGCTGTGGGCGGCTGTCGATGGGTGGGCGGACAAGGGTTGACTGATATTGCCGGGACAAAATTGGCCTTTGGTCAAGCGCTCGGAGCGCTCGCTGTCACCCGGGACGACTCGCCGCTCTAAGGGCGCGAGTGGCGTGCGGCGGGGCCGCTAGGTCAAGGCGACGGTCCTGGTACAGGACACCGCGGTGCACGCTGGGTGCTATCGATCTTCTAGCCTGCCATTTCCGGAGACATTTGTCCCCCGGAATGCCTAGATACCTTTATGACCTATCTCACATTCTGAGACAAGCCCGTGACCCAACGCAGCCATGATGAGGAGCGGCCAAGGCTCAGTAAAAGCCCTGAGACAGTTCCATGGACCACGCATTGCACGGGTTCCCGTAGCGAGACTTGATGTAGCCGAGACCCCACTTGATCTGAGTGGTCGGGTCGGTCAGCCAATCGGCCCCGGCGGTGGCCATCTTGGAGCCCGGCAGCGCCTGCGGGATCCCGTACGCACCGCTGGGATTCTCCGCGTTGTACCGCCAGCCGCTCTCCCTATTCCATAGCTGGTCCAGGCAGCCCCACTGGCTGGTGCTGAAACCGAACGAGGCCAGCATGTTGTAGGCAATCCCCTGCGCGGACGCCGGATTGGGCGCCGGCTCGTTGACGATCGGTGCGCCAGCACTGGGCGGAGCAATGATGCTGATCTTCGGCTTGCTCGTGACGCTGAACGACTGGGTGGCCGCGTCCTCGAGGATCACCCGCTGGCGCTCCTGGATCAGCGACGCTCCGGTCTTGCCCGCCGATACCTGAGCAATGGCCGCACCCAGCGGGTCGGCAAAGGATTGGGGCCTGCCAATGATCACAATCACCGCGCCAGCGACCACCGCGACCGTCGCTGCGGCCGCCGTAACAAGGAATACGCCCACTCGCCGATGCCGCGGGCGGCGCCGACTGCGCGAACGAGCTTGTGCTGTAGCCGGAATACGCGGCGCACCTGCGGCGGGCGAACGCCTACGGTGCTGTGACAATGCGGTCCTTCCGTCGGCCAAGCGCTGCCGGGCGGGTCGCCCGGAGCGCGGACCGCTGCGGCACAGGGCAGCGAGTCGCATGACGGCCGACTGGCACGGCGTTCCTGGCGCTCAAACCAAGGACGCTGATCTTGTGTCCAGGACCGTCGCCGCATAACGTTGCCAGAATCAGCGCTCCCGACCAAGCGTTTCCGCGGAAAAAGACAAGCCAGAATACGAAGACTTAGGGTCGCGCAGATCACAGTTTGGCAATACGTACCGTCACAATTACTGAGCGTAATAGCACTTTGCTGGGCTCCTCAGCCCTCAACCGGGCAGCATGAGCCCAGGAGGGCAACCCGCCAGAATCCCCCGGATGGCACCGGCCCGGCCCCGGCACACGCATGATTTCAGGGCCAGACCAGCAGTTTCAGCCCGGTATGGCCTGGGTTCGCCACGAGATGAGTCGCGGTTGTCCTCCCTGCGCACCCAGCCTCGGACTAGCTTGTTGTCAGGCCGCGGGAGTAAGGGGTGCGCCTGCGGCGGCGGAGAGCGGGGAGTCATACATGCGCACGAGGCACCGACCCTGGACAGTGCGCGCCGGGGACGCCGAATCCTTGCTGGCCGAGGCCCGCAAAGCCCTGTTCGTCATGGTCGGCTTCCTGGCCATCCTGTGGATAATCCAGCTAGCCAATGCGGCCGACCACTATCAGCTCACCATCAACTATGGAATTCGCCCCCACGATGCCCGAAGCCTGCCCGACATCGTGGTCGCACCGTTCCTGCATGTCAGCTGGACGCACATCGAGAGCAACTCAGGCCCACTGTTCATCTTCGGGTTCCTGGCCGCCTACCGCGGCGTCGTCCGGTTCCTGGGCCTGACGGGCTTGGTGATTCTCGTCAGCGGGTTCTCTGCATGGTTCTTCGGCGCAGGAAACACCATCGGCGCTGGCGCCAGCGGCGTGGTCTTCGGCTACCTCGGTTACATCCTGGTGCGCGGGTTCTTCGATCGCCGCGGCGTCGACATCCTGCTGGGCCTGGTCATGGCGCTGTGCTTTGCCTACCAGTTCACCGTCCTTCTCCCGCACAACGGCATCGGCTGGCAGGCTCACATCGGCGGCCTCGCAGCAGGCGTCGTCGGTGGCTGGATCTTCCGCAACAGGTCTAGGGCCGACCGCGTCCGGCCAGTCATCGATGCCACGGCACACAGCACGGTAGCGCCAGCCACTGCCGCGGCAGTGCCAGCCACTGCCGCGGCACTGGCAGATACGGCCGACCG